>JBBIQI010000159.1:0-7680 GCA_037442465.1 Burkholderiales bacterium
GACCGCGCGCGCGGCGAGTCGCCGCGCAAGCGGCGCCGGCGCGGTCGCATCCTGCGCGGTGAAACCGATCAGGCGCAGCCCGCTGCGCTGCGCCAGCCGCGCGGCGAAGCGCTGCCCGGCCGCATCGTCCAGGTTGAGCACCGCGTGCGACAGCGTCGGCCAGTCGAGCAGACGCGCCTTGGCCGCTTCGTAGCGCTCGAGCGTGCCGTGGTAGTCCAGGTGGTCGCGCGTGAGGTTCGTGAACAGCGCGATGTCGAAGTCCACACCGTCGACGCGGCCCTGGTCGAGCCCGATCGAAGACACCTCCATCGCGACCGCACGCGCACCCTGGTCGAGCAGTGCACGCAACTCACGCTGCACGGCGATCGCATCGGGTGTGGTCAGCGCGGAGCCGGCGAACACCGTACCCGGGAAGCCGCTGCCGAGCGTGCCGATCACCGCGCAGCCGCTGCCCTCCAGTGTCAGCAGTTGCGCGATCCACTGCGTGCACGAGGTCTTGCCGTTGGTGCCGGTGACGCCGATCGCGCGCAGTTTCTCGCTCGGCCGCCCGTAGAAGCTGGCGGCGAGCGGCCCGAGCAGCCGCCGCAGCCCGGGCACCGGCAGCACCGGTACGCCGATGTCCAGTGGCTGCCAGCCCTCGGCTTCGACGAGCGCGGCGGCCGCACCGAGTGCGACGGCCGTGCGCAGGTAGTCGCGCCCGTCGGCGCTCTTGCCGGGGACCGCGCCCGGCACTGCCACGAAAACGTCGCCCGCCGCGATGCGCCGGCTGTCGAGCTGAAGGTGGTGCGCGCCGGCGAGTGCGGACGGCGCGTTCGCGCGCAGCCAGGCAACGATGTCCATCACGCTCGCTTGCGATCGGCTCATCGCGCGCCTCACATCGCCCCGGCCAGCCGCTGCAGCGGCAGACGCGGCTCCGGCGAGCGGACCGGCGCACGGTCGGTGGCGCCGTCGGGGGCAACCTGCAGCGTGCGCAGTGCGCCGGCCGTGATCTGCGCGAACACCGGCGCGGCGACATCGCCGCCGTAGTAGCGCCCGCGCGTCGCGTCCGGCTCGTCGATCATCACGGCCACGACGATGCGCGGGTCCGACACCGGCGCGAAACCGGCGAACGAAGCGACGTAGGCGTTGACGTAGCGCCCGTTGTGCAGCTTGCGCGCAGTGCCGGTCTTGCCCGCGACGCGGTAGCCGGCGATGCGCGCAGCCGGCGCGGTGCCCTCGTCGCCGACGGCCAGTTCAAGCATGCGACGCATCGCATGCGCGGTCGCCGGCTTGATCACCCGCACGCCCGCGGGTGGCGACTCGGTCTTGATCAGCGTGGCCGGGACGACGTCGCCGTCGCGCGCAAACACGGTGTACGCGCGCGCCAGTTGCAGCAGCGATACCGAAACGCCGTAGCCGTAGGCGATCGTCGCCTGCTCGATCGGGCGCCATACCTTGTACGGACGCAGGCGGCCGGCGACGGCACCGGGAAAGCCCGTGCCCGCACGGCTCGGCGCCTGGCCGAAGCCGGCGGCGGAGTACGTCTCCCACAGCACCTGCGCCGGCAGGTCGAGCGCGATCTTGGCGGTGCCCACGTTGCTCGACTTGGCGACCACTTCAGCGACGGTCAGCACGCCGTGCGGATGCGCATCGCCGATCGTGCGGCCGCCGATCGTCATGCGTCCCGGCGCGGTCTGCACGCGCAGTTCGGGCGACACGCGCCCGGCGTCGAGCGCGGCGGCGATCGAAAACGGCTTCAACGTCGAGCCGGGCTCGAACGTGTCGGTCAGTGCGCGGTTGCGCAGCGTGGCCGCATCCCACCGCTCGCGCCGGTTGGGGTCGAAGCTCGGCCAGTTCGCCAGCGCCAGCACCTCGCCGGTCCTGACGTCGAGCACGACCGCCGCACCCGCTTTGGCGCGATGCGCTTCGACCGCGTCCTTCAGCGCGGAGAAGGCGATGTACTGGACCCGGTGGTCGATCGATAGCACCACGTCGCGGCCGTCGACCGGCATGCGCAGCCAGTCGCCGTCAACGACGCGCCCGAAGCGGTCCTTGATCACGCGGCGGCTGCCGGCGCGGCCAGCCAGCGTCGACTCGAGCGCGAGCTCGATGCCCTCCTGGCCGCGGTCCTCGACGTCGGTGAAGCCGATCACGTGCGCGGCGGTACCCCCGTGCGGGTAGTGACGCTTGAACTCGCGGCTTGCGTGGATGCCCTCGAGCTTCAGTGCGGCGATGCGTTCGGCGACTTCGGGTTCGACCTGACGCCGCAGATAGACGAAGCTGCGGTCCTCCGCCGCAAGCCTGCGCTTGAGCTCGGCCACCGGCATCGCCAGCAGTTGCGCAAGCTGCGCCAACTCGCGCGGCGACAGATCGACGTCTTCGGGGATCGCCCAGATCGCCCGCGCGGGTACCGACGCGGCGAGCACGACACCGTTGCGGTCCGTCACCTTGCCGCGGGTGGCGGGCACCTCGAGCGTGCGCGCATAGCGCGCTTCGCCCTGCCGTTGCAGGAAGTCGGTACCGATGCCGCCCTGCAAGTAGAACGCGCGGCCGGCGAGCAGCGCGAACGCACAGAACAACAGCGACAGCAGCAGCATCGAGCGCCGGCGCGACAGACGGACAGCCAACAGCGGATTGGCGTTGAACGCGACGCGCTCGCCGCCTCTCGCCGCCCGGGCGCGGCGCGTGTGCGCGAACGCTCGGCTCGCGGCGCCGCTGCGATCGCCGGCGGGCAGCTTCACTTCGACACCTCCGGTGCGGCCGCCGGCGCCGCCGGCAGATAGACGGTGCGGGCGGCGTCGACCGGACGCATGCCCAGTTGGCGCGCGGCCGCTTCGACCGTCGCCGGCTGCGATACGCGCCCTAGTTCGACCCGCAGGCGGTTGCCTTCGGCCTCGAGCGCCTTGGCCTGCTGCTGCGCGCGCTCCAGATCGATGAATAGGCTGCGCGCGCGGTGCTGCGCGGTCACCACGGACAGGCCGCTGGCCACCAGCAGCGCGGCGATCAGCAACAACAGCGCACCGCGGCGGATCATGCCGACCTCGGCAGCGGGACGGCCGTGCGTTCGGCCACGCGCATCACCGCCGAGCGCGCGCGCGGGTTGGCGGCGATCTGTGCGGCGTCCGGCACCGCCTTGCCGAGTGCGCGCAGCGTCGGCTGCGGCAGCTCGGATGCGCGCAACGGTAGACCGCGCGCCTGCGCGCGTTCCGGATGCGCATGCGCGTCGATGAATCGCTTGACGAGCCGATCCTCCAGCGAATGAAAGCTGATGGCGACCAGGCGCGCGCCGGTCGCGAGCAGTTCGACGGCCTGTGCGAGCACTAGCGCCAGTTCCTCAAGCTCTTGATTGACGTGAATCCGTACAGCCTGAAAAGTCCGCGTGGCCGGATGCTGGGACGCGTCCTTGCGGCTCTTGACGGGGATCGCCTCCGCCACGACGGCGGCAAGGTCGGCGGTGCGGGTGAGCGGCCGCCCAGCTTCGCGGCGAGCCACAATCGCCTTTGCAATCGATGCAGCAAACCGTTCTTCCCCATAGTCACGGATCACCCGCGTCAGTTCGTCGACCGTCGCCCGCGCCAGCCATTGCGCCGCGGTCTCGCCGCGCGTCGGGTCCATCCGCATGTCGAGCGGGCCGTCGCCGCGCAGCGAAAAGCCGCGCTGCGGATCGTCGATCTGCGGCGAGGACACGCCCAGATCGAGCAGCACGCCCTGCACGCGCGTGATGCCCAGCGCCTGCAGGCGCTGTCGCAATTGCGAAAACGGCGCATGGACGAAGGCGAAACGGGCGTCGGCGATCGCGGCCGCAGCAGTCTGCGCAGCCGGATCGCGATCGAACGCCACCAATCGGCCCGTCGGCGCGAGCCGTGCGAGGATGGCGCACGCGTGCCCGCCGCGCCCGAAGGTCGCGTCGACGTAGATGCCCGCGGGATCCGTCACCAGTGCTTCGACCGCTGCTGCGGCCAGCACGGTGCGATGTTCCGGTGAAGCGATCGTGAAGGAGGATGGCATTCACGATCAGAAGATGAAACGCTTGAACGCTTCCGGAACGCCGGCCTCGAGCGCAGCCTTTTCCTGCTCGGCACGCGCTGCCGCATCCCAGAGTTCGAGGCGGTTTTCCAGCCCGATCAGCACGACGTCGCGTTCGAGTCCGGCCACCGCGCGCAGTTCGGCCGGAATCAGCACGCGTCCGGCGCTGTCCAGTTCCAGACTGCGCGCGCTGCCCACGATGATGCGGACCCATTCGCGCGCCTCGAAAGGCATCTGTGCCAGCTCGGCGCGCTTGGCCTCCCAGACCGGGCGCGGGTACACGACGAGACAGCGATCCGGATGGCGCGTGAGCGTGATGCGCCCTTCGTACTGCGCGAGCAGCGTCTCGCGATGACGCGCGGGCATCGACAGCCTGCCCTTGTCGTCCAACGTCAGTGCCGCCGCCCCCTCGAACACGCGCGCCTCGCAGTGATCGCGGACCGCCGCAGGCTTGCGCAGTTTCGAGACTCTTAGCGCAAGCGACTGCTAACTAATCCACTTATTTCCACTTTATCCCACCAGCGCGGCACTCTAGAGCAAGCGCCTTGAGGGGTCAAGGGAATAAAGGGGCGCTTTTCCGAATGACGACAACGACTTAAGACTGCATGCGGGCCAATTCCGTGCCAGAAATGCGTATGCGAATTAAAGGGATAGGCAACGAAGTGAAAGTCGAACGTCAAAACCGGGGCGACCTGCTCAGGCGTCGGTCCTCAGGTGCCCGCGCGACGCATGCCACCGCGACGGTTCGCGGCCAACGAACGCAAAGAAAATGCAAAGCCCGCCTGTAAGCCGGATTCTGTGCACGGCGCTGCGTGCGCCGCGTGGCGATCATTCCTCTGGGCCCGCCATCGCTGACGAGCTCGAGCCACCTACCCGCGACCTACCCGAGCAGGGTCGCCGGTCGCCTATTTGGTGTTGCTCCGCGTAGAGATTGCCCGTTTCACCCGAACTGAATCGGCTCGTCTCTGTTGCTCTGATCCTCACCTCGCGGTGGACAGGTGTTACCTGCTACGCCGCTCTACGGAGTCCGGACTTTCCTCCGGCGCACGATGCTGCCGGCGATCGCCCGGCGGGCTTTGCAGCATCGAATGTAGGGGCGAACGTGCGCGGGGGCAAGCCGCCCGCTCAGACGCGATGCGCGACGCCGCCGATCTCGGCAAGCCGCTGCTGCAGCCGTGCGGCGATGCGGGCGAGCGGCAGCACTTCGTCGACGGCGCCGAGCGCGATCGCCTCCTTCGGCATGCCGAAGACGATGCAGCTCGCCTCGTCCTGCGCGATCGTGAAGCTGCCGGCGCGCTTCATCTCGAGCATCGCAGCCGCGCCGTCCTTGCCCATCCCGGTGAGCATCACCCCGAGCGCGTTCGGACCGGCGTTGGCCGCGACCGAGCGGAACAGCACGTCGACCGAAGGGCGGTGGCGATTGACGGGTTCGCCGTCGTCGAGCGCGACGACGTAGTTCGAACCGCTGCGCGCCAGTCGCATGTGGCGCCCGCCCGGCGCGATGTAGGCGTGCCCCGGCAGCACGCGTTCGCCGTTTTCCGCCTCGCTGACGGTGATCCGGCACAGCGAATCGAGTCGCTGCGCGAAACTCCGGGTGAAGCCCGGCGGCATGTGCTGGGTGATCAGCACCGCGGGGCAATCGGCAGGCAGCGGCGTCAGCACCTCGCGGATCGCTTCGGTGCCGCCGGTCGAGGCGCCGATCGCGATCAACTTTTCGGTCGACAGGCGCGAGTAGCTCGCCGGCCGCGGCTTGACCGCAGCGAGCCCGTGCGGCGCCGGCACTTGTGGCGCGCCCGCCCAGCGATGCGGTTTCGACTGCGCGGCGGCGCGGATTCGGTCGGTGATGTCGCGTGCCAGCTCTTGCATCCCACCCGCGATGCCGATTTTGGGTTTGGCGACGAAGTCCACCGCACCGAGTTCGAGCGCGCGCAGCGTGACCTCGGCGCCGCGCTCGGTCAGCGTCGACACCATCACGACCGGCATCGGCCGCAGGCGCATCAGTCGCTCGAGAAAGTCGAGCCCGTCCATCCTGGGCATCTCGACATCGAGCGTCAACACGTCCGGGTTCAAAGTTCGGATCATTTCGCGCGCCACCAGCGGATCGGGTGCCGCGCCGATCGCCTCCATATCGGGCTCGCGGTTAACGATCTGCGCGAGCAGGCTGCGGACCAACGCCGAGTCGTCGATGATCAGCACGCGGATCTTGGCCATCGCACGCTCAGAACAGCTCGACGTCGCCGCCGACCTTGGCGCTTGTCAGCCGTGCCGTGTACTGCCGCTCGGCGGCGAACAGCGAGGCGTCGGCCTGCGCAAGCTTCTTGCAAAGCGCGCGCCCGGTGGTCGGAAAAAACGCCACGCGACGCGGGTGCACGTCGAGCAGATCGCTGGCGCCGATAGGGATGCCTTCGGTGCGCAGGAACTGTTCGACGAATTGCGCGTTACGCTCGCCGATGTTGATGCTCGTCATGCTGCGCAGGACCTGGCCGCCGCCGAACACCTTGGCTTCGAAATTGGCCTTGCGACCGCCGCGTTTGATCAACTCGTTGAGCAACTGCTCCATCGCATAGACCCCGTAACGACCCGCGAGGCCGAGCGGGTCGGCGTCCCGGCTGCCGCCCTCTTCGCCCGGCAGCATGAAGTGGTTCATGCCACCGATGCGCGCCTGTCGGTCCCAGATGCACGCCGCCACGCAGGAGCCGAGTACGGTCGTGATCACAATGTCCTCGTCTGTGACGAAGAACTCGCCGGGCAGCACCTTCACGCCGTTGCGGCCGAAGTCGCGCTCGTACAGCACCGTGCGCGCCTCGCCTGCGGCGCCACCGAACTTGACTCGGCTCATCGAAGCCTTTCGTACACGGTCCGGCCACGCAGGGTGAACCACTCGCGGCAGTCGGCGAAGTTCTCCGAATGGCCGACGAACAGCAGCCCGCCGGGCCTGAGCACCTGCGCGATCCGCGCCAGCACCTTGCGCTGCGTCGGCTTGTCGAAGTAGATCATCACGTTGCGGCAGAACACCGCGTCGACCTGCGAAGCAAAGCCGCGCAGCGCCGACCAGCCGTCCTCGAGCAGATTCAGCGGCGCGAACTCGACCAACCGCGCGAGCTCGGGCCGTACGCGCACCATGCCCTCGTTGGCGCCGCGTCCGCGCAGGAAGAAGCGGCGCAATCGCGGCTCGCCGCACTGACGGGCCGAGTCGAGACGGTAGACGCCGGCGCGGGCGGTCGTCAGGACCTGCGTGTCGATGTCGGTCGCCAGCAGCCGCGCCGACGTGTCTTCGCCGAGCGCCTCGACCATCGTCATGGCGATCGAATACGGCTCCTCGCCGGTCGACGCCGCCGCACACCACAGCCGCAGCCCGTCGCCTGTCCTGAGAGCGGTCGGAGGGCCGCCCGCGCGCAGGAAGTCCGCCAGCAGCGGAAAGTGATGCGGCTCGCGGAAAAACGAGGTCAGATTCGTCGTCAGCGCGTTGATGAAGAGCTGCTGTTCCTGCGCGCTGAAAGCGGCATCGTGTTCGAGCCGGTCCAGATAGACGCCGAAGGAATCGATGCCGAGCGCGCGCAGCCGGCGCGACAGCCGGCTGTAGACCATGTTGCGCTTGGTCTCGTTCAGACTGATACCGGCGCGCGCGTAGATGATCCGCCGCACGCGCTCGAAGTCGTGCGGCGCGTACGCGTA
>JBBIQI010000160.1:0-7673 GCA_037442465.1 Burkholderiales bacterium
GGCTGCGCGCGTCGATCGCATCGACACGCGCCCGGCGACGCGCGAAGAAGAAGCGCTGGTCGCACCGGGCTTCCGCCGCCTGCCGACGCTCTGAACCGTCGCGGCTCGGCCGCGGTGTGTCCACCGATCGCGTGGCGGGCTGTTCGAAGACCGCGCCGTCAACGCGCAGATGCTCGCGTCGGCGCGCATCGCCGCCCACGTGCCGCTCGCGCACGCCTCGCCGCCGGCGGCCAGCCGGTCCTGCAGAACACCGGATCTACGGTGAAAGTGCCGCACGGGCCCGGCAGCAATCAGGTCTGCGACCACGGACTGCCCGCTGATGCCGCCGCGCCGCACGGGCCCGGCGTCCAGGCGCGCCGCGTTTGAATTCAGCGCGCGCGCATCGTCGCCAGGATCCGTTGCGAGCCCGCGGCCAGCAACCGCGCGTCGGAGCCGATCGTCACGAACTGGAACCCCTTGGCAATGCGTGCCAGCGCACTTGCCGGCGTGCCGTTGTGGATGCCGGCAACGACCCCGAGGGCGCGGGCGCGCGCCAGGATGTGATCGATCGCCTGCGCAACCTTCGGCTCGACTTCGTCGAACGCCGGTTGCGCCCCCAGCGCGAGCGACAGGTCGGACGGTCCGATGTAGATCGCGTCCAGCCCCTCGACCGACAGAATCGAATCCAGTTTGTCGAGCGCCTGCGCCGTTTCGATCATCGCGAACCGCACGATCGCGGCGTCGGCGTGCTGCGGGTAGTCGGCGCCGCCGTACAGCGTCGCCCGCACAGGGCCGAAACTGCGCGTGCCGCGCGGCGCGTAGTGCGTCCACGCAACGAGCTTCTGCGCATCTTCGCGCGTATTGACCATCGGGCAGATGATTCCGTACGCGCCGGCGTCGAGCGTCTTCATCACGATGCCTGGCTCCAGCCACGGTACGCGCACGATCGGCACCGTTGGCGTCGTCGAGATCGCCTGCAGCATCGCCACCATCGCTTGATAGTCGACCACGCCGTGCTGCATGTCGACGGTCAGCGCATCCCAACCCTGGTGGGCCATCGTCTCCGCCGCGAAAGCACTCGCGATCGCCAACCAGCCATTGACCGCCGCGCCGCCGCCCGCCCAGATCTCGCGCAACCGGTTCTTTCGCACCGCTCACCTCACCAGGCAAGGACGTTTCGGGTCGAACTGCCAGCCCGGAACAAGGTAGCGCATCGCGACCGCATCGTCGCGCGCACCGAGACCGTGACGCCTGTACAGCTCGTGCGCCCTCTGCACTTCGGCCAAGTCGAGTTCGATGCCGAGGCCCGGCCGGCGCGGCACTTGGACCCGGCCGTCGCGGATCGCCAGCGGCTCGCGCGTCAGTCGCTGGCCGTCCTGCCAGATCCAGTGCGTGTCGATCGCTGTGGTCCGTCCCGGCGCCGCGGCCGCCACGTGCGTGAACATCGCGAGCGAGACATCGAAGTGGTTGTTCGAATGCGAGCCCCAGGTCAGACACCAGTCGCGGCAGGTCTGTGCCACACGCACCGCACCGGCCATCGTCCAGAAGTGAGGATCGGCGAGCGGAATGTCGACCGCCTGCAGCGCGAGCGCGTGCACGAGCTGCCGCCAGTCGGTGGCCACCATGTTCGTCGCGGTAGGCAGCCCGGTCTCGCGTCGAAATTCGGCCAACACTTCGCGACCGGAATAGCCGTCCTCCGCCCCGCACGGATCCTCGGCATATGCGAGCACGCCGCGCAAGTCACGCAGCAGCCGCACCGCGTCGCGCAGCAGCCAACCCCCATTGGGGTCGAGTGTCACGCGCGCTTGCGGAAAGCGCTCGTGCAGCGCCACGATTGCCTCGACCTCGTCCTCGCCGCGCAGTACACCGCCCTTCAGTTTGAAGTCGGCGAAGCCGTACTTGGCATGCACGGCTTCGGCCTGTCGCACGATCGCCGCGGGCGTCAGCGCTGCGGCGTGCCGCAGCCGGAACCAGTCGCCGGCGCTGTCGGGTTCGTCCGCCGGGTCCACATACGGCAGATCGGTCTGCGTGCGGTCGCCGACGAAAAACAGGTAGCCGAGCATTTGCACCGCATCGCGCTGCTGTCCCTCGCCGAGCAGCGCGGCCACCGGCAGTCCGACGTGCTGGCCGAACAGATCAAGCAACGCGGATTCGATCGCGGTGGCGACGTGGATCGTCGTGCGCAGGTCGAACGTCTGCAAACCGCGGCCGCCGGCGTCGCGCTCGGCGAACCGGCGCCGCACGTCCGCGACTATCGCCAGGTGCTCGCCGATCGCGCGGCCCTCGACCAGTGGCCGCGCGTCTTCGAGCGTCTGCCTGATCCTTTCGCCGCCCGGCACCTCGCCCGCGCCCGTGCGTCCGCTGTTGTCGGTCACGATCAGCAGGTTGCGCGTGAAAAATGGGGCGTGCGCACCCGAGAGGTTCAGCAGCATCGAATCGCGCCCGGCAACGGGCACAACTTGCATCGAGCGGACGATCGGCGTGGCGGGCATCGCTGTCGGGCACTCAATCGATCACGATCCTGCCGGTCTCAATGACGGTCTTCCAGCGCGCCAGTTCCTGGTTGAGGAATTGCGCAAACTGGTCGGGCGTATTGCCGACGACCTCGAAGCCCTGCTCGACCAAGCCCTTGGTCACTTCCGGGTCGGCGAGCGCCTTGACGAGCGCGCCGTGCAGCTTGTCGCGCACGTCCTTCGGCAGACCCTTGGGCGCAGCGACCGCCTGCCAGGAAAACACGTCGACGCCCGCGACACCGGCCTCGCCGAGCGTCGGCACGTCGGGCAGCACGGGCGAACGCCTGTCCCCGGTCACCGCCAGCGCATTGAGCTTGCCGGCGCGAATGTGGGCGAGCACCGCGTTGACGTTCTGAAAGGACACCTGGGCATGGCCGCCGATCAGATCCGAGATTGCCGGTGCACCGCCCTTGTACGGCACGTGAATGCCCGCTGTTGCAGTGCGCTGCCAGAACAGCGCTGCCGTCAGATGGTCGGACGAGCCCGCGCCGCTCGAAGCAAACGACACCTTGCCCGGATTTTTCTTCAGATAATCGATCAGCTCGGCGACGTTCTTGGCCGGCACGCTCGGGTGCGCAACGAGCACGTTCGGCGCGCGCACGGCGACCGTCAGCAGATCGAAATCCTTGGCCGGGTCGTACTGCAGCCCTTTCTGCAGGAACGGATTGGTCGCGTACACGCCGATCGACGCCACCAGGATCGTGTACCCGTCGGCCGGTGAGCGCTTGACGCGCGTCGCCCCGATCGCACCGGTGGCGCCCGGCTGATTCTCCACGACGAACGATTGGCCCAGGATCGCGCCGAGCCGAGTGCTAAGCGTGCGCGCGACCATGTCGGTCGAGCCACCCGGCGGAAACGGAACGACGATCGTCACGGGTTTTTCGGGATAGGCGGCAGATGCCGGCGCGACCGCAGCGAATGCGGCGAGCGCGGCGACGCCGAGGGCGGTGAGCAATGTCTTCATCGGGTGTCTCCGGCAACGGTTCATGGCGGCGGCGCCCCTCGATGCAAACGGCGCCGCTCCCGAGGCCAGAGTAGGCGGCACCCCGATGCGAGTCCAATATATATTTCGTCGAACATTCATTTGCCGTACAAATCACTGCGGGACCCGCGTGGAGCTGCGCACGCTGCGTTACTTCGTCGCGCTCGCCGACGAGCTGCACTTCGGGCGGGCGGCGCAGCGGCTCGCGATCACGCAGCCGCCGCTGTCGCTCGCGATCCGCGCGCTTGAGGAGGAACTGGGCGTTCGCCTGTTCGCCCGCAACAAGCGACAAGTCGCACTCACGCACGCGGGCGACGCCTTTCTCGTCGAGGCGCGCGCGATCCTCGCCCGCGCCAGTCAGGCGGCGCAACTCGCCCGCGCGGCCGATCGCGGCGAGGTTGGAAGGCTCGTAATCGGCTTCATGTCGGCGAGCATCTACACGCTGTTGCCGCCCGTACTGCGAGAGTTCGCGGCCGGCCATCCGCGCGTACGCCTCGAGCTGCGCGAGTTGACGCTGCCGCAGCAGTTCGCGGCGCTGCGCCGTGCCGACATCGACGCCGCGTTCGTACGCCCGCCGGTGACCGACGCGGAGCTGGCCTCGGCGGTACTGCTCGAGGAGCCCCTGTGTGTTGCCCTGCCCGCCCGCCATCCGCTGGCAGGCCTGCGGCGCGTGCACGCCGCAAGACTGGCCGCCGAGCCGTTCGTCATGTTCCAGCGCGCGCCTGGACTCGTGCTGCACGATCTGGTGCTCGGCTTCTGTCTGCAACTGGGATTCGCGCCGCGCGTGGTGCAGGAGGCCACACAGACGCACGCGGTGATCGGCCTGGTATCGGCCGGAATCGGCGTGGCGCTGGTGCCCGCCTCGGCGCAAGAGATTCGTTTGCGCGGCGTGGTGTTTCGTCCGCTCGCGGACAGATCGCCGCTAGTCGCCACCGCGCTTGCATGGCGACGCGACGATGCCTCGCCAGTGTGCACCGCCTTCGTCGAAACCGCGCGTCGCGTCGCCCGCCGGCGCAGCGGGCGGTCGGCGCAGCCCGGGTCCGGTGGATGACGACACTGCCTCCGCAAAGGGGCGCGTTTTGAGGTTTAATCCCGCCTCGCGACCCAGCCGGTCGTAACAAGAAACGAGGAGACGTTGCCGTGAATGTCCGTCGCGCGCTGTGCGCGTCGCTGCTTTCTTGCGCGTTGTCGCCGTGGGCGGCGAGCGCGCAGGCCCCCGCCTACCCCAGCCATCCGATCCGACTGATCGTGCCGTACCCACCCGGCGGCCCGCTCGACACCGCCGCGCGTGCGCTCGCCGAACGCGTCAAGGATTCGCTCGGCACGGTCGTCGTCGAAAACCGCGCCGGCGCCGGCGGCAACATCGGCGTCGACCTGCTCGCCAAGTCGGCGCCCGACGGCTACACGATCGGCATCGGCGCGGTGGCCACGCACGCGATCAATCCGTGGCTGTTCGCGAAGCTGCCGTACGACCCGCTGAAAGACTTCGCGCCGATCACACTGATCGCGCACGTGCCGAACGTGCTGGTGATGCCGCCGGAGACCGCCGCCAAGTACGGCATCGATTCGGTGCGCGACCTGATCGAGTACGCGCGCATGCACCCGGGCAGGCTCAACTACGCGTCCGGCGGCAACGGCAGCGGCGGCCATATGGCCGGCGAGCTGCTCAAGTCGATGGCGCGCATCTCGATCGTGCACATTCCGTATGCGGGCGCCGCGCCGGCGCAATTGGGACTGCTGGCCGGACAGACCGATCTGATGTTTGACAACCTGGCCTCGGCCGCACCGCAGATCCGCGCCGGCAAGCTGCGCGCTTTTGCGGTGACGACGGCGGGGCGTTCGGCGAGCTTTCCCGAACTGCCGACGATGGCCGAGGCCGGCGGCGGAGCGCTCGCCGGCTTCGACGTCAGCACCTGGTTCGGCCTGTTCGCGCCGGCCGGCACGCCGTCCGCGATCGTCGATCGTCTCAACGCGGAGTTCCGCCGCGCGCTCGCTTCCAGCGAAATGCGCGAACGGCTCGCGCGCATGGGTGCGGAGCCGGCGCCGACGACGCCGGCGGAGTTCGCCGCCTTCGTGCGCGCAGAACTCGCCAAGTACGAGCGCATCGTCAGGTTTTCGGGCGCGAAAGTGGATTGAGCATCGCGCAGCCGGCACAACGAGACCGGGAGCGTGCAACGGCGCGCGACTCGGCATCGCCTGAGGAGACGACGTGAAAGTCAGAAATCCGAAAAACTTCTGGTCGGGCGTGATGTTCCTCGCGCTCGGACTGTTCTTCGCGCTGTTCGCGTGGAGAAACTACGACATGGGCAGCGCGCAGCGCATGGGGCCGGCGTACTTCCCGACGGTGCTCGGTGCGCTGCTGGCGCTGCTCGGTCTGGGCATCGCGATCGGCGGGTTGGCGCGCGAAGGCCACGACGGCCGCATCGAACGCTTTCACTTCGGGCCGATCGCATGGATCATCGGTGCGATCGTCGCCTTCGGCGTGCTGCTGCGTCCGGCCGGGTTGGTCGTCGCGCTGGTCGCGCTGGTGGTCATCTCGATGCTCGGCAGCCACGAGTTCAAGTGGAAGGAGGCGCTGGTCGTCAGCGTCGTCATGGGCGTGATCGTCTACCTGGTTTTCATCTACGGGCTGAAGCTCACGATCCCGGTGTGGCCGGCGTTTATCCAGAGCTGACCCGCGACGGAGACGACGATGGAACTGATCAGCAATCTCGCGCTCGGTTTCGCTACGGCGATGACGCCGGGCAACCTGCTGTACGCCTTCGTCGGCGTGCTGGTCGGCACGCTGATCGGCGTGCTGCCCGGCATCGGCCCGATCGCCACGCTCGCGATGCTGCTGCCGACGACCTACGCGTTGCCGCCGACCTCGGCGCTGATCATGCTGGCCGGCATCTACTACGGCGCGCAATACGGCGGCTCGACCACCGCGATCCTGGTCAACCTGCCGGGCGAATCGTCGTCGGTGGTCACCTGTATCGACGGCTACCAGATGGCGCGCAAAGGCCGCGCCGGCGCCGCACTCGCGGTGGCCGCGCTCGGTTCGTTCTTCGCGGGCACGGTGGCGACCGTGATCGTCGCCGCGCTCGCCGGACCGATGGTGGAGTTCGCCTTCAAGTTCGGGCCGGCCGAGTACTTTTCGCTGATGGTGCTGGGGCTGATCGGCGCGGTCGTGCTGGCCTCCGGTTCGCTGATCAAGGCGGTCGCGATGATCCTGCTGGGGCTGCTGCTCGGGCTGGTCGGTACCGACGTCAATTCGGGCGTGGCGCGCTTCTCCTTCGACGTCCCGGAACTCACGGACGGCATCGGCTTCGTCGCGATCGCGATGGGCGTGTTCGGCTTTGCCGAAATCATCGCCAACGTCGAGAAGCGCGAGCACCGCGAGGTGTTCACGGACCGCGTCGGCCGGCTGTGGCCGAGCGGCGAAGAGTTCAAGAAGGCCGCCCCGGCGGCCGTGCGCGGCACGCTGCTCGGCTCGATCCTCGGCGTGCTGCCCGGCGGCGGCGCGCTGCTGGCGGCGTTCGCCGCTTACACGGTCGAGAAGAAGATCGCGAAAGATCCATCCGAGTTCGGCAAGGGCGCGGTGGCCGGCGTAGCCGGCCCCGAGTCGGCCAACAACGCCGGCGCGCAGACCTCGTTCATCCCGATGCTGACGCTCGGCATTCCGCCGAATGCGGTGATGGCGCTGATGATCGGCGCAATGACGATCCACAACATCCAGCCCGGCCCGCAGGTGATGTCGAGCAACCCGGCGCTGTTCTGGGGGCTGATCGCATCGATGTGGATCGGCAACCTGATGCTGGTGATCCTGAACCTGCCGCTGATCGGGCTGTGGGTGCAGCTTCTGAAGGTGCCTTATCGCTGGCTGTATCCGGCGATCCTCGTGTTCTGCTGCATCGGCGTGTACTCGATCAACAACAACACGTTCGACGTGTTCATGACGGCCGCATTCGGCGTCGTCGGCTACGTGTTCTACAAGCTCAAGTGCGAACCGGCGCCGCTGCTGCTCGGCTTCATCCTCGGACCGATGATGGAGGAGAACCTGCGGCGCGCGATGCTGCTGTCGCGCGGCGATCCGATGACGTTCGTCACGCGCCCGCTGTCGCTGACGCTGCTGCTGATGGCCGTCGCGCTGCTGGTGATCGTTGCGCTGCCCGCCATCAAGGCCAAGCGCGAGGAGGCATTCCATGAAGTCGACTGAG
>JBBIQI010000161.1:0-7655 GCA_037442465.1 Burkholderiales bacterium
CGGGGTCGAGCGGGTGGCCGCCGCTTCGACGGATCGCGGCGCCTCGTGGAAAAGCCCATCGCCTTCGTGGATTGGCGTCAGTGCTCGCATGGTGCTTCCTTTAACCTCGCTTCGAGGTCTGTTGCTGCAATGCACAGTACCAAATTTCGGGGTGGACCAGGCCGAGAAAAAGCATTTGATTCATGCCATTAGGGGTGCCCATCGAATCTTGTCGGGCATCTTGATTGACGCAGCGCAAAGGCATTTCGTGGCCAAAGTTCAAGTCGGTCAACCAGCGTGCGCGGCACCGCCCGATGCCCCCGGAGAGGGCGCCAGCCGCGACGGCCGACGTGGGATGGCGCGAATGGGCGCTTAGCTTGACGTTAACGTCAACGGCAACTAGAGTCGATCGCCCTACTCACTGAGCGGCGCACCTGTCCGCGGCAGCGACCGGGTGCCACAATCGCCCGACCCGGTGCGCTCCCCCTCGCCGCGCGCCGCCGATGCCGGAGCCTCGCCATGACCGATCTCTCCGAAATCAGGAAGCTCGCGACCTATCGCCCGACGCACAAGGTGCGCTTCGTCACCGCGGCGAGCCTGTTCGACGGCCACGACGCGTCGATCAACATCATGCGGCGCATCCTGCAGAGCATGGGTTGCGAGGTGATCCACCTCGGACACAACCGCTCGGTCGAGGAGATCGTCACCGCGGCGCTGCAGGAGGACGTGCAGGGCATCGCGGTCAGCTCGTATCAGGGCGGGCACGTCGAGTTCTTCAAGTACATGATCGACCTGCTGCGCGAACGCGGCGGCGCGCACATCAAGGTCTACGGCGGCGGCGGCGGCGTGATCGTGCCGTCGGAGATCAAGGAGCTGCACGAATACGGTGTCGCTCGCATCTTCTCTCCCGAGGACGGCCAGAAGATGGGGCTCACGGGGATGATCGGCCTGATGGTCGCCGAGTGCGACGTCGATCTGTCCCCGCATGCGCCCAAGTCGCTCGAGGCGCTGCGCGACAAGGACCTCGTCAGGCGCTGGCGCGCGCTCGCGCAACTGATCACCGCGCTGGAAAACGGCCAGGTCGACTCGCGCACTCGAGAGGCGCTGCATAAGGCAGCCGACACGGCGAAAGCGCCCACGCTCGGCATCACGGGCACCGGCGGTGCGGGCAAGAGTTCGCTGACCGACGAGCTGGTGCGCCGCTTCCGGCTCGACCAGGACGACGCGTTGCAGATCGCGGTGATCTCGATCGACCCGTCGCGCCGCAAGAGCGGCGGCGCGCTGCTCGGCGACCGCATTCGCATGAACGCGATCGGCCCGTGGAGCAAGGGCCCGCGCGTGTACATGCGTTCGCTCGCCACGCGCGAAGCTGGAACCGAGATCAGCCAGGCGCTGCCGGACGCGATGGCCGCGTGCAAGGCCGCCGGCTTCGATCTGGTGATCGTCGAAACCTCGGGCATCGGCCAGGGCAACGCCGCGATCGTGCCGCATGTCGACGCGACGCTGTACGTGATGACGCCGGAGTACGGCGCCGCGAGCCAGCTCGAAAAGATCGACATGCTCGACTTCGCCGACTTCGTCGCGATCAACAAGTTCGACCGCAAGGGCGCGCTCGACGCGCTGCGCGACGTGAGCAAACAGGTGCAGCGCAACCGCGGCGTCTTTGGCCAAAAACCGGACGAGATGCCGGTGTTCGGCACGATCGCCGCGCGCTTCAACGACGACGGCGTCACCGCGCTGTATCACGCGCTGCTGCCGAAGCTGAAGGACCTGGGGCTCGCGCTCGGAAGATCGCGGCTGCCGCTTGCGTTTACGCGCCACTCGACGCACCAGACGCCGATCGTCCCGCCGCACCGCATCCGCTACCTCGCCGAAATCGCCGAGACGGTGCGCGGCTACAAGCGCCGCGCGCTCGCGCAGGCTCGCATCGCGCGCGAGCGGCAGCAGCTCGTCGAGACGAAGCGGATGCTTGCGGAAGTCCCGCCTTGCCCCCCTCTGCCAAAGGGGGGTGAATCCGCGCAGCTCGCCACTCAGCCTCCTTTGGAAAAGGCGGCCGACGAAGCGGTCGCCGGGGGCATTTCTGCCGCCCTCGATGCACTGATCGCCGACCGCGACGCGCAGCTCGACGCGCGCAGCCGCAAGCTGCTCGACATGTGGCCGCAGATGCAGCGGGCCTATGCGGGCGACGAGTACGTCGTGAAGATCCGCGACCGCGAGGTCCGCACCAAGCTCACGCACACGACGCTGTCGGGCAACAAGATCCGCAAGGTCGTGCTGCCGAAGTACGAAGACCACGGCGAGCTGCTCAAGTGGCTGCTGCTGGAAAACGTCCCCGGCAGCTTCCCGTACACCGCGGGGGTTTTCGCGTTCAAGCGCGAGAACGAGGACCCGACCCGCATGTTCGCTGGCGAAGGCGATGCCTTCCGCACCAACCGCCGCTTCAAGCTGCTGTCCGAGGGCATGCCTGCCAAGCGGCTGTCGACCGCGTTCGACAGCGTGACGCTGTACGGCCACGACCCGGATCTGCGCCCCGACATCTACGGCAAGATCGGCAACTCGGGCGTGTCGATCGCCACGCTCGATGACATGAAGGTGCTGTACTCGGGCTTCGACCTGTGTGCGCCGAACACCAGCGTCAGCATGACCATCAACGGTCCGGCGCCGACGATCCTCGCGATGTTCATGAACACCGCGATCGACCAGCAGCTCGACAAGTTCCGCGCCGACAACAAGCGCGAGCCGACCGAGGATGAAGCCGAAAAAATCCGCGCCTGGGTGCTGGAGAACGTGCGCGGCACCGTGCAGGCCGACATCCTGAAGGAAGACCAGGGCCAGAACACCTGCATCTTCTCGACGGAGTTCTCGCTGAAGGTGATGGGCGACATCCAGGAGTGGTTCGTCCATCACAACGTGCGCAACTTCTATTCGGTGTCGATCAGCGGCTACCATATCGCCGAGGCCGGCGCGAACCCGATCAGCCAGCTCGCGTTCACGCTGGCCAACGGCTTCACCTACGTCGAGTCATACCTGGCGCGCGGCATGCACATCGACGACTTCGCGCCGAACCTGAGCTTCTTCTTCAGCAACGGCATGGACCCCGAGTACACGGTGATGGGGCGCGTGGCGCGCCGCATCTGGGCCTGCGCGATGCGCGACAAGTACGGCGCCAACGAGCGCAGCCAGAAACTGAAGTACCACTGCCAGACATCCGGCCGCTCGCTGCACGCGCAGGAGATCCAGTTCAACGACATCCGCACCACGCTGCAGGCGCTGATCGCCACCTACGACAATGCCAACAGCCTGCACACCAACGCCTACGACGAGGCGATCACCACGCCGACCGAAGAGAGCGTGCGCCGCGCCATGGCGATCCAGCTCATCATCAACCGCGAGTGGGGGCTGGCGAAAAACGAGAACCCGAACCAGGGCAGCTTCGTCATCGAGGAGCTGACGGACCTGGTCGAGGAAGCGGTGCTCAAGGAGTTCGAGTCGATCAACGAGCGCGGCGGCGTGTTGGGTGCGATGGAACTCGGCTACCAGCGCGGCAAGATCCAGGAAGAGTCACTGCACTACGAGCACCAGAAGCACACCGGCGAGTACCCGATCATCGGCGTCAACACCTTCCGCAATCCGCACGGCGATCCGATCCCGGAGAAGCTCGAGCTGGCGCGCTCGACCGAGGAAGAGAAGCAGAGCCAGCTCAAGCGCCTGCGCGACTTCCACGAGCGGCACAAGCACGAGGCGCCACTGATGCTCGAGCGGCTGAAGCAGGCGGTGATCGACAATCAGAACGTCTTCGCCGTGCTGATGGACGCGGTGCGCTGCTGCTCGCTCGGGCAGATCACCAACGCGCTGTTCGAGGTCGGCGGGCAGTACCGGCGCAACATGTAGGCCGACTCCCGCGACCGCAGCGGCGGGAGCGGGTTGGGCCCAAAGCCAACCGGTTCCGCGAGCCGTGACGGGCGCGGCATGCGCAGTCATCCTGCCCGCCAACCGTCGCCTGAACATGAGCAACCTCGTCGAAACCTACCGCGGCGCCGTCTACCCCTGGCACTGCGACCACATCGGCCACATGAACGTCATGTGGTACGTCGGCAAGTTCGACGAAGCGACGTGGAACTTCCTCGCGCTGCTGGGCGCCACGCCCTCGTACCTGCGCGGCAGCTGCCGTGGCATGGTCGCGGTCGACCAGCGCATCGCCTATCAGCGCGAGTTGCACGCCGGCGACACCGTCGCCGTCCGCAGCGGGGCGCTCGAAGTGCGCGACAAGGTGATCCGCTTCGTGCACGAGATGCGCAACGCCGAAACGCAGCAGGTCGCGGCGATCACGGTGCTGACCGGCGTGCACATCGACACGACGACCCGCAAGTCCTGCTCGCTGCCCGCCGAGGTGCTGGCACGCGCGCGCGAACGCACGGTCGCCTACGAGCTGCCGTGGTAGCGAGCCCATGCCGATGACAACGACCGTCGAGTTCTACTTCGATCCGATCAGCCCCTATTCGTGGCTTGCCGCGCGGCAAAGCGAGCGCGTCGAGGCGGCCGGCGTGCGGCTCGACTTCCGCCCCGTGCTGCTCGCGGGATTGCTCGCCGCGCACGGCACCAAGGGCCCTGCGGAGACGGCCGCCAAGCGCGCCTACACGATGCGCGACGTGCTGCGGCTCGCCGCCCGCCTCGGCCTGCCCGTGCAAGGGCCGCCGACGCACCCGTTCAACCCGCTGCGCGCGCTGCGCATGTGCATCGCGCTCGACGACGCGGGCGAGCGCCGCCGCTTCGGCGAAACACTGCTCGACGCCGCCTGGGCGCGCGGGCTGGACCTCACCGACGACGCCCAGCTCGCCGCGCTGGCGCAGGAATGCGGCCTCGATGGCCGCGCACTGCTCGCCCGCGCGGCTGAGGCCGACGTCAAGCAGCGCCTGATCGAAGCCACCGACGCCGCGGTCGCCGCCGGCATCTTCGGCGTGCCGACCTATCGCGTCGACGGCGAGATCTTCTGGGGCGAAGACCGTATCGACGCGCTGCTGTGGCGGCTGCAGGGAAACACGATCGACGAGGCGCTGCTCGCGAAAGTGCTCGCAAGGCCGGCGTCGGCGGCGAGGAAGGCGGGTTGACCCTCGCAGATGCAAACGTCAACCAATAGTTGATACGATGACGGCGAATAGTTAACCCGCGATCCGTGTGGTCCGTCGAGTTCAGCCGCGATGCGGTGAAGGCTCTGATGCGCATGCCGCGTGACCAAGCGCTTCGCATCCGCCGCAAGATCGACGAACTCGCGCGCGAGCCGTACAACGCACCGAACGTCAAGAAGCTCACGGAGCATCCCGGTTTCCTGCTGCGCGTCGGCGATTGGCGGGTCGTATATCTGTTGATCGAAGAGCGCGTCGTGATCCACGTCGTCCGAATCGCGCCGCGCGGCGAGGTTCACAAATGAGCGTTCAGATTCTCGAAACCGACGGCAAGCCGGCCTTCGCCGTGCTGCCGATCGACGAGTACCGCAGACTGCTGGAATTGGCTGAAGACGCCAAAGATGCCGAGGCCCTGCGTCGCGCCGCCAAGCGCTATGCGTCCGGCGAGGAGGAAACAATTCCCGCACAGGTCGTCGACCGCCTGCTTGCGGGCGAGTCTCCCGTCCGTGTTTGGCGCGAACACCGCGGAATAACTGCTGCCCTGCTCGCCGAGATGACCGGCGTCACGCCGGCGCACATCTCGAAACTGGAAACGGGCAAGGAAGAGCCGTCGCTCGGCCTGCTCAAGAAGCTGGCGACCGCGCTCGAGGTCGATATCGACTCGCTGGTCGGTGCGAGCGAATGAGTTGAGGAGTCCGGGCGATACCCGTCGGGAGCAAGCAATCGCGACGCGCGACGAACAACGCGACCCGGGTTGGCCATGGAGCGGCCCGCCACCGCGGGCGGCAGTGGAGACTGTGGAGCGCGCACCACCGGCTGGCCAGGGCCTTCGCGATCCTTGGCGCCGCCGAACGATGCAGGCGATCCTGCGGCAACCGCTTCCCGTTTGGCCCTCTTTACGAGAGGGTGGCGGGACGCAGCTTCTGCGGGCACCGCGCACGATCAAGTCGTCGCCGCGCGGGAGTTCAGAGCAAAGAGCGCGCGCACACGCTCGAGTAGCGACGGCGCGCGGCGCTGTGCGATATCGCTTGCGGGCGACATCGCGCGCGACCGAATCGCGCCGCGTGCACCGCGCAGGTAGTCGGGAAGCGCGGGCTGTTTGGCGGCCGCGATCGCCGGGCGCGCGAGGTAGAGTTGCGCGTCGCCCTTGGTGGCGCTGACCAGGATCAGCTCGGCGCTTCTCACGTCGAAACGCCGGCCGGCGCCGAGCACGAAGTCCTCGGTGCAACCATCCTGCGTCAGCCACACTTCACCGCGGACGACGAACACGGCCGATCCGATCGGCAGTTGTAGCGGCAGCGGGTTAGCATCGACCCTGATCGACGTGCGGGCGAAATCTTTGGCTTCGGCGTTCGGGCTCATCGTGTCGTCCTCTGGCAGGGAGATGCACATGGCGCACTGTCGCGCGGCCGCTGCTGCGAAACAAACGACATTTCGAAATGCGGCGCATGCGTGGCGGGCATGAGTAGACAGCGCGATCTGCCCGTGTCGCTCGACCTGCTGCGCGGCTTCGAGGCGGCGGCGCGCCGCCTGTCGTTCACCGCCGCGGCGGCCGAGCTGTTCCTCACGCAGTCGGCGGTCAGCCGCCAGGTGCAGCAGCTCGAAGAGCAGCTCGGTGTGAAGCTGTTCGAACGGCGCACGCGCGCGCTGGTGCTGACCGACGCGGGCGAGCTGTACGCGCGCGAAGTCACGAAGGCGCTGAACGCGTTGCGGGAGGCGACCGCCGCGGTGCGCGCGAGCACCACGCCGGTCGTGCGCGTGACGACGACGGTGACCTTCGCTTCGCTGTGGTTGGTGCCGCGGCTCGTGCAGTTCCAGGCGCAGCACGCCGACATCTCGGTGCACGTCGTGGCCGACAACACGATGCGCGACCTCGAACGCAACGCGCTCGACCTCGCGATCCGCTACTCGCCCGAGGCGGCGGCCGGCGCAGGCGCCGAGCGTCTGTTCGGCGAACACGTCGCGCCCGTGGCGAGCCCCGCGCTGCTGAAAGGCCGCGGCGTGCGTACACCCCAGGATCTGCTGCAGTTGCCGCTGCTCGATCTCGACGATCCGGCGCTCAGCGTGCCGTGGTTGTCGTGGAAGGTGTGGTGCGAGGCGATGCGGCTCGCGCGTCCGCGCGAGATCCGCGGGCTGGCGTTCAGCCACTACGACCAGGTGATCCAGGCCGCGATCGCGGGCCAAGGTGTCGCGCTTGGGCGCTTTCCGCTGGTCGATCCCTTTCTCGCCGACGGCCGGCTCGCGCTGCCGTTGAAAGGCAGACAGTACGCGACGCAAGCCACGCGCGCCTACTGGCTGATCGTTCCGCCGGCGGCGGCGCGGCGCGCCGAAGTGAAGATCTTCACCGACTGGCTGCGCGCGCAGGTCGCCGCGCAGGCCAACGCCGCCAGCGGCAGCGGGCGCCGCGGCTGAATCAGCGCATCGCCGCGCCGCTTGCAATGCTTCGCGGCGGTCGGCACATGCATCGACCCGGTCCGGATTCGGTGGTGGATCACATCGCGAGGCTTGGCGACAGTGCCGATCGAATGGCCTGACTGACGCCGCAGACCCTAG
>JBBIQI010000162.1:0-6005 GCA_037442465.1 Burkholderiales bacterium
CCGTACAGCCGCAGGCGTTCGAGCGGGCGCGGCAGCGCGCGCGTCGAGATGCGCGTCAGCACGCCGTAGGTCGTGCCGGCGAAGTTGGCCATGCCGGCGGCGCCGTTGTTGATCACGAAACCGCGCTCGAAGGCCTTCAGCGCCGGCGCGCAGGTATGGCTGCACGCGTAGCCGTCGACCGCGCCCTGTTCGAGCGCGCCGGCGAGCTGCGCGGCACGCGCTTCGTCGTGCAGACTGTCGTGCGCGAAACGCCAACCGGCCAGCGCCCAGGCGTCGCCGTGCACGATCGCGATGCGCGCTTCGCCCACCTGCGCCACGGCGTGCATCGGCAGCTTGGCGAGCGCCGCGCGCGCACCCGGTGCCGCGCGCGCCACTTCGCGCAGCCGGGCCAGGATCGCGTTGCTGCGTTCGACGTCCTCGTCGGGCACCGATTCGGGGTACGCGCAGCCGCAGCCGGCGGTGTGGTCGTCGCTCGCGATCTCGGTCTCGACGTTGCCGCGCAGCGCGACGTGTGCACGCACGCGCCGCTGCACCTGCGCAAACAGCGCCGCCTCGGCGTCGAACCAGTGGAAGTCGCCGTTGAAGACCAGCCGCGGCGGCTGCGGCTCGGCGGCCGCCATCGTTTCGATGGCATCGAGCGCGTACGGGTTGCCGTACAGCCCGCCGATCACGTACAGCGTGTCGGTCTCGATCTCCGGCGGCCGAGCGAACACGCGCGGCGAATAGCCGTAGTGCGGCGGACAGAGCCGCCCGGCGGGTTCGGATTGCGGAGCGCGGATCGCGGATTGCGGCTGCGTCATCGGCTCGCCTGTGGCGCAGTGCGGCGGATCGCCGCCGCGCGGCGCAGCGCGACCGGCAGCAGGAAGCCGGCGGTGCACAGCGCCAAACCGTAAGCGTTGGCGCCGAGCAGCAGCGCGTACTTGCCGTCGCCGATCGCCCAGCTCTGCGGCAGCGCGCCGGCGGCGAGCGCGAAGCCGATCGCGATGCCGGTCCAGAAACTCAGATGGAAGCTCCACGGCGAGCGGTCGACCCAGCGCTGCAGCAGGAACACGGGCGCCAGCCCCATCACCATCGTGCCGCTGACGGTCGTCGCCTTCAGGATGTCGGTGCCGGCGACCATCGGCAGGTTGCCGACCACCGCGATCGCGATCATCGCGAACATGCCGATGCGGATCGCGCGCGGTGCGGCCAGCGAGCGCCCGGCGAGCAGCGGCAGCTCGCGGCCGACCGACTTGGCGACCGACGAGAAGGTCGAGTCGAGCGTGGAGCCCGCCGCCGAGATCATCACCACACTCATCAGGAACAACGCACCGAGCCCGAGCGCGCCGGCGACCGCGGCCGGCACGTTGTCGCCGGGCGCGATGCCTTCGAGCCGCGCATGCACGCCGACCAGGCTGAAGCCGAAGATGCAGACGAAACCGAGTACGCCGGCGACAACGAAGGCGCGCAGCATCGCGCGCTCGCGCGTGATGAAGCCGCGGTCGGTCAGCACCGGGTCGTGGAACGGGTAACTGAGCACCTGCAGGGCGGCGACCAGGATCAGATCGACGCCGCCGCGCAGCGTGAAGTCGCCGACCGCAAGCAGCGTGCCGGTGCCGTGGCGCGGCAGCACGACGAGCAGCGCGAACGCGGCGAACACGACGAACAGCGCGGCCTGGATCACGTCGGTGAAGATCGAGCTGCGCAGCCCGCCCTTCAGGCTGTAAAAAAGCGTGGCTGCGGTGAACAGCAGCGCCGCACCGATGAACGCACCCGATCCGGCCGGACCGTAGTAGCCGCCGACGACCGCGGTGTTGCTCCACACCTCGTTGTACAGCCGGATCAGGATCGCCGCGCTGAACGCGAGCGCGGCGAGCTTGCCGTACTTCGACGTCAGGAACTGCACCAGCCCCGTCGCCGCATAACGCGTGCGCAGCCGATAGATCACGAAGCCGGCGAGCGGGATCGACAGCCAGTAGGTCGCGTACGCCAGCCCGCCGACCACGCCGTGCGCGGCGCCCAGATTCGCCGCGTTGGTGATCGACTTGGCGAAGATCCACGAGATGAAGATGCTCAGCATCAACGCCCACTCGCTCGCCGCGCGGCCGTGCTCGTCGGTGCCGGCGAAAAACGCCGACAGCGTGCGCGCCTGCGGCGACACGGCGTACATGCCAACGCCGTACAGGATCAAGAAACCCCAGAACGCGAAGCCGAAGAGCAGCTCGGTGTGCATCGCGCCCCTCCGTCAACCGAGCGCGCCGCCGCAGCTCGACCCCTGGCCGGCGGTGCAGCCGTAGCAATGGTCCGCCACCACGATCGCGTTGCCGGTCAGATCCAGTTCGAGCCAGTCCGAAAGATGCAGCCGGCCGTGCCCTTTGCCGCCTTCGCGCAACGGCAGCCCGAGCATCTGGTGGAAGTCGCAGTCGTACAGGAAACCCTGCCAGTCGACCGACACCAGCGTGCGGCACATCACGTGCTCGAGGTTCTCGGCGCGGTGCGCCGAGCGCAGCAGCGCCATGTAGTCGCGGAACTGCCCTTTGCTGATCAGCGTGGAGCCGAAGCGCGCGATCGGCATGTTCGCCAGCGCATACAGTCGCGTGAACACGATGCCGAACTGTTCGTTGAGGTGCTTCCGATAGTCGGCTTCGAGCTTGCCCTGATCCGGCGGCAGCGACGGCCCCTGCGGGTTGTACACCAACGACAGCGGCAGCCGCGCCTCGCGCCCATAGCCGAGCGCGTTGAGCTCGCGCAGCGCGGCCACGCTCTTGTCGAACACGCCTTTGCCGCGCTGGCGGTCGACGTTGTCCTGCAGGTAGCAGGGCAGCGACGCGACGATCTCGACCCCGTTTGCGGCCATGAATTCGGCGAGGTCTTCCTGTCCGGGCTCGAACAGGATGGTCAGATTGCAGCGGTCGATCACGTGCACGCCGCGCGCTCGCGCTTCGCGCACCAGGTCGCGGAAGTGCGGGTTCAGTTCCGGCGCGCCGCCCGTCAGGTCGAGCGTGCGAATGCCCTTGGCCGTCAGCACGTCGAGCACCAGGTCGATCGTCGCCCGGCTCATCTGCTCGGTGCGGTTGGGCCCCGCGTTGACGTGGCAGTGCACGCAGGACTGGTTGCAGGTGTAGCCGAGGTTGACCTGCAGCGTCTCCACCGCGCGGCGGCGGATCGGCGGGAAGTCGGTGGCTTTCAGCAGCGGCAGCGTGGCGTGCATCGGGGGTACTCCGGATGGGTGACGGATCGTTCAGGCTTCGCCACGGGCGGGATAGTCGTTTTTCAGGATGAAGTCGATCGCCGACAGGATCTCGGCGAAGTGCGGGCGCGCAAACGGCATCGACTGTACGGCGGCGAAGTACACGGTATGGTCCGGGCGGATCAGAAAGATACCGGGCTCGGCGAACTTCGGCGGTTCTTCGACGCCCGCGGAAGTCTTGCCGCGGCCGGTCGACACGTACAGGCCCCAGGCGCGGGCCGTGTCGATCGACAGTCCGTAGCCGACGGTCAGCGCGTCGAGCTTCCAGTCGCGTACCGCCTGCGCGGCGCGCACGGCATCGTCGGTGCTGACGGCGATGACCTCCACGCCGCGCCGGTCGAACTCCGCGACGAGCCGATTCAGCTCCGACAGGTACGGTCTGCAGATCGGGCAGTGCAACCCGCGATAGAACACGATCAGGCTGAAGTTGGCCGGGCGGCGATCGGCCAGCATCCAGCGGCCGTGCCCGACGGTGGCGACATCGAGTGCCGGGGCGGGTTGTCTCGGTATGACTCGCATGTTGTCTCCTTGCGATGGCTTCGAAACAGAAGCGTCGAACGATTGGAGCCGCGCGCAACGCGGCTACAGCCAGCCTTGTCGGAACGGTTCGGCGGTTCTTACACGGGCTGCCCGCGGATCGGGCGTGGGTGTCATCCGCACGGCCGATCGGGGTCTCCGCCGCTCGCCCGGTGGCATCATCGCGGCCCGTTCGTTTCTTGACTGCAAAGCGCCATGGCCCTGGTCGATCCCTTGCCGCTCGGACACGACGCCGGCGTCGTCGAGGTGTCGCGGCTGTTCCATGAGACGCTCGGCTTCGTTCCGAACTCCGTGCTGACGATGCAGCGCCGGCCGCAGATCGCGCAGGCGTTCATCGCGCTGAATCGGGCGGTGATGGCCAATTCGGCGCGCGTCACTTCCGAACAGAAGCGGCTGATCGCGCTGCTCGCATCGAGCGCGGCCGGCTGCCGCTACTGCCAGGCGCACGCCGCACTCGCCGCAACGCGCTACGGTGCGGGCGAGCAACGCCTGCAACAACTCTGGGACTTTCGCATCAGTCCGCTCTTCACCGACGCCGAACGTGCCGCTTTCGAGTTCGCGCTGGCCGCCGCGGCCGTTCCGAACGCCGTGACACCGGCGCTCGCCGCCGATCTGCGCCGATACTGGGACGACGGCGAGATCGTCGAGATCCTCGGCGTGATCGCGTTGTTCGGGTTCCTCAATCGCTGGAACGACTCGATGGCCACTGCGCTCGAACCGGCCGCCGCCGCCGTCGCGTCGAGACACCTCGCCGCGCGCGGCTGGACGCCCGGCAAGCACGGCCCCGACGGCTGACGCCGCGACGGCTCGTTGGCGCGGACCGTAGTCAACCGGCGCCGGCCGCCGCGAGCTCGCGCAGCCAGTCATCGACCGAAATCGGCAGGTAGCCGGTGGTTTCCAGCGCACGGTTCTCGAATACGTCCCGATCCGGATCGCGTGCCTGCCAGTGCCCGATCACTTCGTCGCGGTGGCGCAGCAGCAGCTCGATGTGCGGCCGGAACAGCACCAGCATGGCGGTGATCCAGCGGTTGACCGGCCACGACGGGTAAGCGTGGTCGACGGCGAAGCGATCGAGCATGCGGACGACGTCCTCGCACCGGTACCAGGTTTCGCCGGTCACCCACCGATTGGTCGCGAACAGGCCGATCGGGAATCCATAGGCGTCCATCGAAATCGCGATCAGATGCGAATGTGCATCGGCGCCTGCCGGCCACGGCTCGGTCGCCTGCGGGTAGTCGAGCGGCGCCACGCCCTCGGGCATGCCGCGCGCCCGCAGAAACGTGTGAAAGTGACCGTGCTCGCCGGCGCGGTGCGCGTGGTAGTAGTACTGGCTGCCGGTGTCTTCGTCGAAGACGTCGTCGGCCGGGTAGTGATCGAACTCGACGAACTCGCGCTGGCCGCGCAGGACTTCGCCGACGACGTTCAGGCCGCCTTTGCGCAGTACGCGGTAGCACTCGAGGATGTCGGCGCCCGCGTCGAGCATGGCCCGCCGTTGGCGCGACGACAGTGCCCGCGCCGTCGGTGGTGCCGGCGGCGCGGGCACTGCATTGGACGCGGGCAGGGTCGAGTCGGCGTTCAAGCGTTCGTGCTCCCGGCGACGGCGGCAAGCTTACCGCCGCGCCGGGCGCGATACCGCCGGGCGCACGCCCGCTGGCGCGCGCTCAGAGCGCGCCTTAACGCTTGGCTGGTGCGCAGGGATTCTTTGCGGCGCACGGATTCTTGGGACGGCACGGAGCCTTGGCGGCGCAAGGGTTCTTCGCCGCGCAGGGATTCTTCGCGGCACACGGATTCTTCGCGGCGCATGGATTCTTCGCGGCGCATGGGTTGGCGCTCGCCGCCGTCGGCTTGAACCCCTTCTGGATACTGACCACGTAGGCGGTCAATGCCGCCAGTTCCTTGGAGTCCCATGCGAGCGGCTTGGCCGCCATCGGCCTCACCATGCAAAGCTGGACCATTTCGTCGGCGTGCACCTGTTTCAGACCCATCTCGCTCGCCATCGCGACGGCGTGCGGATAGGGCTTGGCGAACGTCGGCATGTATGCGCCATAGTTCTGGTGGCAGGTGTTGCACGACAGCCCGTTGGTGCTGAGCTTGGTGTCGGCGAACAACGCCTTGCCGGTGGCGACGAGTTCGGCGGACTTGCCGCGGTACGGCTTGTAATTCGCCGGCCGCTTGACGGCCTTAGCTGCGCACGGATTGGCCGCACCGCAGGGGTTTTTCGCCGCACACGGATTCTTCG
>JBBIQI010000162.1:6105-7637 GCA_037442465.1 Burkholderiales bacterium
TTTTTCGCCGCGCACGGATTGGCCTGGGCGGCCTTGCGCGTCTTGGGTGCACAAGGCGCGCAGGCGGCCAGTGCGAGGCCTGGTGCGCCGCACAGCCCGACGGACAGCAGCCCGGCGGACATCATGGCGGATGCACTCTTGCGTAACCGGAACGATGCAGTTTGCATGAACGACTCCTCCTCTTTCGTGAGCATGATCGGAACGAACGAAGGCAGCGGGGGAGGCGATACGAAACCGCCGGCTCACCGGACCGCTGCGGTATACGTCGCCGGGCCGGTCCGTTCCTTACAGGCCGGTCGGCGCAGGGTGTCGGCGTCGACCACGGGTTGGCGTGGCTGCGGCCGGTAGTAAGCATCGGACATCGGGGCCGACTGAGCGGATGTGACCTCTGCCGACGGTCACGCTTACAAACACCACGAGACGATCTGGCGGGGATGCCGATGGAAAGCGAACCGACCGAACTTATGCTGCGCGACACGAGCCGCGCCGTGCTCGTTCCTGCCGAACGCTCGCGCGCACCGAGCGTCGACCTCGATGCCCCGGGCATCCTTGTGATGACCGATCTGGACCGTACCCGAGCCGTCACGGTCGACGACGGCACCCAGATCGACCAGGCGCTGCAGCGGATGAAAGAGGCGGGCGTGCGCTCCGCGTTCGTCATCGACGGCGGTTGCAACGTCCTCGGGCTGATCACCGCGTACGACATCGTCGGCGACAAGCCGCTGCGCTACCTCGATTCGCTGGGCTGCACGCTGCGGACGTGCTCGCGCGCCGACGTGCGCGTCGGCGACATCATGGAGCCGGTCGACCGCTGGCTGGTGATCGACGTCGCCGATCTGGCCGCCTATTCGGTCGGGGACGTGGTCGAAACCTTCCGCCGCACGGGCCGCACGCACATTCCGGTCGTCGAGCGCACCGACGAGGGCGCCGACCGCCTGCGTGGACTCCTTTCCGCCGCCGAGGTGGCGCGGGCCACCGGTGTCGACACCGCTGGCCTGCGCCCGGCGGCGACCTTTGCCGAGATCGAGCGCGCGGTTCAGCACGGCGCCCTGCCGTGAGCGCGTGACGCGACTCGACCCAAGTCCGTCTGACCGCCCGTGCAGTTTCCCGCAATTGCGTTGTGCGTCCCGGGTTTGCGGCTACGAGTGCGCTCACCCAGCGGGTGAAGCTGCGCTCGGGCGGGTTGGCTGGCGCTGGCGCAAGGCGCGCTCGGATTACCGAGCCAACGCAACGGCCCCAAGCGCCGAGGCTGCCGTCCGCAGCGCTGAGGGTGTCATCCCGAGCGAAGCCGAGGGATCTTGGCGCGGCGAGCGGGTGAGATTCCTCGCCTTCGGCTCGGAATGACGAGGTACCACGGCTCGAATTGACGAGGGACGTCGGCTCGGATTGACGAGGGACCTCGGCTCGAAATGACGAGCGACTTCGACAAGGAACGATCCGTGCCCGGACATTTCACGAGGTCGCCCCCGTTTGCGTTCGTTCCATCTCGGTGAATCAACCCTGTCGCACTGCGGGCTGCCGATCCAATTCGT
>JBBIQI010000163.1:0-7632 GCA_037442465.1 Burkholderiales bacterium
CGCCGAGCGCGCGTTGCGCGCAGCGGGCGCGGGCGGCGCGCTGCACGTGTCGATCCTGCGCGCGCCCGGCATCTACGACGCGCGCGAACGCCTGCCGCTCGAGCGGTTGCGCCAGGGCCTGCCCGCGCTCGCTCCGAAGGACGATGTCCACACGAACCATATCCACGCTGACGATCTCGCGCGCATCGCGATTGCCGCGCTTCATCGCGGCGCGCCGCAGCGCGTCTATAACGCGGTCGACGACTCGGACCTGAAGATGGGCGAGTACTTCGATCTCGTCGCCGACCGGCTTGGCCTGCCACGCCCCCCGCGACTGCCGCGCGACGAGTTGAAGACCGCGGTTTCGCCCGCGATGTACTCGTTCATGAGCGAGTCGCGGCGTCTGCGCAACGTGCGCATCAAGCGCGAACTGCGTGTGCGCCTGCGTTATCCGACCGTGGCCGATGCGCTCGCGCATCTGCCAGCGGCGCCGGTCGCGCCCACGGTCAGCGCGTGAACGGCGCGCCGAGCTGCTCGCACTGCCGACGCGCGTAGGTGGCGCCGATCGCGCCGAAGTCCTCCGGCCCGTTGTTGACGGCGACGATCTTCTCGTCGCGAATGAAGAAGGTGATCGGGTAGAAACCCTCGTGCTTGCCCGCCCAATCGACGTCGTTGACCCACACGCACACGGCCCAGCCGTACTGCACGCCGCGCACCCCCGTCGAGCGCTGGAACAGGATCTTCGGTTCGGTGCGGAATTCCACGATCGCCCTGTTCGCGTCGGTGAGCTTGTCCTTCAGATACGCCTGGATCGTCTCCTTCCACTTCACCGGTCGCGGACCGTAGTCGAACATGTCCATCTCCGATTTTGTGACCGGGCCCGTCTGGCAGGCGGCAAGCAGCAAGGCCATGGCAACGAGGGGAACGAAGCATTTAGCGAACATCATCGACTCCACAGTTCAGTCCCGCAGCACGAGCCGCAGCGGTTGATGGTCCGACGCGTCCGTGGCCGTGTCGATCGCAACCTCGGCGATGCGCTGCGCGACGTCGGCCGTCACCGCGAAGTAGTCGCGGCAATGTCCGCCGATCGGCCACTGTCTACGATCGTACAGTCCCGTGCTCGGCGGGTGCGGTTCGGCTCCGCGCGCCGCACGCCAGGCGTCGAACAAGGGCGGGGTAAACAACGCTCGATACTCGTGCTCGTGCGGAAGAAAGTTCAGATCCCCGCAGAGCACGAGCGACGCCGGGCGCGGCACCGGGTCGTAGGGGCTTGCGGCTGCCTGCGGCGGGTTTGCCTCGTTGTCCTCGACCTCGGCCTGCAGCGCACGCAACCGCTCGATCTGCGCCGCGCGATGCGCGGCCGAGTAGTACTCCAGGTGCGTCGTGACGATGCGCAGCGCTGCCGCTCGGGTTTCGACCACGACCTCGATCGCCTGCCGCTGCATGTGTTTGATTCCGGGCGCCGCAGGATGCGGCAGCAGATGGCGGAACACCTGCAGCACGGGCAGGCGCGACAGCACGAGATTGCCGAACTGCCGTCGTTGCCGGCTGAATCCGTTGCGGTCGAGCGCGGCGCCGAAAAACGCCGCGTACTGCGGAAACAGCGCCTGCAGCTCGCCGACCTGATCGGCGCCACCGGCGATCGCCGGATCGTTGCGCGCGACCTCCTGGAAGCACAGCACGTCAGCCTCGCCCATCGCCTGCGCGACGCGAGCGATGCGCGCGAGATCGACGACGCCGTCGCAACCCAGCCCGCACTGGATGTTCCAGGTCAGGATCGCGGTCATATCGCCTACTTGATCACAGGAAGTTGTTCCAGTGATAGCTCACCGACACCAGCCCGTAGGCGAGATAGGTCGGCCGCGCGAGCGGAACGTACATGCGCCACAGCACGCCGAGGAAACCGCAGCCTTCGACGCGTGCGGCCTCTTCCAGTTCGCGCGGCACCGTCTTGAACGTCTGCCGCAACAGGAAGATGCCGACGGCGCTCGGCATGTACGGCAGCCCGATGCCGAGGATCGTGTCGACCAGGCCGAGTTGAGCCCGAGAACGATATTCTCCGCGACCGACAGATGCGGGAAAGGCGCATACGACTGGAACACTATCGAGACGTGGCGCTTGTCGGGCGCGCGCCGCGTCACATCGCGCCCGCCGATCTGGATTCGCCCCTCGCTGGGTTCCTCCAGCCCGGCAACCAGCCGCAGGATCGTCGACTTGCCGCAGCCCGAGCGTCCGAGCAGGACCAGGAACTTGCCCGACTCGGCGCGCAGCGTGACGCCGTCGACGGCGCGCACCGAACCGTACCGTTTGGACACGCGCTCCAGAACGATCTCGCTCATGGCGCGCGCATTATGCAGCGCACGTCGTCGAGCGGCGCCGGCGACGGAGCGATCAGCGGCGTCTGTTGCGGTGATCGAACACCCGCAGCCGACGCGCGTATTCGGAACGACGGCGCTCGCCGTATAGACTCCGGCGCCGCATGCAATTCGCGCGCAACTGGCTTAGAGACAACAAAGCCCGCGTACAGCGGGCTTTGCAGGGCAACGATGCGATGGTGCTGCTGAGTGGACTCGAACCACCGACCTACTGATTACGAATCAGTTGCTCTACCAGCTGAGCTACAGCAGCAGCGAAGCGGGCGGATTATAGGCCCGGGCGGCGGCTCGGCCAAAGCGGCGGGAAGGCCCGCGAATCGATGATCTCGACGATCCTGTTGATCCTGCCGGACTTCGCGCTGATCCTGCTCGGACTGCTGCTGGCGCGGCGCTTCGGTTACGAGCGCGGCTTCTGGAACGGGGCGGAGAAGCTCGTCTACTACGTGCTGTTTCCCGGGTTGCTGTTTTATTCGATCAACGCGGCACGGTTCACGCTCGGCGGCGAAGGCGCCGCGCTCGGCGTGGCGGTGGCGGCGTTTCTCGCCGCGGCGGCACTCGGCTTCGCCGCGCGGCTGGCGCGACCGCCGGCCGATGTCTACGCGAGCTGCGTACAGACCGCCTTCCGCTACAACTCGTACATCGGGCTGGCGCTCGCGCAGTCGCTGCTCGGCGCCACCGGCGTCGCACTGCTCGCGCTGATCCTCGCGGTGTGTGTGCCGCTTGCCAACGTGTTCGCGGTCTACGCGCTCGCGCGCCATCGCAAGACGGGGCCCGCGCGCGAGCTGGCCACCAACCCGCTGATCGTCTCGACGGTCGCGGGCCTGGCGAGCAATCTCGCAGGCTGGACATTGCCTGTGACTGCGGCGAGTTTTCTCGGCAGGCTCGGCAGTGCAGGCATCGCGCTCGGGCTGATGTGCATCGGCGCCGGGCTCACCCTCGCTGGAATCCGTGCGAACCGCGGACTCATCGCCTACTTTTCCGCGATCAAGCTCGCTGTGTTTCCGTTGCTCGCGCTGACCTTCGCACGCGCGGCCGGACTCGGCGTGCCGCAGACGCAACTGGTCGTTCTGTTCGCGGCGCTGCCGGCGGCGTCGATGAGCTACGTGCTCGCCGCGCGGCTCGGCGGCAATGCCGCGCCCGTCGCGGTCACGGTCACTGCGCAGACGTTGATCTCGATGGCGACGCTGCCCGTATGGATCCTGCTCGCCGCGCGCTGATCGAACCGGGAAAACGCAGTCAAACGGCAAGGGCAAGGAGAACACGGCGGGAAAGACAAGGCGCCGCAACGCCGGATCGCCCGGAAAGCGAAAAAACCTCCGAGCCGCAAGACGCTGCCTCTTCGCCTCTGGCGTCGTCGCGAGTACGGCGAAGCCCTCTCGGTTCAGCGCGCAGCGCCGTGCCGCGCAAGTGCCCAGGCGACGTGCTCGCGCACCAGCGCGGATGGATGGTCCGCGCGCGCTCGCAGCGCCGCGACGACTTCCGGCGTGGTCCGCGCGTTGCCCAGCGCCACCGCCAGATTGCGCAGCCAGCGCTCGTAGCCGATGCGGCGGATCGCCGAGCCGGCGTGGCGCTCGTCGAACTCGGATTCGCTCCACGCGAACAGTTCGACAAGCGTGACCGAATCCAGCCCGTGGCGCACGTCGAAGTCGGGCAGTTCGGCCACGCGCGCGAACTTGTTCCACGGGCAGGCGAGCTGGCAGTCGTCGCAGCCGTACACACGGTTGCCGACGAGCGGCCGCAGTGGCTCGGGGATCGCCGACTTGTGCTCGATCGTCAGATATGAGATGCAGCGTCGCGCGTCGACTTCGTACGGGCCGACGATCGCGCGCGTCGGGCAGACTTCGATGCAGCGCGAACACGTTCCGCAGTGCTCGGCGAGCGGCGCGTCCGCCGGCAGCGGCAGCTCGGTGATGATTTCGCCGAGAAAAAACATCGATCCCGCGTCCTGCGCCAGCAGCAGCGTGTGCTTGCCGCGCCAGCCCAGGCCCGCGCGCCGCGCGAACTCGACCTCGAACACCGGCGCGGAGTCGGTACAGACCCGGTATGCGAACGGACCGGCCGTCTCCGCGATCCGCGCGGCGAGCCTGCCCAGGCGGTCGCGCAGCACCTTGTGGTAGTCGCGTCCGCGCGCGTAGATCGAAACGACCGCCGCTTGAGGTTCCGCGAGCCGGCGCCACTCGCGCTCGACCCAGTCGCCACCGTCGCCGCGCGGTCGGTAATCGATGCGCGCCGCGATCACGCTGGCCGCGCGAGCGCCGGCGGGCAGCAGGGCCGACGGGTCGGCGCGCAGGTGCGCGTGACGATCCATGTAGTCCATCTCGCCGTGGCGTGCCTGGGCGAGCCAGCGCCGCAGCCGTGCGGCTGCCTCGCGCACGTCGACGTCGGCGATGCCGACGGCGGAGAAACCAAGCTCACGCCCCCACGCCTTGATCGCACGCGCGAGCTGCGCGAAGTCGGTCGTCAGCGTGACGGCGTCGGTATGCTTCGCGCGCTCCTCGTTCATCGACGCAGTCTAGTGCCGCCAGCAGCACCGCTCGCCGCCGCGCAATTCGAACTCGCCGACGAAGCCGCCACCGCGCGCCTCGGCGCGCTGCTCGCACGCGCGCTGCAGACGCAGCGCGCTGCCATCGAAGCGCACGGCTTTGTCATTGGACTCAGCGGCGATCTGGGCGCGGGCAAGACCGCGCTCGTACGCGCAACACTGCGCGCGCTGGGCGAGAAAGGCCCGGTCAAGAGTCCCACATTCGCGCTGCTTGAACCTTACGTCGTTTCGAGCTTAAACTTCTATCACTTTGATTTCTATAGGTTCGCAACCCCTGAAGAATTCGCTGCCGCGGGGTTTCGCGAACTGTTCGGGCCCGGTGCGGTATGCGCGATCGAATGGCCCGAACGCGCGGGGGGTGCGCTGCCAACGCCCGATCTCGCGCTGACGTTGAAGGTGAAAAGCGAAGGTCGCGGCGTCGATGCCGCCGCGTACAGCGCAACGGGAGCCGCATGTCTGAGCGAGATCGCCACCGCCTGGAGGATGCGCAGCGACGCCGCTTGATGCGGGCAGGCGCGGCCGGCACGCTCGTTGTATCGCTCGGTCCGTTCGAGATCGCGCGCGGCGCCACGTTGCTCGGCGTGCGCGTGTGGCCCGCCGCCGACTACACGCGGGTGACGCTCGAGCACGACGCGCCGCTGAAGTTCAGCCACTTCCTTCTGCGCGACGCACCGCCGCTGCGGCTCGTGGTCGACATCGAAGGCATCGACCTGACGCCGCAGTTGAAGGAACTGGTCGGCAAAATCGAGCCCGACGATCCGTACATCGCACTCGTTCGCGTCGGGCAGAACCGGCCGCGCGTGGTGCGGCTCGTCATCGAGCTCAAGGAGGACGTCAACCCGCAGGTGTTTTCGCTCGAGCCGATCGGCCCTTACCAGCACCGCCTCGTGATGGACCTGGTGCCGGTCAATCCGCCCGATCCGCTGCTGGCGCTGTTGCGCGAGACCGAGGCGCGTCGCGCAGCCGCTGCGGCAGCGCCGCCGGCGCCGGTTCCGCAGGACGAGGCCGCCCTCGAGCGCGAGATCGAAAAGTCGCTCGGCGCCGTCGAGACGAAGCCTGCGCCGCGCGCCAAGCCGCGCGACGACGAGCGCGTGACGCGCTACGTGACGGTGGCGATCGACCCCGGTCATGGCGGCGAAGATCCCGGCGCGGTCGGCAAGCGCGGCACCTACGAGAAGAACGTCACGCTGTCGATCGCGCGCCGGCTCGCCAGGCTGATCGAGGCCGATCCGAACATGCGCGTGGCGCTAACGCGCGACGGCGACTACTTCGTGCCGCTCGCGCAGCGCGTCGCCAAGGCACGGCGCGTGCAGGCGGACTTGTTCGTGTCGATTCACGCCGACGCCTGGATCCGTCCCGACGCGCGCGGCTCGTCGGTGTTCGCGCTGTCGGAGCGCGGCGCAACCAGCACCGCGGCCGCGTGGATGGCGCGGCGCGAAAACGACGCCGACCTGATCGGCGGCGTCAATCTCGGCCGGCACGACCATCAGCTTGCGCGCGTGCTGCTCGATCTTTCGACGACCGCGCAGATCAACGACAGCCTGCGCTTCGGCAACGCGGTGCTGCGCGAGCTGGAGCGCGTCAACTCGCTGCACAAGCCGCGCGTCGAACAGGCCGGCTTTGCGGTGCTGAAGGCGCCCGACATCCCGTCGATCCTGGTCGAGACCGCGTTCATCAGCAATCCGGAAGAGGAGCGGCGGCTGAAGGACGATGCCTACCAGCAGCGCATGGCGCAGGCGATCTACAACGGCATCCGCAGCTACTTCGCCAAGCACCCGCCGCGCGCGCGCGGCCCGTTGGGCTGATCGGCTGCACGCGGCTTCAGTCGCGCTCGCCGCGCACCGCGTTCGATCGTGCGTCGGCAGTTGCGGGGCGCTGCCAGCCGGCGACCAGGCGCAGCAACGCGCCCAGCACGAGCGGACCCAGCACCGCGGCGATGCCGACGATCAGGATGATGCCGAGGTTGTCGCGCACGATCGGCACGTTGCCGAACAGAAAGCCGCCGCCGACCAGCAAGACGACCCACAGCAGCGCACCGGCGACGTTGAACATCTGAAACCTGCGGAAGTCCATGCCCGAAGCACCCGCGACCAGGGGCGCGAACGAGCGCACGACCGGCACGAAGCGCGCGATCACGATCGTCTTGCCGCCGTGCCGCTCGTAGAAATCGTGCGTCTTCAGCAGTGCGGCCAGATCGATCCAGCGGATCGTGCCATCGTAGACCTTGCGGCCCAGCCAGGACCCGATCAGGTAGTTCAGCGTGTTGCCGAGGATCGCCGCGATCGTGATCAAGATCATCAGTACGTACACGTCCATGTAGCCGCCCGCGGCGACCGCGCCGGCGACGAACAGCAGCGAGTCGCCCGGCAGGAAAGCCATGAAGACCAGCCCCGTTTCGGAAAAGAAGATCGCGGCCAGCGTGACGTAGACCCACACGCCGTGCTTGCTCGCCATGGTCAGCAGAAACTGATCCATCGCGGTGAACAGGTCGCCCCAGTTGATGCCTTCCATCGGTGCCTGTGCGCAGCGTCTGTGGGTTCCGTCCGCGATCGGCGGCAGGACGGTTTGGCGAGCGAAAAGCGAAGCCGGCGGATCATACGCGAGCGCTCCGGCGCAGCCAGTCGGGATTACACCTGCGCCCCATGCAGGGTGGTTCCTATAATCGGTCGCATGTCCTCGCTGCCGCTCGCGCCGGTCCCGGGGCGGCGCGCGATCCGCCCGCTGCCCGATGCGCTT
>JBBIQI010000164.1:0-7465 GCA_037442465.1 Burkholderiales bacterium
CGCGGTAGATGTCGGCCTCGTATGCGGTCATGAAGGCGGGTTTGGCTTCGCGCACCGCCGTGCCGCGCTCGCCGTCGAGCGTGCGGCGGTCGACGGTGGCCTGTAGCGCCACACCGGCCGCATGCAAATCGCCGATCCGCACCATGCCGTACTGCGTGTGCAGCCGCGTGTCCGCTGTGACGCAGGGGTTGGTCGCCGCGATCGTCTCGCAGTAGGAGAGGTTGTTGTCCTGGTTGACGCGGTCGATGAAGACCACGCCCGGCTCGGCGTGGTTGTAGGTCGACTGCATGATCTGGTCGAACAGGTCGCGCGCGCGCGCCTTGCGATAAACCCAGGTGCCGTCCGGGCGCTGGTAGGCGCCGTCGCGGTCGAACGGTTCGGCCGCGTGCCACAGCTCGACTTCGCCGTCGGCTTCGACCGCGCGCATGAAGGCATCGGTCACCGCCACGCTCATGTTGAAGTTCGCGAGCGAGCCGTCGCGCTTGGCGTGGATGAAGTCCTCGATGTCCGGGTGGTCGCAGCGCAGCATGCCCATCTGCGCGCCGCGCCGCGCGCCGGCCGACTCGAGCGTCTCGCAGCTCTTGTCGAACACGCGCATGTACGACAGCGGGCCGCTCGCGCGCGAGTGCGTGCCGTGCACCAGCGCGCCGCGCGGGCGGATCGCCGAGAAGTCGTAGCCGACGCCGCCGCCGCGCCGCATCGTCTCGGCGGCCTGCTGCAGCGCTGTGTAGATCGACGGCAGCCCCTGACCGTTGACGCCGCTGATCGCGTCGCCGACCGGCTGCACGAAACAGTTGATCAGCGTGGCGGCGATCTCGGTGCCGGCAGCGGAATTCACGCGCCCGCCGGGGATGAAACCGTCGACCATCGTTTCGTAGAAGCGCTGCTCCCACTCGGCACGCAGCTCCGGCTTTTCGACCGCGGCCAGCCCGCGCGCCACGCGGCGGCGCACGTCGTCGACGGTCTTCTCGTCGCCCTTGGCGTATTTCTCCAGCAGCACGTCGACGGAGATCGGCTGTTCGTCGAGCAGCAGTTGTGCCTTGTCGAGTTTCATCGGGCTTTGTCTCCTGGGCGGCTGCGGGCAAGATGGCGGCGCGCAAGACGCGCAATATAGGCAGCCGGCCGCGATGCGGACTTGATCTGGATCGTTTCGCGCAAGAGACTACACCTGCTGCACGGCGCCGGAAAAAAGCACAAGATCTAGGACCCGCATACCACACTACTCCAACATCTTGCGCTTTGTCTCGGGATCGCCGGATGCCTCGGCGGCGCGCGTACGGCGCCGGCGATGTGCTGGATATACTGGCCGCCACGCTCCGCACCGCAAGCGCCGCCATGAACCTGCAGCAATTCCGTTTCCTGCGCGAGGCTGCGCGTCAGAAGTTCAACATCACGGCGGCGGCACGCGCGCTGCACACGTCGCAGCCGGGCGTGTCCAAGGCGATCATCGAGCTCGAGGGCGAGCTGGGCGTGTCGATCTTCGCGCGCCAGGGCAAGCGCATCCTGGGGCTGACGCCGCCCGGCCAGCAGGTGCTCAACGCGGCCGAGCGCATCATGCAGGAGGTCGACAACCTCAAGAAGCTCGCGCGCGACTACGCAGGCTCGCCCGAAGGAACGCTGCGGATCGCGACCACGCATACGCAGGCGCGCTACGTATTGCCGCCGGTCGTGCAGAAGTTCGCGCACAAGTATCCGAAGGTGCGGCTGAAACTGCTGCAGGCAGATCCGCCGCAGATCGCCGCGCTGCTGGCGAGCGGGCAGGCCGACGTCGGTTTCGCGACCGAAACGCTCGCGGAAGCGCCGGGGCTGAAGTCGATCCCGGTGTACGAGTGGCAGCACGTCGCGATCGTGCCGCGCGGGCATCCGCTGGCGAAGTTCGCGGCCGCGCCGGGCAAGCTCACGCTGCGTGAGCTGGCGCGCCATCCGCTGGTGACCTACGAAGGGCACTTCGCCGGGCGCAGCCGGATCGACGCGGCCTTCGCGGCGGCGCAGATCGAGCCGTCGATTGTGCTGGAGGCGATCGACGCCGACGTGATCAAGACGTACGTGCAGATCGGGCTGGGCGTGGGCATCGTCGCCGGCGTGGCGGCGCAATCGAAGGATGAAGGCCTGGTCGCCATCGAGTGCGGGCACCTGTTCGGCACCAACACGGCGCGGCTGGCGGTCAAGCAGGGCGCCTACCTGCGCGGTTTCGTGTATGCCTTCATCGAACTGCTGGCGCCTGGCTGGGACAAGCGCAGGCTGGAACAGGCGCTGCGCGACTGAGACGGGTGGCCCGCGGACTACACTTTGCCGGGCAACGAGACTGACGAGCCAGGAGACGAGCATGAGCGCACCCGCCACTTCGCGCCAGTTGCCGACGACCAAGGCGGCGGCGGCGATCCCGATCCACGGACTGCACCACTTCGCCTACCGCTGCCGCGACGCCGAGGAGACGCGGCACTTCTACGAGGACATCCTCGGCATGCCGCTGTGGCACATCATCCAGTCCGACTACGTACCGTCGACCGGCGAGTACTGCCCGTACATGCACATCTTCTTCCGCATGACCGACGGATCCTGCGTCGCCTTCTTCGACCTCGGCGACGACGTCGCGGCCGAGCCCTCGCCCAACACGCCGGCCTGGGTCAATCATCTGGCTTTGCGCGTCGACACGGTCGAACACCTGGAGAAGATCATGGCGCGCCTGCAGTCGTACGGCATCGACGTGATCGGCGTGACCGACCATCACATCTTCAAGTCGATCTACTTCTTCGACCCGAACGGCATTCGGCTCGAGCTGACGGCGCAGCTCGCCTCCGAAATGCAGATGCTGCAGGCGTCGAAGACCGCCCACGCGCGGCTGGCGGAGTGGACGCGGCGCAAGAACGAGTGGCGCAGGCAGCGCGCCGCGGGCAAGGCGGTGGCGCCGCTCAAGCCGCAGCAAAACGACCGGCCCGAGGTCGCCGCGCGCTCCCAGCAGCGCGCATGAAGGTCTGCATCGTCGGCGCCGGCTCGGTCGGCGCGGTCATCGGCGGCAAGCTCGCCGCGACCGGCCATAAGGTCGCGCTGATCGCGCGCGGCGCGCATCTGGCGGCGCTGCGCGAAAAGGGGCTCGTGCTCGTCGACCACGTCGCCCGCCACTCGGGAACCTATCGGCTGGCCGCGAGCGACGAGCCGCGCGACTTCGGCGAGCAGGACCTGGTCGTGATCGGCCTGAAGGCGCACGCCATCGGCGCGATGCTGCCGCGCATGCGCCCGCTGGTCGGCCGCGACACGGTGGTCGTGCCGGCGATCAACGGGCTGCCGTGGTGGTACTTCTACAAGGAGGGCGGGCCGCTCGACGGCGCGCGCGTGCGCGCGCTCGATCCCGACGGCACGATGTTCGAAGCGCTCGACTGCGCGCATCTGCTCGGCTGTGTCGTGCACATCGCCGCCGAGGTGCGTGCGCCGGGCGAAGTCCACCATACCGGCGGCCGGCGACTGATCCTGGGAGAGCCCGACAACTCGGATTCGGCGCGGCTGCGCCGCGTGTGCGATGCGCTCGCCGCTGCCGGATTCGAAGCGGTCGCCTCCACCGACATCCGGCTCGACGTCTGGACCAAGCTGCTCGGCAACCTGTCGTTCAATCCGATCGCGGCGCTCACGGGTTACCTGATGAACCAGATCTGCGCCGACGAGGGCGTGCTCGAGATCATTCGCGCGATGATGGTCGAAGGCATGACGGTGTCCGCGCACTATGGCGTGCACGTGCCGATGACGCCCGATCAGCGCATCGATCTCGCGCGCCAGCTCGGTGCGGCCAAGATCTCGATGCTGCAGGACCTGGAACAGCGCCGGCCGCTGGAGCTCGCCGCGGTGGTCGGCGCGGTGATCGAGCTGGCCGAACGCGCCGGCATCGACGTGCCGACGATCCGCCGCGTGCACGCGCTGACGCTGGCGCGGGCGAAGGCGTTGGGGCTGGCCTAGAGTGGACGCAAGGATCGCCCGATGTTCGAGCGTGGATCGATATCCCTTTCGACGCTGCCATCATCCCGAGCCGAGCGGGGGTCTCGGCGTTGCGATTGGCTGAGATCCCTCGCCCTCGGCTCGGAATGACGCTGAGGGCGCCGGTCGGATTGACCATGAAAGGGGCCGGCTCTGAATGACGATTCTTACCTTCCCACTCGACGCTGCCGTCATCCCGAGCCGAGCGAGGGATCTCGGCGTTGCGATTGGCTGAGATTCCTCGCCTTTGGCTCGGAATGACGACGAACGGACCGGCTCGGAAAACCGGAGCCTGCCGTTTCGCTTGACGCTGCTGTCATCCCGAGCCAAGCGAGGGATCTCGGCGTTGCGGTTGGCTGAAATTCCTCGCTTTTGGCTCGGAATGACGACGAAGGGAGCGGCTCGGAAAACCGAGGCGATCGCTCGCGATGACGAGGTCCGACGGCTCGAAGCGACGCCCCGGCGCAGCATCCCGAAGGCCCGGCTGTTGTCAAAGGGGCTCGTAACGCTCGATCATTGAACTCGAATATCGAACTCAATCACGTCGGCGGCTCACCCACAAACCGCCGCACGGCGTCCTGAACCCTCGCTCCTCGATGCCCGACGACCACACGTTTCCTGCGGCGACCCGCGCGGCGACCGCCGTCACCGGTGGCACATACGAGTTGCCGGTGTACCCGTTTGTCGAGCCGGCCGAGCTGCGCGGCGAACGGCTGCGGCATCCGGTCGTGATCGTCGGCGCCGGGCTGACGGGGCTGACCGCCGCCTGCGATTGCGCGCTGCGCGGCATCCCCGCGGTCGTGCTCGACGAGGACGACACGGTCGGCGTGCGCGGCGCCGCCAGTCGCGGCATCTGCTATGCGCAAAAGAGCCTGGAGATCTACAAGCGGCTCGGCATCCTCGACCGCATGCTCGCCAAGGGCATTCAGTGGTCGGTCGGCCGCACCTTCGCCGGCAACGATGAGGTCTACTCGTTCGACCTGAAGAAGATGCAGGCGCACAGCGTCTCGGAGCAGCCGCCGTTCATCAACCTGCAGCAGTTCTATCTGGAGTGGTTCCTGGTCGAGCGCATCTACGAGCTGGGGCTGGTCGAGCTGCGCTGGAAAAACCGCGTCGTCGAGATCGCGCCGAACGACGATCACGTCGTGCTGACCGTCGTGACGCCGAGCGGGCCGTACACGCTGGAGGCGAGCTGGGTGATCGACTGCTGCGGCGCGCACAGCGTAATCCGCGACAAGCTCGGCGTGCACGCCAGCGGCAGCAAGATCCCCGACCGCTGGTGCATTTCCGACGTGCGCTTCGAGCACGAGCCGCCGGCCGAGCGCTGGACCTGGATCGAAGCGCCGTTCAACGACAACCGCGCGGTCTGGCAGCACCTGATGGCCGACGGCGTCTGGCGGCTCGACTACCAGATGCCGGCCGACGCGGACCCCGAGGCGATTTCGCGTCCCGAAGTCGTCGCCGAACGGCTGCACCGGCAGTTCGGGCCGGAGGTCAAGTTCGAGCTGGTCTGGGTCGGGCCGTACGCGTACCGCAGCCTGTGTCTGGACACCTTCCGCGTCGGCCGCGTGCTGTTCGCCGGCGATGCGGCGCACGTGATGAGTCCGTTCGGCGCGCGCGGCGGCAACAGCGGCATCCAGGATGCCGACAACCTCGTCTGGAAGCTCGCGCTCGTGCTCGAAGGCAAGGCGCCCGAGCGGCTGCTCGACAGCTACGCGGTCGAGCGCCGCCAGGCCGCGCTCGACAACATCCGCATCACCAACCGCACGACGCGCTTCCTTTCGCCGCCGACGCACGTCGAGAAGCGCTTCCGCGACGCGGTCATCTCGCTGGCGCGCGAGTTCCCGTTCGCGCGCGCGTTCGTCAATACCGGCCGACTGTCGTCGCCGACGCGCTACGCCGATTCGCCGATCGCCGCCGGCGAGCACGCGGGCGCGCACGTGCAGAACGTCGCGCTTACACTGCCCAACGGCGCGCGCGGCGATCTGGTCGAGCTGTTGCAGTGGTGCGACCACGCGGTGCTCGGCTTTCTCTACGTCGATTTGGACGGGTACCTGGCGCGCGAACTCGAAGGGCTCGAGCAGCGCTATCCGGTTCGCTTCCTGTGCGTGCGCAGCGAGGAAGGGCGGACCTGCACGTTCCCGACCGTGATCGACGACGAAGGCAAGCTCGCCGCGCAACTGCACTGCGCACCCGGCGCGGTCGCGCTGGTGCGCCCCGACCTGTACCTCGCGGGCACGCTCGAAGAGCCGGCGGCCGCCGACATCGAGCGCGCACTGCGCAGACTCCTGGCGATCGAATGAAGACGACCCTGCAGACCCAGTTGAAAATCGCCGATCCCGACGGCTTCTACGAGAAACTGCTCGACGCGCACCGCGGGCTCACCGACGAGCAGTGCGCGCAGTTCGACGCGCGGTTGATCCTGCTGCTGGCCAACCAGGTGGGCGACGACCGCGTGCTCGCCGAGTGCATCGAAGCGGCGGCGCGACCGTTCGCGGAGGTGAGGCGATGAACGCGACGGTCGCCTTCATCGGTCTGGGCGCCATGGGCGGCGCGATGGCCGGACATCTGCTCGACGCGGGGCATCGAATGCGCGTGTACGCGCGCCGCGCCGAAGCGATGCAGCCGTTCGTCGCGCGCGGGGCGACCGCGTGCGCGTCGCCGGCGGAGGCCGCGCGCGGCGCGCAGTTCGTGTTCACGAACGTCACCGCGACCGCCGACGTCGAGCAGGTATTGCTGGGTTCGAACGGCGTGATCGAAACGGCCGCGCCGGAAACGATCGTGATCGACCACAGCACGATATCGGCGCTCGCCACGCGCGCGATCGCGGCGAAGCTCGCGGAAAAGGGCGTCGAGATGCTCGACTGCCCCGTGTCGGGCGGCGTCAAGGGCGCACAGGCGGCGACACTGTCGATCATGGTCGGCGGCAAGGCGGAGGTGCTCGAGCGCGCGCGGCCGCTGCTCGCCAAGCTCGGCACCACGATCACGCACATCGGCGATCACGGCGCGGGGCAGGTCGCCAAGGCGTGCAACCAGATCGTGCAGGTCGTCAACATCGAGGGCATCGCCGAAGCGATGCTGTTCGCGCGCGCCAACGGCGTGGACTGCGCGACCGTCGTGCGCGCGCTGCAGGCCGGGTTTGCGGGCAGCAAGATGCTGGACCTGATGGGCCCCAAGATGGCCGGCCGCGACTTCGCCGCCGGCATCGAGGCGCGGCTGCACCAGAAGGACTACGGGCTGATCGTCGAGATGGCCCGCGAAGCGGGGCTGGCGATACCCGCCGTGGCGCTCGTCGCGCAGCAGTTGAACGCACTCGTCGGCCGGGGCTGGGGCCGGCAAGACACCAGCGCGCTGCTCAAGGTGCTGGAGGCGACCAACGGCCGAGGCGAGGACTAAGAATTCAGCCTACGTCGGGCAGTTGGCCATTTGTCGCCGTTCGCTGCGCCGCCTCGGGGCATTCCCAGCCGAAGTCCGTCGTCATTCCGAGCCCATGACCCTC
>JBBIQI010000165.1:0-3181 GCA_037442465.1 Burkholderiales bacterium
CCCCGACGGATCGAGCAAGGCGCGCCCGGCGTGCGCGGCCGCGCGCGTGCGCTGATGACACAGGACGACCGCCGCATCGACTGGTCGCGCGACTGCACGGACGACGTGCTGCGCAAGATCCGCGCGGCCGACGGCTCGCCCGGGGTGCTCGACGCGCTGTTCGGCGTGCCCTGTTATCTGTACGACGCCCACGCGGCGCACACTTTCCCGGCCCCCGGGCAGGCGGTTGGGCACGGGGGCGTCGCCAAGCCAGGTCGAATCCTCGCCCGCCGCCACCACGCCATCCTGCGCGCCACAAGCGACGGCGCGGTGTGGATCGGCCACGTCAAACGCGCCGATGTCGAAGGCGCCTTCAAGCTGCCGGCCGCAATCGCCTTCCCCGAGCAGGTCGCCGCGCTTACGCCCGCAGGCGACGGCTACGAGGAGATCCGCTACGAGGAAGAAGGCGCAGTCGGCGTGCTGCACTTCGCCTTCTACAACGGCGCAATGTCGACCGCGCAGTGCGAACGGCTGCGCGCCGCTTATCGCAAGGCGCTCGAACGGCCCACCCGCGTGCTCGTGCTCGCGGGCGGGCCCGACTTCTTCAGCAACGGCATTCATTTGAACGTCATCGAGGCGGCGGCGAGCCCCGCCGACGAGTCGATGCGCAACATCGAGGCGATCGACGACGTGTGCGAAGCGATCCTGACGACGACCGACCGCGTGACAGTCGCCGCGCTGCAGGGCAACGCCGGCGCGGGCGGGGTCTTCCTCGCCGCGACCTGCGACGAGGTGTGGGCCCGCGCAGCCGTGATCCTGAACCCGCACTACAAGAACATGGGCAACCTGTACGGCTCCGAATACTGGACCTACACGCTGCCGCGCCGGGTCAAGCAGGGTGACCCGCGCGCGGTGATGAACCACCGGCTGCCGATTTCCGCCGCGCAGGCGCAGGCGGTCGGGCTCGTCGATGCGGTCATCGAAGGCGATCATGCGGGCTTTCTCGACGAAGTGCGCCGGCGCGCGCAGACGCTCGCGCGCGACGCCTCGTTCGCCGCGCGCATCGACGCCAAGCGCGCGCGCCGCGCGCGCGACGAGGCCGACAAACCGCTCGCCAAGTACCGCGCAGAAGAACTCGCGCAGATGCGCCGCAACTTCTACGGCTTCGACCCGAGCTACCACGTCGCGCGCTCGTACTTCGTCCGCTACACGCCGCCGTCGTGGACGCCGCGCCGTCTGGCGATCCACCGCGAGCGGCAGCGGCTCGCGGCGGCATAGAGGCTGCCGACATCCAGATAGCGCCGCGCAGGACGAGCACGCCAGCGGCGCAGCACTCCGTTCGACTATACGGAGGCCACCAGGAAAGTCTGCAGTTTTTTCTCTGTGTCCTCTGTGTCTCTGTGGTGAATCCTTCGTCCTTCGAGCTTCGCGATCTCACCGCAGAGGCGTGGAGGACACAGAGAGAACCGGAGTCCTTCCTCGGTGTTCTCCGTGTCGAACAGGCTTCGCCCTGACGCTATCGGCGCTGCCGCGCCGCAATCCGGATGGCCGGGTCGGCCGTATTCCCTGAGCGATCCGCTGCCGATCGCGCCCGCAAGTTCCGGACGGACCGCGATGAGAACCGTCATCGGCCGCTTTGTCGCGCGGCCCGACCAGTGCGACGCCCTGCGCCGCGTGTTCGACGAGCTGCTCGCGCCGACGCGCGCCGAACCCGGCTGCGTCCGCTACGAGCTGTTCGTCCGCGCCGACCGTCCGAACGAGTTCGTCACGGTCGAGCACTGGCGCGACGCCGCCGCGGTCGAAGCGCACATGGCGAGCGCGCACGTCGCGCGTGCGTTCGAGCGTGGCGGTCCGCTGCTCGCGGCCGCGCCCGAAATCGTCGCCTACGAGCGCGTCGCATGAACGCGGGCGAAGCGACGTCCGACTTCGTCTGCCTCGTCACCGAGGTCGAACTGCCGTGCGCGGCCGAAGCGGCGTTTGCTTTCGCCACCAATCCTGCGCGCTGGTCGCGCTGGCATCCGGCGACGGTGGCGGTGCGCGGCGTCGAGGACCGGCCGCTCGCGCTCGGCGAAACCGTGGTCGAGACGATCGGCGCCGCCGGCCGCCGCTTCGAAGCGACGTGGACGGTGCGCGCATGCGAGCCGCCGCGGCGCTGGGTCATCGAGACGACGAGCGCAGAAGGCGACGCGCGCATCGAGTATCAGCTCGAACCGAGAGCCGGCGGCTGCCGCTTCACGCGACTGTTGTGGTTCCGCTCGCGCCGCGCGCCGTGGCGCTGGCTCGACCGCAACCTGACCCGCCGGCTGCTCGCGCGGCAGTCGCGCCGTGCACTCGACAACCTGCAGCGGCTCCTCAGCGGGAGTTGAGCGCCGCCGCGTACGGCGAAGGCGATCGCAGCAGGAACAGCGCGCCGGTGTCGGTCCGCACCGAGCGGTGCTCCGAGCCGCGCAGCGCCAGCGCGTAGTCGCCGGGCCCATGACGCACGCCGTTGACGACGACCGTGCCTTCGAGCACCAGGCATTCCTCGTCGCCTTCGTCGTGCCGGTGCGCGGGCAGCGCTGCGCCCGGCGCCATCCGCACGAGCCAGGTCATCGTGCGGCCGTCGTCGAACAGGATCTTCTTCTCGGCGCCGGCGACAAGAGGCAGCCAGCCGGCCGTGCGATCGAGGCTGCGCGCCGCGCTCGGGTCGGACGCGATGCGGGCGAGCAGCCGGCGGCGGATACGATCTGCGCGCGCGGGCGCCTCCGGCGCGAGCGCTTCCAGCAGCGCAAGCGTCGCCGACCGGGGTAGGGCTTCGTTCATCCTTTCCATGATCCGCCGGATTCAAGCAGCCGCGGCGGCGCGCGGCGAAGGCGAACGCACGAACAGCACGCAACCCGACTCCGTGTGGATGCGGTGATGCGCGGTACCGCGCGGCGCGAACTGGTAGTCGCCCGCGCCGAAGCGCTTGCCGTCGAGCCACAGATCGCCTTCGACGACCAGGCACTCCTCCGGGCCCGCGTCGTGCGCGTGCGCGTCGAGACGCGCGCCCGGCTGCATGCGCACCAGCCACGACAGCGTCGCGCCGTCGTCAAAGACGATCTTCATCTCGGTCCGGTCGGTCAGCGGCCGCCAGCCCTCGTCGGCGCGAATGTCGATGAACTGCGGCGCGGTCGATCGGGGTGCAGCCGCGAGACGCTTTGCCAGGCGCGCCTTGATGCGC
>JBBIQI010000165.1:3281-7452 GCA_037442465.1 Burkholderiales bacterium
TCGAGCGCGCGCGAGCGGGCGAGCATCAGCAGCCACGGCAGCGCCGGCGCGCGCGTTGCGTCGAAGCGCGCCGCTTCGCGCCAGACCTGGAAGTAAACGTCTTCGGTCACTTCTTCGGCGAGCGCGGAGTCGACGCAGATGCGGCGCGCGACCGCAAACACGCGCGGCAGCGTCAGGTCGTACAGCGATTCGAGGGCGGCCTGCTCGCCGCGCGCGATCCGCGCCAGCAGCGCGGCGAGCTGATCGTCCGGTTCGAGCGACGGCTCGGCTGGACGATGTTCCGGGGCTTCCTGTCGCGACGGTCGCCTCACCGTTCCGGTGCCCAGGAGCATGCCGTCCAAACCGCCGATTGCCTGCGCCGCCGCTGGAAGCATAGCCACCTCGTTACATGCTCGCGCGCCGATCGTCGACCGGACTTTCGGCCGACGATCGACGCGTCAACAGCCTATACGCAGGAAAGCGAAGAGCGGATTGCGACTCACCGCAGATCGCGCAAGTACGCGATCAGGTCGGCGCGGTCGCGCTCGCTATCGACGCGGTAGCCCATCGACTGGCCGGGGATCGTGCTTTCCGGATCGGCCAGCCACGCGTCGAGCGTGCGTGCGTCCCAGACGAGCCGGCTCGCGCGTAGCGCGGGCGAATAGTCGAAGCCGGTTACAGTGCCGGCGCGCCGGCCGAAAACGCCGCGGTGCGCCGGGCCGATGCGGTTGGCGTCGACGCTATGGCAGCCGCCGCAGCGCGACGCGTACAACTGCGCGCCGCGGGCGGTGTCTCCTCCGGGCTCGCCGCGCGCGGCTTCGGCCCGGTCCGAGACCGCGCCCCCCCCGGCGGTGGCTGACCCCAACGGCGCAATGAACGCGAGCGTCAGCGCCAGCGTGGCGAGACCCGGCCGTGCGGGCATCTCAGGCGCCGAACGAAAGCGCCGCACCCGGCAGCGGCCGGCCGAGCGCGTTGGCGAGGATCGTCCAGTGCATCGTTTCGTCGGCCGCCAGCCGCGCAGCCACCTTGGCGAGTTGCGTATCGCCGAACGACGGGATCACGCCGAGGTACGCGTTGACCGCGCCGAGCTCGAGCCGTGCGGCCAGATCGAGCACGTCGGCCTGCGACTTCAGCGCATCGGCGCGCAGCGCTTTCGCGTAGTCGTCGAGTTTTTTCTCTTCGACCGGTACGCCGCCGAGCTTGCGGATCGTCGCGGCAAGCGCATCGCGGTGCCCCTTGTGATGCGACTGGAACTGCAGCGCCAGATCGAGCACCGGCTTTTGCAGTAGGCCGCTCATCGCACCGAGCTGGTAGGCGCCGATCGCCTCGTGCTCGAGCCCGAGCGCGACGTTGAGGATCTTCACGTCGCCGGCCGGGTTGGCGGCCTGCGCGGGCGTGCGCACGCCGGCCAGCAATGCGACCGCGGTCGCGGACAGCGTGGCGGTGGACAGGAAGGTTCTGCGCGTCGATGGCATCGTGGTCTCCTGAAGGCAAGCGCGGTCAAGCGCGGGTGAGTGGATCGACACGCCTATACGGACCGGCGCCGCGGATGGATTTGCCCGCAACGCGAATCCGATCGGGCGCCCCGGCCGTATTCGGGCCATGACCGCCGAACCGCCGTTGCGCCCGACTGCGTTCGCTGCGCGCGCCGAATCCAATCGCGCGGCTCGACCGTAATGCCGCTCAGCCGCCGTGCCCGGGTGTACGGACGGCCGCGGCGCCGTTGACCGATTCCGTCGCATCCATCCCGTGGAGGAAACCGAAATGTCGAAACGCACCTTGCAGGCGCTGCGGCCTGCGCTCGTCACTGCGGCTGTCGCCTGCGCCTTCGCCGCGGCGCCCGCGGTGCACGCCTCGTCGCATCGCGAGGCGCCGTTCATCACCACGCAGCCGAAAGTCGACGGCACCGACTTCTACATGTTTCGTTCGTACGAGCCGGGCCGCGCCGATTACGTGACGCTGATCGCCAACTACCTGCCGCTGCAGGATCCGTACGGCGGCCCCAACTACTTCCCGCTCGATCCGAACGCGAACGCGCTGTACGAGATCCACATCGACAACGACGGCGACTCGCGCGAGGACATCACGTTCCAGTTCCGCTTCAAGAACAACCTGAAAAAAATCACGCTGCCGATCGGCGACAAGAACGTTGCAATCCCGCTGATCCAGGCGGGCACGGTATCGGCGCCGAACGCCGCGGCGCTGAACGTCAACGAGACGTACACCGTCGACGTCGTGCGCGGCGACCGGCGCACCGGTCAGCGGGCGCGCATCACGAACGCCGCCAACGGCTCGGCGACCTTTGACAAGCCGGTCGACAACATCGGCACGAAGACGATCCCCGACTACGCCGGTTATGCCGACCAGCATGTCTACAACGTCAACATCCCCGGCTGCAGCCAGCCCGGCCGGATGTTCGTCGGCCAGCGCAAGGAGCCGTTCGCGGTCAACCTCGGCACGATCTTCGATCTGGTCAACGCCCCGGTTTCGGTCATCACCGATCCGGCGCTGATCAACGCGGTGCCGAACACGATCGACGACGCCAACATCACGACGCTGGCGCTTGAGGTGCACCGAAGCTGCCTCGTCAAAGGCGACGATCCGGTGATCGGCGGCTGGACCACGGCCAGCTTGCGCCAGGTGCGTCTGCTCGACGGCACGCCTAAGTCCGGCCATCAGACCTCGAGCAAGGACGGCGGGCCGTGGGTGCAGGTATCGCGCCTGGGGATGCCGCTGGTCAACGAAGTGGTAATCGGCCTGCCGGACAAAGATCGCTTCAACGCCAGCAAGCCCAAGGACGACGCGCAGTTCGCCACTTACGTCACGAACCCCACCTTGCCCGCGCTGCTGGAGATCGCGCTGAACCTGCCCGGCGCTGCCCCGAAGAATCTGCCGCGCACCGATTTGGTAACGACGTTCCTGACCGGCATCGAAGGTGTGAACAAGCCGAGAAACGTCGTGCCGGCGGAAATGCTGCGCCTGAACACCTCGATCGCGCCGACGCCCGAGGCGCAGCAGCACCGGCTCGGTCTGGCCGGCGGCGATGCCGCGGGCTTCCCGAACGGTCGCCGCCCGAAAGACGACGTCGTCGACATCTCGCTGGTGGCGGTGATGGGCGGGCTGTGCATCCTGAACGGCGACAACAACGCGCTGAAGCTCGGCGCCGACTGCAAGCCTGCCAACGTCCCGCTGGGGGACACGGCGCTGAAGCTGCACGACGCGGTCGATCAGGCGGTGGTGCCGCTGCTGCCGCGTTTCCCGTACTTGTTCACGCCCACGCCGGGCGCGATGTAGAAGGAGGCCGCGATGAACCGATTCAAACTGATGATCGGCGCGGCCGCGCTGGCGCTCGCGGCGTGCGGCGGCGGCGACGACGGACTCACCGAGCTGCAGCGCGAAGACCGCGCGGCCTCGGCGAGCGTGGCCGGCCTGATCGCCTTCGCCAACGGCATGATCGCGATGCTGACCGCCGAGACGAACGAGCCGCGACCGATCGACGGCATCGCGCCGCCGGCGACCGACTCGGACGAGCCGGTCGGGCTGTGAAGCGCGCCACGTCTTTCTTCGCCGCGGCAGGCATGCAGTCGTCCGCGTCGATGCGGCCCGCTTCGAGCGAAGGGGCGTCGCGTTTCGATGCGGCGGAAAATCCCCCGCACGATGCGCGTGCCGCCCCCTTTTCCAAAGGGGGCTGTGGTCGTACCCTCTTCTTATCGAAGAGGGTCGGCCGCAGGCCGGGGGGACTTTCCGGCCGCACCTTCGCCGATACCGCCCGCCGCGTCGCTTCCATCGCCGCGCTTGTCGTCGCCGCGACCGCCGCGCAGGCGCAGTCGCGCGACACGGTGGTCGAAACGCAGCTCGCGCCGCGTGCGGTCAAGGCGCAAGTGCAACGCGCACTTCAGTCGGTGGCGCTGCCGCCTTCAGTGCGCATCGCGCAGGCGCGCACGCTCATCGAGACGGGTCGCGCGAACGGCGACCCGCGCCTGCTAGGCTACGCGGAGGCGCAGCTTGCGAATCTGGACGAACCCGACGCGGTCGTGCTGCGCGCGACGATCGAGCAAAGCCGCCATCGGTTCGACACGGCGCTCGCGCTGCTCGACCGCGTGCTGCAGCGCGAACCGGCGCATCTGCAGGCGCGGCTCGCGCGCGCGACGATCGCGCAGGTGCGCGGCGATCTCGGCTCGGCGCGCGCCGA
>JBBIQI010000166.1:0-7409 GCA_037442465.1 Burkholderiales bacterium
CCGCCGCCGGCATCGCGACCGCCGCATTTGCGGCGGCAGCGCCTGCCGCGGGTGCTGCGGCTTGCGCCGCGGGCGCCGGTGCGGCGGCCGCCTTGCCCGCGGTGTCGATCGTCGCGATCAGTTCGCCGGCGACGACCGTACTGCCGTCGGGTTTGACGATCGACGCCAGCACGCCGGCAGCCGGTGCCGGCACTTCGAGTACGACCTTGTCGGTCTCGACTTCGATCAGCGCTTCGTCGACAGCGACGGGTTCGCCCGGTTTCTTTTTCCATTGCAGCAGCGTGGCTTCCGCAATCGACTCCGACAGCTGCGGGACCTTGACTTCAACGATGGCCATTTTCTTGTTCCGTTCAGTTTGCGATCGGCAGCGCGCCGTGGCGTTGCGCGGCGCCCGTCGTCGGGCCGGCGTCGAGCGGTGCGAGGTGTGCGCTCGAACCCGGGCAGCCGCGACCGGCGCCTTGCATCCGGTCTGCGGCTACTTGTTCAAGACGATGCCCTTGAGCTTGGCGAACGCCGCGTCGATCAGCGCTTTCTGCTGCTCGACGTGCTTGGCGTAGTAACCGACCGCCGGCGAAGCGGAGGCGGGCCGCCCGGCATAACCGAGCTTCTGGCCGTCGCTCATGTTTTCGAGCAGATGGTGCTGCGCGTAGAACCATGCGCCCTGGTTCTGCGGTTCGTCCTGGCACCAGATCACGTCCGTCGCGTTGGAAAAACGCTTCAGTTCGGCGGCGAGCGCCTTGTGCGGGAACGGATAGAGCTGCTCGATGCGGATGATCGCGACCTCGTCGGCCTTGCGTTCGGCGCGCGCCGCGACCAGCTCGTAATACACCTTGCCCGAGCAGACGATCACGCGTTTCACCTTGGCGGGATCCAGTTCGGCGAGCTCGCCGATGACCGTCTGGAACTCGCCGCGCGCCAGTTCGGCGATCTCCGAGGCCGCATCCTTGTGCCGCAGCAGCGACTTCGGCGTCATGATTACGAGCGGCTTGCGGAACGGCCGGATCATCTGCCGGCGCAGCAGATGGAAGATCTGCGCCGCCGTGGTCGGCTGCACGACCTGCATGTTGTTGTCGGCGGCAAGCTGCAGGAAGCGCTCGATGCGCGCCGACGAGTGCTCCGGGCCCTGTCCTTCGTAGCCGTGCGGCAGCATCAGCGCCAGTCCCGACTGCCGCCCCCACTTGACCTCGCCCGAGCTGATGAACTGGTCGATCACCACCTGTGCGCCGTTGGCGAAGTCGCCGAATTGCGCCTCCCAGATGACCAGCGCGTTCGGCTCTGCCGTCGAGTAACCGTATTCGAAGCCGAGCACCGCTTCCTCGGACAGCACCGAGTCGATCACCAGGAAAGGCGCCTGCTTGTCCGAGACGTTCTGCAGCGGAATGTAGACGCCCGCATCCCAGCGCTCGCGGTTCTGGTCGTGCAGCACCGCGTGCCGGTGCGAAAACGTGCCGCGTCCCGAGTCCTGTCCGGTGATGCGCACCGGGTAGCCGCTCGCCACCAGCGAGGCGAACGCCAGATGTTCGGCCATGCCCCAGTCCAGCGGCATCTTGCCTTCGCCCATTGCGCGCCGGTCGGCGAGCATCTTCTCCACCAGCGGGTGCAGCTTGAAGTTCGCCGGCACCGTCGTGATTCTTTCGGCCAGCCGCTTCAGCTCGGCCATCGGCACCGCGGTGTCCGCATGATCGGTCCACTTGCGGTTCAGGAACGGCGCCCAGTCGACCGCGTACTTGCTCTTGTAGTTGGTCAGCACCGGATCGACCGTGTGCCGCCCCTCGTCCATCGCCTGGCGATAGGCCTTGGACATCTGCTCGGGCTCGTCCGGTCCGACCGTTGCCTGCGTCACCAGTTTGTCCGCGTACAGCTTGCGCGTGCCGGGGTGCTGGCCGATCTTCTTGTACATCAGCGGCTGCGTGACCGCCGGCGTGTCCTGCTCGTTGTGGCCGAGCCGGCGGAAGCAGACGATGTCGATCACGACATCCTTCTTGAACTCCTGCCGGTACTCCATCGCCAGTTGCGCGCACAGCACGACCGCCTCGGGGTCGTCGCCGTTGACGTGCAGCACCGGCGCCTCGATCATCTTGACGACGTCGGTGCAGTACAGCGTCGAGCGCGAATCGCGCGGGTCGGACGTGGTGAAGCCGATCTGGTTGTTGATGACGATGTGCACCGTGCCGCCGGTCTTGTAACCGCGCGTCTGCGCAAGGTTCAGCGTCTCCATCACCACACCCTGGCCGGCGAACGCCGCGTCGCCGTGCACCAGCACGGGCAGCACCTTCTCGCGTCTGGTATCGCCGCGCCGCTCCTGGCGCGCGCGCACCGAGCCTTCGACGACCGGATCGACGATCTCCAGATGCGACGGATTGAACGCGAGCGACAAATGCACGGGACCGCCCGGCGTGGAAACGTCGCTGGAGAAACCCATGTGGTACTTGACGTCGCCGGCCGGCAGGTCGCCGCTGGCCTTGCCTTCGAACTCGGCGAACAGCTCCTTCGGCATCTTGCCGAGCGTGTTGACCAGCACGTTCAGCCGCCCGCGGTGCGCCATGCCGATGACGATTTCCTCAACCCCGCGTTCGCCGGCGCGCTGGATCAGCTCGTCCATCGCGGCGATGAAGCTCTCGCCGCCCTCCAGCGAGAAGCGCTTCTGGCCGACGTACTTCGTGTGCAGGAAGCGCTCGAGCCCCTCGGCGGCGGTCAACTGCTCGAGGATGTGCCGCTTCTTGGCGGCGTCGAAGTTCGGCGTGGAGCGGATCGACTCGAGCTTCTGCTGCCACCAGCGCTTCTCCGCCGGGTCCGAGATGTACATGTACTCGGCGCCGATCGTGCCGCAATAGGTCTGGCGCAGCGCCTTGATGATCTCGCGCAGCGTCATCTGCTCCTGGCCGAAGTACGTGTTCGTCGCCGAGAACACGATGTCCATGTCGGCTTCGGTCAGGTCGTAGAACGCCGGCTCCAGTTCCGGAATGGCCGGGCGCTCCTGCCGCTTGAGCGGATCGAGGTCGGCCCAGCGCGAGCCGAGGAACCGGTACGCGGCGATGATCGACTGGACGTGGACCTGCTTGCGCGCGACCGACAGATCGGTCGGCGCGATCGTCGGCCGCAGCTTGCCTTCCTTGGCGCGCAACGCGAACGACTCGACAATCGGCGCGTGCGCGACGTCGGGTGTCGCGGGCGAGCCGTCGGCCGCCGGCACGAGCTGCATCTGATCGAAGTACGCGCGCCATTTTTCCGGCACCGAGGCCGGATTGTCGAGGTAGCGCTCGTACAGCTCCTCGACGTAGGGCGCATTGCCGCCAAACAGGTACGAGTTGACCTGGAACTGTCGCATCATCGTGCTGCACCTTTCGGAACGAGCTTCTCGTCAAAGAGGTCCGGACGCGGGCGAATGCCACCGCGTACCCGGCGACGGCCACACCGGATTCCGGTGTTGCGCGTCGGGCCCAGGCTGCGCGTGGACACCGGGTTCGACAGGCGTCGCGCAGCGCGGCGCGATCGTACCACCGCGCCCCGCGCCGACGGGCCGTCGCCGGCGACGCCGATGCCGGCTGCACGCACGCTCGCTTCCCGCCGCACTGCGAGATGCGCGCGTGGCGCGACGGCGTACACTGGCGCGCACAACAAACGGCGCACGCGGTCGCACCCGACACGCACGGCGCATGCGGCAGGAAGGCTGGAAGGAGGACCCCGTTGCAGCCCACCGACATCCGCAACCCCGACCACTTCCATCGAGTGGTCGATTGCCAATGGGCGTGCCCGGCGCACACGCCGGTCCCCGAATACATCCGGCTGATCGCCGCCGGACGCCACGCCGACGCGTACCTGGTCAACTGGAAGTCGAACGTTTTCCCCGGCATCCTGGGCCGCACGTGCGATCGGCCGTGCGAGCCGGCGTGTCGACGCGGCCGTGTCGAGGCGCAACAGATGCCGCGGCCTGAACCGGTGGCGATCTGCCGGCTGAAGCGCGTCGCGGCCGACTTCAAGGGCGATATCCGCGCGCGGCTGCCCAAGCGTGCACGGCGCAGCAACGGCAAGCGCATCGCGTGTGTCGGCGCGGGTCCCGCGTCGCTGACGGTCGCGCGCGATCTGGCGCTGCTCGGCTACCGGGTCACGCTGTTCGACCGCGAAGCGCAGGCCGGCGGCATGATTCGCTCGCAGATCCCGCGTTTTCGTCTGCCCGCGGAGGTGATCGACGAGGAAACGGGCTACATCCTGGACCTCGGCGTCGACTTCCGCGGCGGTGTGCGCATCGATTCGATGGCGCGGCTTCTCGAAGAGAACTTCGACGCCGTCTTCGTGGGCTCGGGCGCGCCGCGCGGCCGCGACCTGCAAATCCCCGGCCGCAGTGAAGCCGCCGCGCACATCCACATCGGGATCGACTGGCTGGCCTCGGTGTCCTTCGGACACACGACGCGCATCGGCAAGCGCGTGATCGTGCTGGGCGGCGGCAACACCGCGATGGACTGCTGCCGCACGGCCCGGCGGCTGGGCGGCGAGCACGTGAAGGTGATCGTGCGCTCGGGCTTCGATGAGATGAAGGCGTCGCCGTGGGAAAAGGAGGATGCGATGCACGAAGGCATCCCGATCCTCGACTACCGCGTGCCGAAGGCTTTCCTGCATGAGGGTGGCCGTCTCACCGGGATGCGCTTCGAACGCGTGCGTGCCGTGCGCGACGAACGCGGCCGCAGGCAGCTCGTGGGCACGGGCGAGGCCGACGAGATCCACGAGTGCGACGAGGTGCTGGTCGCGATCGGCCAGGAAAACGCTTTCCCGTGGATCGAGCGGTCGATCGGCATCGACTTCGGTGCCGACGGCATGCCGGTGCTCGATCAGCTCACGCTGCAATCGACGCGGCCGAACGTGTTCTTCGGCGGTGACGCCGCGCTCGGCCCCAAGAACATCATCTGGGCCGTCGCGCACGGGCACGAGGCGGCCGTATCGATCGACAAGTTCCTGCACGGCGAGGACATCCGCGAACGCCCCGCGCCGGGTGTGCGCCTGCTGTCGCAGAAGATGGGCATCCACGAGTGGAGCTACGACAACGAGGTCGCCACCGATGCCCGGCACAAGGTGCCGTGGCGCGACGTCAAGCAGGCGTTGCGCGATGTCAAGGTCGAAGTAGAACTCGGCTTCGACGCCGCCACCGCCTGGCGGGAAGCGCAGCGGTGCCTGAATTGCGACGTGCAGACCGTGTTCACCGCGCAGCTGTGCATCGAGTGCGACGCCTGCGTCGACATCTGCCCCACCGACTGCATCAACTTCACCGCCAACGGCGACGAGTCCGAAGTGCGCGCGCGGCTGCGCGCACCGGCGCGCAATCTCGAGCAGCCGTTGTACGTCTCGGCGCCGCTGAAGACGGCACGCGTGATGATCAAGGACGAGGACGTCTGCCTGCACTGTGGACTGTGTGCCGAGCGCTGTCCGACCGGCGCCTGGGACATGCAGAAGTTCCTGCTCGAGATGACGCACGCGGGACACGGCTGCCGCGCACCGCAGCGGAGGGCCGCCTGATGGCACGGCGTGCGCGGCGCATCGAAGCGGTCAACGATTTCGTCGTCAAGTTCGCCAACGTCAACGGCTCCGGCTCGGCGTCCGCCAACGAGCTGTTTGCCAAGAGCGTGATGCGGATGGGCGTGCCGGTGTCGCCGCGCAACATCTTCCCTTCGAACATCCAGGGGCTGCCGACCTGGTACGAGGTGCGCGTCAGCGAAGCCGGCTGGCTCGGCCGCCGCGGCGGCGTGGACTTGATGGTCGCGATGAATCCGCAGACCTGGGACAAGGACCTGGCGGAGATCGAGCCGGGTGGCTACTTGCTGTACGACAGCACCAGGCCGCTGCCACCCTCGAAGTTCCGCGCCGACGTGCATGCGATCGGCGTGCCGTTCACGCAGATCGCCGCGTCGAAGTACGCCGACCCGCGCGAGCGGCTGCTGCTGAAGAACATCATGGTCGTCGGCGTGCTCGCCGCGATGCTGGGCATCGAGCCTGACGTCATCGCGCAGTTGCTGGGCGAGCAGTACAAGGGCAAGGACCGGCTCATCAAGCCGAATCTGGACGCTTTCATGACGGGTCTGTATCACGGCCAGGAGCAGTTGAACGACGTGCTCGGGCTGCGCATCGAGCGGCGCGATCTGATCGGCGACCGCATCTTCGTCGACGGCAATTCGGCGGCGGCCCTGGGCTGCGTGTATGGTGGCGCGACCGTCTGCGCCTGGTATCCGATCACCCCCTCGTCGTCGCTGGCCGAGGCCTTCCAGAAGTACTGCGCCAGGCTGCGCGTCGATCCCGCGACCGGCAAGAATCGCTATGCGATCGTTCAGGCCGAGGACGAGTTGGCCTCGATCGGCATCGTGATTGGCGCCGGCTGGAACGGCGCGCGTGCGTTCACCGCGACCTCTGGCCCCGGAATCTCGCTGATGACCGAGTTCGTCGGCCTGGCGTATTTCGCCGAGATCCCGGCGACGATCATCGACGTGCAGCGCGGCGGGCCGTCGACCGGCATGCCGACGCGCACGCAGCAGTCCGACCTGCTCGCGTGCGCGTACGCCTCGCACGGCGACACCAAACACGTGCTGCTGTTGCCGGAAGACCCGCACGAGTGTTTCGAGTTCGCCGCGGCCGCGCTCGATCTGGCGGACCGGCTGCAAACGCCGGTGTTCGTGCTGTCCGATCTGGATATCGGCATGAACCAGCGGCTGACCGCGCCGTTCGCGTGGGACGATGCGCGTCGCTACGATCGCGGCAAGGTGTTGAGCGCCGCGGCGCTCGAGGCGGGCCGAGATTTCGGCCGGTATCTGGACGTCGACGGCGACGGCATCGCCTATCGAACCTGGCCCGGCACGCATCCCACACGCGGGGCGTACTTCACGCGCGGCAGCACCAAGGACGCGTACGCGCGTTACTCGGAAGCCGGCGCCGACTACATCTACAACATGGAGCGGCTGCGGCGCAAGTTCGACACCGCAAAGCAGCTCGTACCGCAGCCGATCGAACAGGCCGCCGGCCGCGCGACGAAGGCGGGAGCGATCTACTTCGGATCGACAGGCCCGGCGATGGCCGAGGCGATCGCCGCGCTGCGGGCGCAGGGCATCGACCTCGATACGCTGCGGCTGCGCGCGTTTCCGTTCGCCGACCCGGTGCGCAGCTTCATCGAGCGGCACGAGCGCGTTTTCGTGGTCGAGCAGAACCGCGACGCCCAGATGCGCGCGCTGCTCGTCAACGAACTGGGCGTCGAACCGGCCAAGCTCGAGCCCGTGCTGCATTACGACGGTACGCCGATCACCGCACGCTTCATCGCGCAGGCAATCGCCGAGCGCGTCGAGTCCGCCAGGCTGCCGCTGCGCCGGCGGGCGTGAGGATCGAGGATCGAGGACTGAGAAGCTGTGAAGATTTCGTCGCGAGCCGGCCGCTGG
>JBBIQI010000167.1:0-7367 GCA_037442465.1 Burkholderiales bacterium
CCGCGAGTGGCGATCTCGCGCCGGGTCGCTGGGCCGTGCAAGTCGGCGTGTTCTACGTGGCCGGTTCGGCCGAGGCCGTGCGCGCGCGCGTGGCCTCGCAACTCGCGCAATCCGACATTCCCGCCGATAGCCGTGCCACGCGCGTCGTTCGCCGCGACAACAAGTACTTCGTCGTCGTCGGCGAAGCGGCCGATCAAGGTGCGGCCGAAGCGCTCGCGAGCCGCGTGCGCGCGGCATTGAGACAGGACGTCGTGCTGTTCAGGCGCTGAGCGTCTCGCGGCACTTCACGCGCGGCCCCGCGCCGCGCCAAAGTGGCGCAGCGCGCGCCCGGTGTGCGTGTCCCGCTGCGCGAGCTCCTGCGGCGGACACTGCGCGACGACGCGGCCGCCGCCGTCGCCGCCTTCGGGTCCGAGATCGACGACCCAGTCCGCTTCGGCGATCACGTCGAGGTTGTGCTCGATGACGACGACCGTGTTGCCGGCGTCGACCAGCCGATGCAGCACGCGGATCAGCTTCTCGACGTCGTGCATCGACAACCCGACGGTCGGCTCGTCGAGCACGTACAGCGTATTGGAGGAGATCCCTCGCGACCTCGGGTCGCTCGGGATGGTCACTGAGCTGGCTTTCGCCGGTGCGTCGCTGGCAAGGCCCATGTTTGACGCGGGCGGGACTGGCCGTTCTTCGGGAAAGATCCCTCGCGACCTCGGGTCGCTCGGGATGGTCACTGAGCTGGCTTTCGCCGGTGCGTCGCTGGCAAGGCCCATGTTTGACGCGGGCGGGACTGGCCGTTCTTCGGGAAAGATCCCTCGCGACCTCGGGTCGCTCGGGATGGTCACTGAGCTGGCTTTCGCCAGCTCAGTGACCAGCTTGATCCGCTGCGCTTCGCCGCCGCTCAAGGTCGGCGACGGCTGGCCGAGCGTCAGATAGCCGAGCCCCACCTCCTGCAGCAGTGCGAGCGGACGCGCGATCGACGGGCTCGTCGCGAAGAACTCGACCGCCTCGTCGATCTCCATCGCGAGCACGTCGCCGGCGCTCTTGCCGCGCAAGTGAACGCCGAGCGTCTCGCGGTTGAAGCGACGCCCGCCGCACACGTCGCACAGCACCTTCACGTCGGGCAGGAAGTTCATCTCGATCGTGCGCAGCCCCTGGCCTTCGCACGCCTCGCAGCGCCCGCCCGCGGTGTTGAACGAGAAGCGCGACGGCGAATAGCCGCGCATGCGCGCCTCGGCGGTGTCGGCGAACAGCCGGCGGATCGCGTCCCAGAAGCCGACGTAAGTCGCGGGGCAGGAGCGCGGCGTCTTGCCGATCGGCGTCTGGTCGACTTCGAGCACGCGGTCGACGAGCTGCCAGCCGTCGATCGCTTCGCAACCTTGCCAGGTCACGTGCTCCGTCTCCCCGGACGCCGGGAGCGAGTCGGGTCGACGCGCATTCGCGGCCGCGGATCGCTTTCCATGCAACGGATCACTCTGTCGTTGATCGTTCCGTCTGCCGCGGGCGGCGCGGGAGCGCTGCGCCAGGGCGCTCTGCAGATTCGCCAGCAGCACGTCGCGCGCCAGTGTCGACTTGCCGCTGCCGGACACGCCGGTGACCACCGTCAGCCGTCCGAGCGGAAACTCCGCGGTCGCGCCGCGCAGGTTGTGCATATGCGCGCCGCGCAGCACCAGCCGCGGCGTGTCGCTGTCGACCTCGCGCCGCGGCTCGCGCGGATGCACGAGCGGCTGCTTCAGGTACCGGCCGGTGATCGATTCGCCGCTTTCGATCACCTGGTCGACCGTTCCCTGCGCGACCACGCGACCGCCGCGCACGCCGGCGCCGGGGCCGATGTCGATGATGTGCTGTGCGCGGCGGATCGTGTCCTCGTCGTGCTCGACGACGACCAGCGTGTTGCCGCGGCCGCGGAGCTTGGCGAGCGCATCGAGCAGGATGCGGTTGTCGCGCGGGTGCAGGCCGATGGTCGGCTCGTCGAGCACGTAGCACACGCCCTGCAGGTTGGAGCCCAACTGCGCCGCCAGCCGGATGCGCTGCGCTTCACCCCCCGATAACGTCGGCGCCGCGCGGTCCAGCGCGAGGTACCCGAGCCCGACTTCCTCGAGGAAGTCGAGCCGCGCGCGGATTTCCGCGAGCACGTCGCGCGCGATCGCCTCGTCGCGGCCCGCGAGCGCGAGCGAAGCGAAGAGCTTCTTCGCGTCCGCGACCGAACCCGCGGCCAGCTCCGCGATCGAGCGGCCCTGCCACTTCACCGCCAGCGCCACGCGGTTCAGCCGCTGGCCGTGGCACGTTTCGCACGGCACCGTCTCGCCTTCGTACCACGCGTTCCACCAGATTTCCTCGCCGGTTTGCTCGGCGTCGAAGCCCTGCAGCTGCAATCCCGTGCCGTAGCAGTCGGGGCACCAGCCGTGCTTGCTGTTGTACGAGAACAACCGCGGATCGGGCTCGGGGAACGAGGTGCCGCACGACGGGCACGCGCGCTTCGTCGAGAAGACGCGCTGGTCGAGGTCGACCTTGATGCCGAGGCCGTTCTGCCCCTCGCCCGCGCCCTGTGAACGGGAAGAGTGAGACAAGCGTTCCGTCGCCCCGCCGGCGGCGCGAGGGTTGGCGCGCGGGGTCAGCGCCTCGCGCAACCGATCCAACGGCCAGATCACGTTGACGATGCCGTGCCCGTGTTCGAGCGCGGTCGCCAGCAGCGTGCGCAGCGCGGCTTCCTCGTTGCTGTAGACGATCAGATCGCCGACCGGCAGCTCGATCGTGTGTTCCTTGAATCGATCGAGCCGCGGCCACTTGGCGGTCGGCACGAACTCGCCGTCGACGCGCAGGTGCGTGTAGCCCTTCTGCCGCGCCCACTTCGCCAGATCGGTGTACAGCCCCTTGCGGTTGGCCACGAGCGGCGCGAGCAGGCCGATGTGGCGGCCGCGGAATTCGCGCAGGATCGCCGCGGCGATCGCCTCGAAGCTCTGCGGCGTCACCGGCACCTTGCAGTCAGGGCAGTGCTGCACGCCGAGCTTCTGATACAGCAGCCGCAGGAAGTGATACACCTCGGTCATCGTCGCGACCGTCGACTTGCGGCCGCCTCTGGAGGTGCGCTGTTCGATCGCGACGGTCGGCGGAATGCCGTAGATCGCGTCGACGTCGGGTTTGCCCGCCGGCTGCACGATCGAGCGCGCGTAGGCGTTCAGCGATTCGAGGTAGCGGCGCTGCCCTTCGTTGAACAGGATGTCGAACGCGAGTGTGGACTTGCCGCTGCCCGAGACACCCGTGATCACCGTGAACGTGTCGCGCGGGATCTCGACGTCGATGCCTTTGAGGTTGTGTTCGCGGGCGTGCTTGATCGCGATGCTGTTCGAGCGCCGCGCGCTGACCGCGGCCTGCAGCGGCTTGCCGGCATCCGTATGGCGGTCCGCGAGAAACGGAGTCGACGCCGACTCTTCGACCGCGAGCGCCGGCGCCGCGGCCGAGTCTTGCGCCAAAAGGCGACTCTGACCCCGTTTTTCGCCTTCGCGAAGCGATGCGGCAGACGGGGCGAGGGCGGCTTCGTACTCGCGCAACGCCCGCCCGGTGTGCGAGGTCGGATGCGCCATCACCTCGCGCGGCGTGCCGATCGCGACGATCTCGCCGCCGGCGTCTCCCCCTTCGGGTCCGAGGTCGATGATCCAGTCGGCCGAACGGATCACGTCGAGGTTGTGCTCGATGACGATCAGCGAGTGCCCGGCCGCGAGCAGCTTGCGCAGCGCGCGCATCAGCTTTGCCACGTCGTCGAAGTGCAGGCCGGTGGTCGGTTCGTCGAACAGCAGCAGGCTGCCTTTGCGCGCCAGCCGTCCGCCGTCGATGCCGCTGCCGGCGGCCTCGGCGAGAAAGCCCGCGATCTTCAAGCGCTGCGCCTCGCCGCCGGAAAGCGTCGGCACCGGTTGTCCCAGCTTCACGTATTCGAGGCCCACGTCCGCGAGCGGCGCGAGCCCGCGCACGACCTCGCGCTCGCCAGAGAAAAATTGCAGCGCCTCGTTGACCGTGAGTTCGAGCACGTCGGCGACCGACAGCGCGCGGCCATTGCGCTCGAGCGTGACCTCGAGCACTTCGGGCCGGAAGCGCTTGCCGTCGCAGTCCGGACAACGCAGATACACGTCGGACAGGAACTGCATCTCGACGTGCTCGAAGCCGTTGCCGCCGCAGGTCGGACAGCGGCCGTCGCCGGCGTTGAAGCTGAACATGCCGGCGCTGTAGTCGCGTTCCCTGGCGAGCCGCGCGTTGGCGAACAGCTTGCGGATCGCGTCCCAGGCGCCGACGTAGCTCGCGGGATTGGAACGCGTGGTCTTGCCGATCGGCGACTGGTCGACCATCGCCACGTCGGCGATCCAGTCGTCGCCGAGCAGGCGGTCGTGCGCGCCCGGCGACTCCACCGCCTTGCCTTTCGCCTTGGCGAGCGCCGGATAGAGGACGTCCTGCACGAGCGTGGACTTGCCCGAGCCCGACACGCCGGTGACGACGACCAGGTGGTTCAACGGGAACTCGAGCGACAGGTTCTTCAGGTTGTGCTCGCGCGCGCCTTCGAGTACGAGCCGTGGCGCGTTCGGCCGCACGTTGCGCGTGGCGTAGCCGTCGGGCGTGAACGACGGCACCTCGACCTGCCTGCGGCCCGCCAGGTACTCGCCGGTCAGCGTGGCCGCGCGCCTGATCTCCTCCGGCGTGCCGTTGAAGACGATCCGCCCGCCGCGCTCGCCGGGGCCGGGGCCCATGTCGAGCATGCGGTCGGCGGCGAGCATCACCTGCGGGTCGTGCTCGACGACGACCAGCGTATTGCCGGCGTCGCGCAGCCGGTGCATCACCTCGATCACGCGATGCATGTCGCGCGGATGCAGCCCGATCGAAGGCTCGTCGAGCACGAACAGCGTGTTCACGAGCGAGGTGCCCAGCGCGGTCGTCAGGTTGATCCGCTGCACCTCGCCGCCGGACAGCGTGCGGCTCTGCCGGTCCAGCGTCAGATACCCGAGCCCGACGTCGCAGAGAAAACGAAGCCGCGCGCGGATTTCCTCGAGCAGCAGTTCGGTCGCCGCGTCGAGCACGCCGGCGAACGAAATCCGCTCGAAGAAGGCGCGCACGCGCTCGATCGGCAACAGCATCAGATCTTGGATCGACAGGCCCGGCAGCCGGTCGAGTTGCGCGTCGGTCCAGGCGGCGTGAACGGGTCTGAAGCGATGGTAGGTGCCGCGGACCCCATCCCCACCCCGACCCTCCCCTTGAAGTGGAGGGTGCAAAAAATCTTCGCCCCCTTCAAAGGGGAGGTTGGGAGGGGGATTGGGTCGAAGAACCGCCTCCGCGTCCGCCCGCGTCCCCACGCGCCACAACAGCGCATCCGGCTTCAGCCGCGCGCCGCCGCACGCGCTGCACGGCGTATACGCGCGGTACTTCGACAGCAGCACGCGGATGTGCATCTTGTACGCCTTCGACTCGAGCCAGTCGAAGAAGCGCTTCACGCCGTACCACTGCGTCTGCCACTTGCCGGTCCAGCCGTCCTGGCCTTCGAGCACCCAGCGGCGGTGCTCCTCCTTCATCAGCTTCCACGGCGTGTCGAGCGGAATGCCGAACTTCGGCGCGAACTTCTCCAGGTCGCGCTGGCACTCGGCAAAGCTCTTCGTCTGCCACGGCCGCACCGCGCCTTCGCGCAGCGTCTTGTTCTCGTCCGGAATGACCAGCCCGTAGTCGACGCCGATCACCCGCCCGAAGCCGCGGCACGCGTCGCAAGCGCCGAGCGGCGAGTTGAACGAAAACGTGCTCGGGTTCGGCTCCGCGTAATGGATGTCGCAGTCGGCGCAATGCAGGTCGTCGCTGAAGCGCCAGACAGCGCCCTCACCCGGCGCGCCGCGCGCGCCACCCTCTGCCGCCGAAGCGGGCGAGGACCTTTCGTCTCCGTCTGCCCTGGCGAGGGAAGCGGGTAGGGGTGCGGGGCTCTGGCCATCGGCGATGACGTGCACGTCCACCCGCCCTCCGCCGAAGCGCAGCGCCGCCTCGATCGCCTCCGCGACGCGCTGCCGCTCGACGGCGCCGATGCGCAAGCGGTCCTGCACGACGTCGAGGATCCGCCCTTCGCCGTCGCCGCGCTCGCCGTGCACGCGCGTGTAGCCCTGCGCCTGCAGATGCGCGCGGACTTCCTCTTCCTTGAAATTGTTCGGCACGCGCACCGGGAACGTGATCACGATGCGCGGATCGCCGTGCGCGGCGCAGCGCGCGAACAGTTCGTCGACGATGCTGGACGCCGTGTCGCGCCGCACTGGCCGGCCGCAGCCGCGGCAGTACAGCGTGCCCGCGCGCGCGAACAGCAGCTTCAGGTGATCGTTCAGCTCCGTCATCGTGCCGACGGTCGAACGCGACGTGCGCACCGGATTGGTCTGGTCGATCGCGATCGCCGGCGGCACGCCGTCGATGCGATCGACCTGCGGCCGGTCCATGCGGTCGAGGAACTGCCGCGCGTACGGCGAGAACGTCTCCACGTAGCGGCGCTGGCCTTCCGCGTACAGCGTGTCGAACGCGAGCGAGCTCTTGCCCGAGCCCGATACGCCGGTGACGACGATCAGCTCGCCGGTCGGCAGATCGAGGTCGAGGTTCTTGAGGTTGTTCTGGCGCGCGCCGCGGATGCGGATCGCCTTGTCGCTGGACGGCATCGTGCTGCTGCTCGATCGGAAGAAGTGCGCGCCCGCGGAAAGCGGCGCGTCGAACCGCGCAGTTTATGCCCGCGCGGCGCTCGGCCTCAGTGCGGCAGCGCAGGGCGGTGCGGCGCGCACGGTTGCTCGACGCGCAGCGCGGCCGGCAGCATCACCACGCGATCCTTGTTTCCCTTGCCGCTGCGAACGACGATGACCGCACGATCGAAGTCGACGTCCTTGATGCGCAGGCTCAGGCATTCGAGCAGGCGCAGCCCCGCGCCGTACAGCAGCTTCGCGATCAGGCGGTGGCGCGCCTGCACCTGGGCCAGCAGCCGCGCGACCTCTTCGCGTGAAAGCACGACTGGCACGCGAGCCCGGGCTTTCGGGCGAACGAGTTCGTCCATCCAGGGCAACTCGAGGTCCAGCACTTGCCGACACAGGAACAGCAGTGCGCACAGCGCCTGCTTGTGCGTCGAGGCCGATACCTGCCGTTGCGCTGCAAGGTGTCGCAGGAACGCCTCGACTTGCGGCGCACCCATCTCGCGCGGGTGGCGCATGCCGCTAAAGCGGATGAATCGCCGCACCCAATGGACGACGTACGATTGCTCCGTCCGTAGGCTGTAGTGGCAGCAGCGAATCCGCTCGCGCGGTTGGTCGAGCAACCGCGGCGAGCGAAGGAGGGGGCGGGTGCCGGGTTTCATCGGTTCGGTTGGTACCGTACTTACATACAGTATG
>JBBIQI010000168.1:0-7300 GCA_037442465.1 Burkholderiales bacterium
GGCAGCGGGCCGTCAAGCGCCAGCAGCGCGAGCAGCGCCGCGTCCTTGCGCTCGAGTGGCTGCGCCGCGCCGGCGGCGAGCACGAGCCGCGGCACGCCCAGCAGCTCGATGCGCATGGCGGTGTGGTCGGTGTCAGCGGCACGCTCGCGCATGGGCAGCTCCCCCGGCTGAAGGCGTTCCCATTCGCAGCACCGATGCGAACGCGCTCGTCTCGCAAGCATAGTCCGGCGTGCATGCTGCGTCCGAGGACCCGTCGGACACGGCATGCGCGCCGCCGTGCGGCCGCCAGCCGCCCGGCCGAACCGCGCGCTCGGCAGCAAGGCTGATCGGGTCTCGGGGCCGACCGAGCCCGGATGCCCGGGCGGCTTGACGCAGGTCAGCGCGACGCCCTTGCGCGCGTCCATGATGAATTCGTCAACGCGGCCGCGGTCGAACGAGCACTGCGGCAAGGGAGCCAGAGATGAGAGCGAAATCGGTTCGGATCGGCGATCTGGCGGTGCGCGACGTCGTCACCGTCACCCCGCAAACCACGCTGACGGAGTGCGCGCAGATCATGCGCCGCCAGCATGTCGGCAGCGTCGTCGTGCTCGACGACAAGGGGCGGCGCGACAAGCCGAGCGGCATCGTGACCGACCGCGACATCGTGATCGAGGCGGTGGCGGTCGCGCTCGACCCCGCGACGCTGACCGCCGGCGACGTCATGTCGCAGCCGCTCGCCACCGTGCGCGAGGACGACGATCTGCTCGACGCGCTCGCCAAGATGCGCGAAGCGGGCGTGCGCCGCCTGCCAGTGCTCGACGCCGCCGGCAATCTGACCGGGTTAGTGGCCGTCGACAACGTGCTGGAGGCGCTCGCCGAGCAGGTCGACTCGGTCGTGCGCGTGCTCAAGGCCGAACAGACCAAGGAAACCGCGACGCGCAGGTAGCGCTGCGGCGCGGGCGCGAATGCCGGTCAGGAACGCGGACATCGCGGCGGCGTTCGAGCAGATGGCCGATCTGCTCGAACTGCAGAACGCCAACCCGTTTCGCGTCCGCGCGTATCGCAACGCCGCGCGCGTCGTCGGCGAGCTCAAGCTCGACCTGCCGGCCGCGATCGCGGCGGGCCGGCCGCTGCCCAAGCTGCCGGGCATCGGCGCCGACCTGGAAGCCAAGATCCGCGAGTTCGCGACGACCGGCAGGATCGGCGCGCTCGAGCGGCTGAAAAAGGAAGTGCCGGCCGGCGTCGCGGAACTGCTGAAGCTGCCCGGCCTGGGGCCGAAGCGCGTGCGCGCGCTGTACGAAGAGCTGCACGTGCACACGCTGCCGCAGCTGCTGCGCGCGGCGCGCGACGGGCGCATCCGCTCGCTGCCCGGCTTCGGGGTCAAGACCGAGCAGCACATCGCCGAGGCGATCGAGCGGACGATGGGTCAGGTCAGACGCTTCAAGCTTGCGATCGCCGCGCAGTATGCCGACGCGTTGCTCGCGTACCTGAAGCAGGCGCCGGGGGTGGTCGAAGTCGCCGCCGCCGGCAGCCTGCGACGCGCGAAGGAAACCGTCGGCGACATCGACCTGCTCGCGACCGCCGCGGACGGCGCAGCCGTGTGCCGCCACTTCACGCAGTACCCGGACGTCGCCGAAGTGCTGCAGGCGGGCGAGACGCGCGCCTCGGTCGTGCTGAAGTCGGGACTGCAGGTCGACCTGCGCGTCGTGCCGCAGGAAAGCTACGGTGCGGCGCTGATGTATTTCACCGGCTCGAAAGCGCACAACATCCGGCTGCGCAATCTCGCGATCGACCAGGGCCTGAAGCTGAACGAATACGGACTGTTCAAGGACAAGTGCGCGCTCGCGGGTGAATCGGAGCAGGAGGTGTACGCCGCGCTCGGGCTGCCGTGGATCCCGCCCGAGCTGCGCGAGGATCGCGGCGAAATCGAAGCAGCGAAGAAGCGCGCGCTGCCGCGGCTCGTCGAGCGAAGCGATCTGCGCGGCGACCTACACGCGCACACCAAGTGGAGCGACGGCACGGCGACGATCGAGGAGATGGCGCAGGCCGCACGCGCGCACGGCCTCGAGTATCTGGCGATCAGCGAGCACAGCCGGCGGCTGACCGTCGCGCACGGTCTCGACCCGGTGCGGCTCGCCAAGCAGCGCGACGAGATCGAAAGGATCGACGCCAAGCTCGACGGGGTGCGGCTGCTCGCCGGCATCGAGGTCGACGTGCTCGAGGACGGCTCACTCGACCTGCCCAATGCGGCGCTGGCGCCGCTGGACGTCGTGATCGCGGCGGTGCACTCGAAGTTCGATCTGCCGCGCGCGAAGCAGACCGCGCGCATCCTCGCCGTCCTCGACAACCCCCACGTGAAGATCCTCGCGCACCCGATCGGCCGGCTGATCGACCAGCGCGAGCCCTACGATGTGGACATGCTCGCGGTGATTCGCAAGTGCAAGGCGCGCGGCGTCGCGCTGGAACTGAACGCGCACCCGCAGCGGCTCGACCTCACGGATCTGCACTGCCGGATGGCGAAGGACGAAGGCGCGCTCGTGTCGATCAACTCCGACGCGCATTCGGTGCACGAGTTCGACAACCTCGTCTACGGCGTGGGGCAGGCGCGACGCGGCTGGCTCGAAAGAGCCGACGTGCTAAATGCGCGCTCGCTGCAGGAGGTGCGGGCGTGGTTGTGGCGCGGACGCGGGCGCTGAAGTGCAGAGACGCTCGCCCGCCGGCGGCGGCCGTCAGCGCGCGTCCTTTCTCTCCGCCTTGCCTTTGTCGCCTTTCGCGGTGGAAAGAAAGTAGGTCAGCGCGGCGATGACCAGTGCCACGCCCGCCCCGAAGCCGAGCAGGTCGCGGCTGCCGTCCCACGACACGACCGCGCCGAGGAACAGCACCGCCAGCACGACGATCACCACGCCGACCAGCTTATTCTTCAGATCGTCGAACGAGCTGATCGACAGCCACTGCGGAAGCGCGAGGTTTTCCTCGATGAACAGCTCGTACAGCCCGAGGGCAATCATCAGGAACACGGTGCCGAGCAGAAACAGATCGACGATCTCGATGAAGGCGAGCGCCAGCGCCTTCGCGCCCTTGCTGCTGACGTCGGCCTTGCCGATGGCGTCGACCACGACGGCAATCGTTTCGGCCACGCCATAGACGAACAGCGCGAACGCGGCCACCAGCGAGCCGAACACGGCGGCGAGAACCAGGTAGCGGCTGGCGTTCAGAACCGGGCGGAGCATGCGCCGAGCTTAACCCCTCGCCTGCCGGATGCCGCGGCGGCGAATCGGGTTCATCATGGAGACAACAAAGGAGGACGAAAGTGAAACTTACTTCCACCGCATTTGCGGATCACGGCCCCATTCCGGCCAAGTACACCTGCGAAGGGCAGGACATCGCGCCGCCGCTGGCGTGGAGCGACGCGCCGGCCGGCACCCGCAGCCTGGCGCTGATCGTCGACGACCCGGACGCACCTGATCCGGCCGCCCCAAGGATGACCTGGGTGCACTGGGTGCTGTACGACCTGCCCGCTTCCGCGCACGCACTGCCCGAGGGCGGCCGCCCGCTGCCTGCCGGCACGCGCGAAGGGCTGAACGACTGGCACCGCACCGGCTACGGCGGCCCGTGCCCGCCGATCGGCCGGCACCGCTATTTCTTCAAGCTGTACGCGCTCGACGCCGCGCTCGGCGACCTGCAACTGCCGAGCAAGGCGAAGCTCGAACAGGCGATGCGCGGCCACGTGCTGGCGCAAGCCGAACTCGTCGGCACCTACCAGAAGCAGCGGCGCTAAAGCGCCTCACGCGTATGGCGGCAGACCGCGGCGCGCGGCCCACTGCTTGGCCCGCGCGATCGCGATGCGGATCGCCCGCCCTTCGTCGACACCCTGCTCAAGCAGCGCATTGGCGATCTCGATCGCCTTGGCGCGCACCGGCGCCGACAGGTTCCGCATCGACGGCGGATAGCGTTCGGCGTTCCAAGGCATGGTGCCTGCGGCCAACCGGGATGCCCCCTCGTTGCCAAGCATGCCGCGCCCCAGCCCGTTGCGCTTGATGCACGTCAGCGCGCCGGCAGCGGGATGAACTCGGCGTCGCCCGGCACGCGCGCGAACTGCGCCGATCCGCTTGCGTAACGAAGCCACTCGGCGCTTGCCGCCTCGATGCGATCGCGCGTGCTGGCGACGAAGTTCCACCATACGATGCGCTCGCCAAGCGGATCCCCGCCCAGCAACATGACCCGGGCAGGCCGGCGGGCCGCGAGCTCGACCGTGGCGCTACCCTCCAACACGGCGAGTTGGCCGGCCTCGACGGGTTCGCCGTCGACCGCGACCCGGCCGTCGACGACGTACACGGCGCGTTCGGCGTGCTCCGGCGGAAGCGATACCTGCGCGTCGGCGTACAGCTCGAGCGCGCAGTACAGCGTGTCCGAAAACACGGCCACCGGCGACGTGTGGCCGAACGCGCGCCCGACCAGCAGATGGATACGCGCGCCGGGACGCTCGATCAGCGGCAACGTGGCGGCCGCATGATGCGCGAAGGACGGCGCCACCTCTTCCCGCTCGACCGGCAGCGCGACCCACGTCTGCACCCCGTGCAGCACGTGCCCGCGCCGGCGCTCCTCGTCGGGCGAGCGTTCGCTGTGGACGATGCCGCGGCCGGCGACCATCCAGTTGACCGCGCCGGGCTCGATGCGCTGGACCGAACCGATCGAGTCGCGATGCAGGACGGCGCCGTCGAACAAGTACGTGACGGTGGCCAGCCCGATGTGCGGATGCGGCCGCACATCCATGCCACGCCCCGGCGCCAGCACGGCGGGGCCGAAGTGATCGACGAACACGAACGGGCCGACCGCGCGCCGCGCCGCGTGCGGCAGTACGCGCAGCACCGTGAAGCCGTCGCCGAGATCGGCGGCACGCCCGCGAACGAGCGTTTGGATCGAGCTCATGCCGCGAGCATAGCGAGCTTCTGGTCGGCGGCTGCAAGGCATCGGCTGCCACCAATGCTGCCCTGCTTCGCACGAGCGACGCGCGGCAGCGAGCCCGCTTGCGCGGCGCCTCAGCGCAGCGCGAGCGCGAGCAGCGTGATGCCGAGCATCCACCAGAAGGTGACGCGCGCGCCGCCGACGATGCGGCCGATGCCGGCGCCTTGCGCCGGCGCGATGGTGCGGCTGGGCCGCTGCGGCGCGCGTTCGGCCGCGAAGGCCGCATGCAGCCAATCGGCCAGGCTCAGCTCGGCCACGATCAATCCGTCCGCCGTGTTCATCTTTGCCTCCTCCGCGTCCTCTGCGTGACGACGGAAGAACTTTGCCGGGCTACGGCACGAACTGCAGCGGAATATTCGGCAGCGCGACGCCGGACAACGCCTCAGCCGAGAAAAAGCCTGTATGCCGGGTTGTCGGTCTCGTCCCAGTGCCGATAGCCGAGGGCGGCGAGAAACTCCTTGAACTGCTTCTTCTCGTTGGCCGGCACCTGCATGCCGACCAGGATGCGGCCGTAGTCCGCGCCCTGGTTGCGGTAGTGGAACAGCGAGATGTTCCAGTTCGGCGACATGCTGGACAGAAAGCGCATCAGCGCGCCCGGCCTCTCGGGAAACTCGAAGCGGTACAGCAGTTCGTTCTCCGCCAGCGGCGAGTGGCCGCCGACCAGGTGCCGCAGGTGCAGCTTGGCCAGCTCGTCGTCGGTCAGATCGAGCGTCGGGAAGCCCGCGCGCTCGAACGTGCGCGCGAGCATCGGCGCGTCGGCCGGCTTGAAGATCTGCAGGCCGACGAAGATGTGCGCCTCCTTGGCATCCGAGATCCGGTAGTTGAACTCGGTGACGTTGCGGTTGCCCACCAGCGCGCAGAAGCGCTTGAAGCTGCCGCGTTCCTCGGGAATCGTGACCGCGAACACCGCTTCGCGCCGTTCGCCGACCTCGGCGCGCTCGGCGACGAAGCGCAGGCGGTCGAAGTTCATGTTCGCGCCGCAGGCGATCGCCACCAGCGTCTTGTTCTTGATCCGTTCGCGCTCGACGTAGGCCTTGGCACCGGCGATCGCCAGGGCCCCCGCCGGTTCGAGGATCGAGCGCGTGTCCTGGAACACGTCCTTGATCGCCGCGCACAGCGCGTCGGTGTCGACCCGGATCATCGCGTCGACGTACTGGCGGCACAGCCTGAAAGTCTCTTCGCCGACCATGCGCACAGCGGTGCCGTCCGAAAACAGCCCCACGTCGTGCAGTTGCACGCGCCGTCCGGCTTCGAGCGAGCGCGCCATCGCGTCCGAGTCTTCGGTCTGCACGCCGATGACCATGATCTCCGGATGCAGCGCCTTGACGAACGCCGCCACGCCCGAGATCAGTCCGCCGCCGCCGACCGCGGCGAAGATCGCGTGGATCGGCCCCTGCTCGCCCGGATGGTGCTGGCGCAGGATTTCCATGCCGATCGTGCCCTGCCCGGCGATCACGTCCGGATCGTCGAACGGATGCACGAACGTGAGCCTGCGCTTTTCCTGCAGCTCCAGCGCGTGCGCGTACGCGTCGGAGTACGAATCGCCGAACAGCACGACCTCGGCCCCGCGGTCGCGCACCGCGTCGATCTTGACCTGCGGTGTGGTGACCGGCATCACGATCACCGCGCGGCAGCCGAGCTTGCTTGCCGCCAGCGCTACGCCTTGCGCATGGTTGCCGGCGCTGGCGGCGATCACGCCGCGCTTGAGCGCATCGGCCGGCAGATTCACCATCTTGTTGTACGCGCCGCGCAGCTTGAAGCTGAACACCGGCTGCAGGTCCTCGCGCTTCAGAAGGACGCGGTTGCCGAGCCGGCGCGTCAATTGCGGCGCTTCGTCCAGCGGCGACTCGATCGCCACGTCGTACACGCGCGCGGTCAGGATCCGGCGCAGATATTCCTGTGCGGGCATTGGCCCGTCCCTCCCTTGTTTGCGCCGGTGAAGGTATCACGCCGCGCGCGCGCCGCCGGCGGCGCGCGCCCTTGCGCGGCTCAGCCGCGCGACGGCATTCGGCGCGCCATCTTGGTGGCGGCCGACAGCAGGTCGCGATTGACTGGATTGCGGGCCAGGAAACTGTCGCGGAATTCCGCAGGCACGTGCTGCTGTGCGACCTCGCGCACCCACGCCGCGCCGGCGCCGTACAGCTCGGCCGCCCGCGCGCCGTCGCCGTTGCGCTCGAACGCGCGTGCCGCGTGCAGCCACAACTCGCCACGGTACAGCTCGTCGGGCTCGAAGGTCGCCGCCAGTTCGACCGCGGCGCGCGCGTGATCGACCGCCTCGCCGAGCTCGCCAGCCGCGGTCGCGAACTCGCAGGCGCGGATCAGCGCCGCCAAGCGCACGCCGTGCAGCCGGTGCGTT
>JBBIQI010000169.1:0-7245 GCA_037442465.1 Burkholderiales bacterium
CCGCAGCGCGGCCGGCACGCCGTCGGTGCGCGCGGCGGCGCTGCGCGAAGCGAGCGCGACCGCATAGCCTGCGGCCGCCAGCAGGCGCGCGAATGAGGCGCTGATGCCGCTGCCCGCGCCGACGATCAAGGCCGATTTGTCCATGTGTGCCCCCGCTCGTTCGCCACGGCGAGCTTACTGCGGGCGACCCGCGGGCGCATTCAACCGTGCGGGATCTGCGCTGCCTTGAACGCATGCGCCAGCGCCGCGGGCGTGAGCTTGCGCAGTTCCTTCAGCGAGTGCAGTTGCTCGCGGCCGCAACGGCTGCAGCGGTACACCGGGGTGGTCAGGTCGACCGCGAAGGCGTCGATCTGCGGCAGGGCGACGTCGAAGCTGAACGTGTGCCTGTGGTCGGGCTGCGGCTGCAGCTCGCCGCCGCAATCGGCACAATGGAAGTGCTTGACGATCAGCCCCTTTTCGGCGCCGGCGGGCAGCTTCGGCTCGTCGAGCTCGGTCAGGTGGTCGAGCAGCAGCAGCGGGAAGTCCGGTTGCACGAACTGCCGGTGGCCGTTGCCGCAGACGAGCACCGGCATGCCGCGCAGCGTGACCGCGAGCTCCTGGTCCGCGCCGGTGACCTCATCGATGCGCGCGGGCGCGGCCGGTTCGCGGCAGATCGGGCAGGCCTTGGGCTTGTCGGTCATGGCGGCCTCCTTGCCGAGGGGACGGCTGCTTCGCGGGCCGCCAGTTTCGGCCGATCGTGGCGCGGCTGCATCGTGGCATTCACGTAAGGGTTGGCGCCGAGCCGCGCAGTGCGATGATCCGCCCGCGAGCCGGCCGACGATGGAACATGCCCGCGCGATCACCCACGACAACGGTGTCACCGTCGCCTACCGCGTCACGCCGGCGCGGATGCGCGCGCCCGGGCGCGCCGTCGTGCTGCTGCACGGACTGGCGAGCAATCTGACGCGCTGGTCCGAGTTCGTCGAGCACACGGCGCTCGCCGACCGTTGGGACGTTCTACGCGTCGATCTGCGCGGCCATGGCGACTCGCCGACGCGCGGCGCGATCGGGCTGGAGCTTTGGTGCGACGACCTCGCCGCAATCCTCGCCGCCGAGGGGCATCCGCGCGCGGTGCTCGTCGGTCATAGCCTCGGTGCTCAGGTCGCACTGCACTTCGCGGTGCGATACCCGCAGAACACCGCCGGGCTGGCGCTGATCGATCCGGTCTTCCGCGAGGCCTTGCGCGGCCGTTGGCGCATGCTGGCGTGGTTCGGTCCGGTCATTCATGTCGCCGCGCTCGCTGTCCGCGCGGCCAACGCGCTCGGACTGCGGCGCCGAACGATCGCGCGGCTCGACCTGCGCGCGCTGGACGAAATGGCGCGCCGCGCGCTGGGATCGAAGCAAGCCGAAGCCGAGTTCATCCGTCGCTACAGCTCGATGCGAGCGGACCTGCGCAGCTTTCGCACCGCACACTATCTGCAGGAGCTCGTCGAGATGTTCCGGCCGGTCCCGCTGGACAGAATCGCCGCGCCCGTGCTCGTGCTGCTGTCTGCCGGCGGCACCTTCGCCGATCCGGACGCGATGCGGCGCTGCCTGCGGCGGTTGGCGCGCGTGCAGGTACTGCGCATCGACTGCCATCACTGGCCGTTGACCGAAAGGCCGGTCGAGGTGCGCGAGGCGATCGAGTCCTGGTGCGACCGCCTCGACGTCACGCAGTCCGCAGCGCCAGGCGACGCGGGTTGATGCCTGCGACCGGCGGCAGCCGCGGTCTGCGGCGGGAAAGCGACGATCGACGATTACGCAACCTCGTGACACCGCCACCTTGCGGTTTCGCTTCGCGCTGGCTGTCGCCGGCTCCGAAGGTGTGAATCTTTATGCTGCGCGGCCCGCTGGCGTCGTTGCGCGGTGCTCGGGCCTCGCCTATCTACTTGATATGTCTCGGCCCTGCGGCTGCGTGCGCCTAGCCAGCGGCCCGCTCGCGACGAAATCTTCACACCTTCTCCGTCATCCCGAGCGCAGCGAGGGATCTCGGTACTGCGAGCAGCGGAGATTCCTCGCCCTTGGCTCGGAATGACGAGGGCTCAGCCATGCGGGCGCCAAGCGGCTGGCGCGTGTCCCGAGGTTAAGTAATGGTCAATAGCGCGGCGCCGGCGGATGATCGGCCGCGAGCAGCGGCCGCAGCATGCGCAGGCCGAGCGCCGGACCGATCGCCAGCCACGGCAGCACGACCCACAGCGGCCAGCGTTGCGTGAGCCACGCGAAAAGCTGAATCGTCATGATCGAAACCGCAAAGCCGATGCAGTTGACGAAGGTCAGCACGCTGCCGACGTTGTCGCGCGGCGCGTTCTGCGCCGTGAGCGTCGAAAACTGCGGCGAATCGCCCGCCACGGTCACGCCCCAGACCGCGAGCCACAGCGCGAAGACCGGCAACGGCGCGGCGAGTGCGAGCGGTGCGGTCGCGCAGCACAGCCCGCTCGCTGCGAGCTGCGCCGCTGCCACACGTGCGCTGCCGTAGCGCGCCGCCAGCAAGCCGCCGGCGGCGCAGCCAATCGCGCCGGCGCCGATCACGCCAAAGGCCGCCGCTGGCACCTGTGTCGCATCGATGCGCGCGGCGAGGATCGCGGGCACCAGCACCCACATCGCGTACAGCTCCCACATGTGGCCGAAGTAGCCGAAGGCGGAGGCGCGCACGCGGCGGTCGGTCCAGATCACCGCGAGCGCCTGTGGGCGGATGCGCGCAGCGTGCGGAAGATGCGGGCTGTCGGGAACGAGCGCATACAGCAGCAGGCCGCCGGAGAGCGCCAGCAGCGAGACGCCAAGCATCACCGACTGCCACGGCCACGCGGCGTCGAGCGCGCGCAATCTGTGCGGCGCGGCGGTACCGAGCACGAGTGCACCGATCAACAGCCCCAGGGCGCCGCCCAGTCCGCGCGAGTACCACGCCGCGGCGATCTTCATGCCGACCGGGTAGATGCCGGCGAGGAAGAAGCCGGTCGCGAAGCGCAGCGCGAGCAGCGCATTGAAGTCGCGGTCCAGACCCGCGGCCGCCGCGTTGCACGCGCTGCCGGCCAGCGCGCACAGCAGGAACACGAGCCGCGGCGAGTGGCGGTCGGCGATCGTCAGCAGCGCGAACACCAGCGTGCCGGCGATGAAGCCAAGCTGCACCGCCGAGGTCAGCGTGCCGACCGCCGAGGCCGGCAGCCCCCAGTCGCGCTGCAGGTCCGGCATCACTGCATTGACCGCGAACCACAGCGACGTACCCGCGAACTGCGCGGCGACGATCGTCGGCAGCACGCGGCGCGGCGCTTGCGTGTCGCCGCTCATGGCGGCAGGTGCAGCGGCATGGCGCGATGATGGCGCATGCTCCCCGTTGCCCGGTTTGGACGAGCGGCAGGCCGCACGATCAGCGAACGGTGGTGCGGCGTGCGTGCCGATGCGCGCGCGCACGCGCTGGCGCTGCCGGGCCTTCGCCCCGGTTCGCCTTACTCACAGGGCCGATCGCAGCGCGCGCCTAGGCCGTGAAGATGAACCGCGTCCCCGTCGACGAGCGCACGAAGCGGTCCGGCATGTCTGCCTGCACCATCGAGACGAAGGCTTCGCCCGAGCAGTGCATCGGGATCAGGAAGTCGGGGTTGAGTCTCTTCAGTTCGTCGAGGGTCTGCCGCTGATACTCGAGCGCGTGCGGCGCGAGGTGAAAGCCGCCGAGAACCGCGTGTACTTTGTCGGTGCCGGCCACGCGCATGGCAGCGCGCACCGAGTTGACGATGCCACGGTGGCCGCAGGAGGTCATCACCACCAGCCCACGCCCCTTGACGTGGTACGCGGTGGCCTGCTCGTGCTCGAAATCGTCGGGCGCCAGCGTCAGGTTGCGCTTGGCTTCCGGCAGACGCTCGGGCGCGCAACCGAGTGCCCCCTGCATGCCGACCGTCATTCGCGTCGGCGCGAGCACACGCTCGAACGACTGGCGCGCGATCGTGCCGGTGGTGAAGCCGTGGTCGGCAAGAACCGACGGCCGCTCGGCGAAAGTCAACGTCAACCCGGCGCTGCGGATGGCCTCGCGGTCGAGCGCGCCAAAGCTGCCCGCCTCGCCCGGCACGTTCAACTCACGCGTGCAGAAGCACTCCTCGCCACCGAGATAAAACGGCAGCCCGGGCTTGAGCTTGCCCTTGTTGGCTTCCAGAAAACCGACCATTCCCCCAAAGTGGTCGTAATGCCCGTGGCTCAGCGCCAGCGCGTCGAGCTTCGATGCGTCGATGCCGGCGAGCAGCAGGTTGTTCAGCAGCGCTTCGGGCGTATACCCAAAGTCGATCAGCACCTGGCGCGTCTCGGTGCCGCGCGTCGACTCGACGTGCAACGACAGTCCCCACTCGTTCTGCAGCGTGCGCCGCGGCGGGGTGCGCGGGGCGACAGCGAAGCCGAGCCGCTGCACCTGCAAGGGGCCGATCGTGCGGCTCGGCTCGAATGCGTGATGGTACGAGTCGGTCACCACGCGGATCGCCAACCGGTCGACGACCGGCACTTGCGAGGGCGCATCGATCGGCTTCGCCTCAGCCACGCGCCCGCCGAACACGCCACCGGCGACGAGCGCAGCCAGCGAGCCGGCGCCGGCGCGGAAGAGGCGCCGCCGTTGCGGGCATGCGAGGTAGGACGAATCGTTGCGGTCGACGGTCAGATCGGGCATAGCGCTGCTCAGGTTCGTTGTTGGGGAGGGTGGTGCGTACTCTGATGCCCGGCGTACGGTCGTGTCACGCGGCGCCGCAGCGTTTCGTGGTCCGCGCCGCTCCTGCCTGCGTGCTGCGCATTCGACGCTTGCGCCAATCTCATTTGTCGCACCGCCCGAGTACGTATCTAATGCGGACGTCGCGCGAGTCGCGCGGCGCCAGGGAGCCGGGTCGATGAGTCAGGACAGCGGAGCGCAGAAATGGTGGTTCGTCACGCTCGCCGCGGCGGCAATGCTGATGGTGACGATGGGCGCGCGCCAGTCGCTCGGACTGTTCGTCTCGCCGCTGAATACCTCGACCGGGCTCGGGCTGGTGACGGTGAGCTTCGCGATGGCGGTCGGCCAGTTCGTCTGGGGCGCGGCGCAGCCGATCGCCGGCGCGATCGCCGACCGCTACGGCCCCGGCCGCGTGCTTGCGGCGGGGCTGGTGATCCTCGCCGCCGGCAGCGCATTGACGCCGTGGATGACGACCGGCTTCGGACTCGTGTTCTCGATCGGGCTGCTGTCGGCGATCGGCGCGGGTGCAGGCAGCTTTTCGGTACTGATCGGCGCGGCCGCACAGCGCGTCTCCGCCGAGCACCGCGGCACCGCGACCGGCGTCATCAATGCCGGCGGGTCGTTCGGCCAGTTCGTCTTCGCGCCGATCCTGCAGAAGCTGATCTCGACGATCGGCTGGATGGGCGCGCTGTGGTCGCTCGCGGTGGTCACGCTCGCCGCGCTGCCGATCGCGCGCTTGCTGCGACGCTCGCCGCAAGCGGCCGCGGCGGCGGCCGCCGCGCACGCAGCCGACGGCGGATTGCGCAAGGCGGTGCGCGACGCCTTCGCCGACCGCAGCTATCTGCTGCTGCATGCGGGTTTCTTCACCTGTGGCTTCCACATCGCCTTTCTTGTCACGCACCTGCCCGGCGAAGTCGACCTGTGCGGGCTGCCGGCCTCGGTCGCGAGCTGGTCGCTCGCGTTAATCGGGCTGGCCAACATCGCCGGCAGCCTCGCCGCCGGATGGTGGGTCAACCGCTACCGCAGCAAGTACGTGCTCGCCTGGATGTACGGTTCGCGCGCGGTGCTCGTGCTGCTGTATCTGGCGGCGCCGAAGACCGAGCTGACGTTTTATCTCTTCGCGATCGGGCTGGGCTTCACGTGGCTCGCGACGGTGCCGCCGACAGCGGGCGTGGTCGGCAAGCTGTTCGGCACGCGCTATCTGGCCACCCTGTTTGGGCTGACGATCCTGACGCACCAGATCGGCGGCTTCTTCGGCGCCTGGCTCGGCGGCATCGCGATGGAGACGAGCGGCAACTACCTGTGGATGTGGTACGCGGACGCGCTGCTCGCCGCCGCGGCGGCGCTGGTCAATCTGCCGATCCGCGAAGCGAAGATCGAGCGGCGCGCCGTGCCGGCCTGATCCGTTCGATGCGTGAAACGCTGTGACTTCGTGGTGATCGGCGCCGGCATCGCCGGCGCCTCCGCGGCGTACGAGCTGGCGGCGTTCGGCCGCGTGCTCGTGCTCGAACGCGAGTTGCAGCCCGGCTATCACACGACCGGGCGCTCGGCGGCGCTGTTCACCGAAACCTACGGCAACGCGACGATGCGTGCGCTGACGCGCGCGAGCAAGGCGTTCCTGACTTCGCCGCCGGCAGGCTTCGCGTCGGTGCCGCTGCTCGCGCCGCGCGGCACGCTGCTGGCGGCGCGCGCCGATCAGCGCGCCGCGCTCGAACGCACATTCGCCGAATGCGCAGCGCTGGTCGGCAACCTCGAACTGTGGACTGGCGCGCGGGTGCGCGAACGCGTGCCGGTGTTCAGCGAAGCCCAGGTCGACGGCGGGCTGTGGGAACCCGACGCCATGGACATCGACGTGCACGCCTTGCATCAGGGCTTTCTTCGCGGGCTGCGCGCGCGCGGCGGCGAAGTCGTCTGCAACGCGGAGGTGGTCGCCCTCGAACGCGCGGGCGAAGACTGGGTCGTCGCAACGCGCGGGGAGCGCTACAGCGCGCCGATCGTCGTCAACGCCGCCGGCGCGTGGGCTGACGAGATCGGTACGCTCGCAGGCGCCGCACCGATCGGGCTCGTGCCCAAACGGCGCACCGCGATCACCTTCGACCCGCCGCGGGGCCTGTCGATCGAGCGCTGGCCGGCGGTGATCGACGTCGACGAGCAGTGGTACTTCAAGCCCGACGCCGGCCGCATCCTCGCCTCACCCGCCGACGAAACGCCGTCGCCGCCGTGCGATGCGCAGCCCGACGAATACGACATCGCCGTGCTCATCGACCGCATCACGACGGCGACGACGCTGTCGGTTCCGCGCATCCACGCCAAGTGGGCGGGGCTGCGCTCGTTCGTCGCCGACAAGACGTTGGTTGCCGGGTTCGATCCGCGCCAGCGCGGCTTTTTCTGGCTGGCCGGGCAGGGCGGCTACGGCATCCAGACCGCGCCGGCAGCAGCAGAACCAGGAAGTCATGGAGCTGTACACGAAATACGGCGTCAATCCGCTGGGCGGATGCCTGCCGGTGCTGCTGCAACTGCCCTTTTTCTTCGCCTTCTATACGGTCCTG
>JBBIQI010000170.1:0-7215 GCA_037442465.1 Burkholderiales bacterium
ACGCAGGCGGCGCCGGGTTGAGCAGCCGCGTTGCGGGCGCCGCCGCGTGACGAATGGCTCGCTGGCGGGCCGCAGCGACCCTTCCACCGATCGACGAATCCGCTTGCCAAAGCCCGCAGCGCGCAGCGGTCGACGCGCACCGTCATACCTAACCGACGTCTACGTCTCTGCAAGCCCCGGCCTTGCGCCCCGCGCAGCGCTCAGCCGTTCGCAACGGCGAGATCCCTCGCCGTGCTCGGGATGACAAACAAACCCAGCGCTGGCGATGACGAAGCCATTGCACGGGATGACGGGCGCGGCTCGGAAGGGGGACGCTCAGCGGGACGAGGGACCGTGTCGCTCGCGATCACGGATTTGGCAGTCGCGCTGCCGGAAGCCTGGCTGCCGGATGACGATGTCTCCCGATCTTGAAGAGCTCGGTGTATGGAGGATTACCCAAACTCGTGACACCGCCAGCTTGCGAGTTCGCGTCGCCTTCGCTTTCGCCGATTCCGTCATCCCGAGACGCGCGAGGGATTTCGGCAGTGCGAGCGGCGGAGATTCCTCGCCTTTGGCGCGGATTGACGAAGGCTGAGGGATGCGGGCACCGGGCGTTTGGTCGAAGCCGCGACGATGAGTATGAGCTTGCCGTGCCGATGATGCGACCACGGCTTCACGAACGGCGCGGTCATGCTGGCCGAAGTGATCGAACGGTCGGTCAGGTCGATGCAGCACGCCGGCACGTGCGGCTGTGAGCGCTGAACACGCAGGCGCGCGGAGGGCCTCACTCCGCGGTGAAAAACCCCTTCATCCGATCCATGAAGCCCTTCGTCTGCGGCGAGTGTTTGGCGCCGCCTTCCTGCAGCGACGCGCCGAATTCGCGTAGCAGCTTCTTCTGCTTTTCTGTGAGCCGCACGGGCGTTTCGACGGTGATGTGGCAGTACAGGTCGCCCGGATAGCTCGAACGCACGCCCTTGATGCCCTTGCCGCGCAGCCGGAATGTCTTGCCGCTTTGCGTGCCCTCGGGGATCGTGATGCTGACCTTGTCGGTCAGCGTCGCGACTTCCACTTCACCGCCGAGCGCGGCGGTGACGATCGACACCGGCACCTCGCAGTGCAGGTCGTCGCCATCGCGCTGAAACACCTCGTGCGGCTTGATGCGGATCTCGACGTACAGGTCGCCCGGCGGGCCGCCATTCATGCCCGGCTCGCCCTTGCCCGCGAGCCGGATCCGCTGGCCGTCGTCGATGCCGGCCGGGATGTTGACCTCCAGCACCTTGTTCTTCTTGATTCGACCAGCGCCGCCGCACGCCGTGCACGGTTCGGCGATCACGCGGCCGCTGCCGTGACAGGTCGGGCAGGTCTGTTGGATCGAGAAAAAGCCCTGCGTGATGCGCACCGCGCCGTTGCCGCCGCAGGTCGAACAGGTACGCGGCTTGGTCCCGGGTTTGGCGCCGCTGCCGTCGCAGGTTTCGCAGTTGTCCCAGCTAGGCACACGGATGTCGGTCGTGAAACCGCGCGCGGCCTGCTCCAGCGCGATCTCCATGCTGTAGCGCAGATCGGCGCCGCGATAGGCATTGCTGCGGCCGCCGGCGCGCGCCCCGAAGATGTCGCCGAAGATGTCGCCGAACGCGTCGGCAAAGCTGCCGAACCCGTGCGCGCCGCCGAAGCCGCCGGCGGCCGCGCCGCCGTCGACGCCCGCATGCCCGAAGCGGTCGTAGGCCGCGCGTTTGGAGGCGTCGGACAGGATCTCGTACGCCTCCTTGACCTCCTTGAACTTTTCCTCCGCTTCCTTGGCGCTGGCGCCGTCCCGGCCCTGGTTGCGGTCCGGGTGGTACTTCATCGCCAGCTTGCGGTACGCCTTCTTGATCTCCTCTTCGGAGGCGTCCTTCGCAACGCCGAGCACGTCGTAGTAATCGCGTTTGGCCATCGTCAGCTCAAGACCTCACTTGCGCGCAAACGCCGAGCGGCAGCGACGACGGCGTCGTTCGCTGCCACTCGGCGCGAGGCAGGCGTCGGGCGCGTCAGCCGCGCTTGACTTCCTTGTAATCGGCGTCGACCACGTCGTCGTTCTTCGCTTTCGACTCGCCGCCCGCGCCGGGTGCCGCGCCGGCGGTCGCGCCCGCCGCCGCTTCGCCACCCTGCATGCTCGCATACATCTTCTCGCCGAGTTTCTGCGAAGCGGCCAGCAGCGCCTGCGTTTTCGCTTCGATCGCGGCCTTGTCGTCGCCTTTCAGCGCCTCATCGATGTCCTTGAGGGCGGCCTCGATCTTGGCCTTCTCGCCGGCTTCGAGCTTGTCGCCGTGCTCCGCGAGCGCCTTGCGGGTCGCGTGCGCAGCGGCGTCGGCGGCGTTGCGCGCCTGCGCGAGTTCGAAACGGCGATGGTCCTCCGCCTTGTTGGCTTCGGCGTCGCGCACCATGCGCCGGATCTCTTCCTCGGTCAGACCCGAATTGGCCTTGATCGTGATCTTGTTCTCCTTGCCGGTGGCCTTGTCGCGGGCCGACACGTGCAGAATGCCGTTGGCGTCGATATCGAACGTGACCTCGATCTGCGGCATGCCGCGCGGCGCCGGCGGGATGCCCTCCAGGTTGAACTCGCCGAGCAGTTTGTTGCCGGCGGCCATCTCGCGCTCGCCCTGGTAGACCTTGATCGTCACCGCGGGCTGATTGTCATCGGCGGTCGAGAACACCTGCGAATACTTGGTCGGGATCGTCGTGTTGCGCTTGATCATCGGCGTCATCACGCCGCCCAGCGTCTCGATGCCGAGCGTCAGCGGGGTAACGTCCAGCAGCAGCACGTCCTTGCGCTCGCCCGAGAGCACCGCACCCTGGATCGCGGCGCCGATCGCGACCGCCTCGTCCGGGTTGACGTCCTTGCGCGGTTCGCGGCCGAAAAATTCGCGCACTTTCTCCTGCACCTTCGGCATGCGCGTCTGGCCGCCCACGAGGATCACGTCGTCGATGTCGCTCGTCTTGATGCCGGCATCCTTGATGGCCAGCCGGCACGGCTCGATCGTGCGCTCGATCAGATCCTCGACCAGCGCCTCGAGCTTGGCGCGCGTGAGCTTCATGTTCAGGTGCTTCGGCCCCGAAGCATCGGCCGTGATGTACGGCAGGTTGATTTCGGTCTGCTGCGAGCTGGACAGCTCGATCTTGGCCTTTTCGGCAGCGTCCTTCAGCCGCTGCAGCGCCAGCACGTCCTTGGCGAGATCGACCCCGGCCTCTTTCTTGAACTCGGTGACCACGTAATCGATGATGCGCTGGTCGAAGTCCTCGCCGCCGAGGAACGTGTCGCCGTTGGTCGACAGCACCTCGAACTGCTTCTCGCCTTCGACGTCGGCGATCTCGATGATCGAGATGTCGAACGTGCCGCCGCCCAGGTCGTAGACGGCGATCTTGCGGTCGCCCTTGCCGGCCTTGTCCAGACCGAATGCGAGCGCGGCCGCGGTCGGCTCGTTGATGATGCGCTTGACCTCGAGGCCGGCGATGCGACCGGCATCCTTGGTGGCCTGCCTCTGGCTGTCGTTGAAGTACGCCGGCACGGTGATCACCGCCTCGGTCACCGGCTCGCCCAGGTAGTCTTCGGCGGTCTTCTTCATCTTGCGCAGCACTTCGGCGGAGACCTGCGGTGGCGCGATCTGTTTGCCGCGCACTTCGATCCACGCGTCGCCGTTGGGCGCGCGCACGATCTTGTACGGCATCAGATGGATGTCCTTCTGGACTTCCTTTTCCTCGAAGCGGCGCCCGATCAGCCGCTTGACCGCATACAGCGTGTTCTTGGCGTTGGTCACCGCCTGCCGCTTGGCCGGGGCGCCGACCAGGATCTCACCGTCCTCCATGTAGGCGACCACCGACGGCGTGGTGCGCGAACCCTCGCTGTTTTCGATGACCTTGACCTGGCCGCCCTCCATGACGGCGACGCACGAGTTGGTCGTGCCCAGGTCGATGCCGATGATCTTTCCCATAGTCCCCTCTGCAGAATCCGAATAGTTTCAGTGAACCGAATCGTTGCCTACGTGAGGCTGCGCACAGGCACTTTCAAGCGCCGCTGCCGCCCCCGGCGCTCGCCGTCTCGCCCTGCGCCACTGTCACGAGCGCCGGTCGCAGCACGCGGTCGGCGATCATCCAACCCTTCTGCAGCACGGCAACGACGTGGTTGGGGGGACATCCCTCGGCCGCCGGAACGGTCGAGATGGCTTGGTGACGATGCGGGTCGAATTTTTCGCCTTTCGGGTCGATGACCGTGAGCTGGCCCTTGTCGAAGGCCGCCTTCAACTGGCGCAACGTGAGCGCCACTCCCTCTCGCATCGACTCGACCGTCGCGTTTTGCGTCTCGAGCGCCTTTTCGAGGCTGTCGGCGACGGGAACAAGGTTCTCGGCAAAGGACTCGATCGCGTACCTGTGCGCCCTGGCGATGTCCTCCTGCGCGCGACGGCGAATGTTCTCGGTTTCGGCCTTGGCGCGCAGATACAGCTCGTAGTTCTCGGCCGCCTTGGCGAGCGCGGCCTGCAGCTCCTTTTCGACCTCGACCACGCTGGCCGACGGCAGTGCCGCCGGCTGTTCCTCGACGCCTTCGGCCGGCGCTGCAGCCGTGACTTGAGCTTCCGCAGTGTGCTCCGGCACTGCCATGGTTCCTCCGTGCTCGCTCGTTATCGGCGAAATGAATCAATGACTTGGGCGATTTTGGGGGCAAACCTGCCGATTTCAAGTCTCATCGCGAATGTGGCGCGGCCGATCGACGGCGCCAACGCCGGCGTCGCGTTAAGTTTCTGCCCATGAAGCAAGCATCCGCCGCCGTCCGCGTGCTGCTGCGTGCCGCCCTGGTACTCGTGGCGCTGCCCTGCGCAGGCGGAGCGGCCGAAGCACAGATCCTCCACGCGCTCGAGGCGCCGGGCGCGCACGCCGCGACGGTCAGCGATCTGCGCTGGTTCGACACCCGACGCACGCGCGAACTGCCGCTGCGCGTGCGGCTGCCGGACGGCGAGGGCGAACGCGCGGCGATCCTGTTCTCGCACGGCTTGGGCGGTTCGCTCGACAGCGGACGCTACTGGGGCGAGCACTGGGCGAGCCACGGTTTCGTCGTGATCCACCTGCAACATCCCGGCAGCGACGAATCCGTCTGGAAGTCGGCATCGCGCCCGGCCGCGGCGCTGCGCAGCGCGGCCGGCGCGGAACAACTGCTCGCCCGGGTGGAGGATGTGAAGTTCGTGCTCGACGAACTCGAGCGGCGCAAGCTCGCCGGCGACCCGCTGGCACGACACATCGACTTGCAGCGAATCGGCATGGCGGGGCACTCGTTCGGCGCGGTCACGACGCAAGCGATCGCCGGTCAGGATTATGGGCGCGCGGCGCGTGGACTCGTGCTGGCGGATCGGCGCCTGCGCGCGTTTGTCGCCTTCAGCCCGTCGGCCCGATCAGCGTCGGCGGTTGCGCAGTTCGCCGCGATCGAGCGGCCGTTCTTCTGCATCACCGGCACGGCCGACGGGCGCGTCGGCCTGGGACTGGGCGTGCCACCGTCGCAGCGGCTGATCCCGTATCAAGGCATGCCGCCCGGCGACAAGTACCTGTTGAACCTTGCCGGTGCCGACCACATGGTCTTCAACGGTGCACCTCGTCGCCGGCCCGCGGACGATCCGGCGCGCGACGCGCTGCACGTGCGGCTGACGCGCTCGTTGACGACAGCGTTCTGGCTCGCCTACCTCGCGAACGATGCGGCGGCCCAGCGCGCGCTGGCGCTCGCCGCGGACTACGTCGGCCACGCCGGCGAGTTCGAAGCGAAGTAACTGATGAGCGCTGCTCATCCGCGCGACACGTGCCAGCCGCCCGGCGTCGACAGCCTTCGGCCGTCGTCACCCCTCTGAGCCGACGAACCCTCACCATTCCGAGCCACCCACCCCGCGTCATTGCGCGCCGAAGGCGAGGAATGTCGGTGGCATCGCCGAGATCCCTCGCGCTGCTCGGGATGACGAAAAGCCGTTCCGGGCGGTGGCTTCGTCATTTCCACCCCGCGACACTTGCCGAGCCGACGAGTTGACATTCCTCCATTCCGCGCCAAAGACGCGGAATCGCTCCCGCGCATAACTAACGCCGAGATCCCTCACCCTGCCCGGGATGACGGAACGGCGCCCGCGACGCCGACGCGCACTCACGAGGTCGCGGTGTCGCGAAATTGGGCAAACCTCAATGACACAGCCACTCGGGGTGATCGGCGCGGCACCGAACAACAACTCGTTACACACGGCGACGTCCCGGTGTCGCCCGCAACGCGCGGCGGCGCGTTGATCGCCGCAGACTCAACGCAGCAAACGGAGCCGAACGTGAACGATGCAGCACCGATCCCGGCGCGAGCGACCGCGCCAAAGCTTCACCCTCTGCTGATCGCTGCGGCGCTGGCCGTCATCGGCGCCAGTGCGCTGGCCGCGGTGATGGTGGTCAGCGGGCGCGTTTCGGCGCGGCACCTCGCCGGCACGGAGCAGGCCGTCGTGTCAGCCGCGGCCGCGGCTGCCGCACACGCTCCCGAACCCGCCGCGCACACGCCGCCCGCAACCGCGGCACCCAAAGCCAGGACCGCGAGCGCCAGGCACACTGTCCGCAACACTGCACCGGCGCCCGCGCCCCAGATCGCGGACAGATCGGCGTCGGAACCGGCCCCGATCCAGCACGCGCCGATCCAACCTGCGCCGCTCGATCCCGCGCTGGCCACCGGGCCCGTGGCCCCGCCTGCCTGCTCCGAGTGCGGTACCGTGGTCGCGATACGCGAAGTGCGCAGTCCGGGCCAGACCAACGGTATCGGTGCCGTCGCCGGTGGTGTCGTCGGCGGCGTGATCGGTAATCAGATCGGCAAAGGCAGCGGCCGCGACGTGGCGCGGATCCTCGGCGCGATCGGCGGCGCGGTCGCCGGGCACCAGGTCGAGAAGCGCGCGCGTGCGACGGTGCGTTACGACATCGACGTACGCATGGACGACGGCGAGCTACGCACGGTCACTCGCAGCACGCCACCAGAACTGCGCATCGGCGACGCAGTGCGCCTGCAGGGCGACGCGCTGCTGTCGCGCGATGGCCGCCCGGTCGCGGAGCGTCAAGTCGCGACCCCCGAGGACCGCGGCGGCGCGTAAGCCGCGTCGCGCACGCACAACAGCGGGTGCGCGGTCGCCATCGCATCCGGCGCTGCGCGAGGTTGCCTAGCCCGGATACTTCACGGGGGACGCGGGAGTTGCGCGAGCGGATGCGCGCGGC
>JBBIQI010000171.1:0-7192 GCA_037442465.1 Burkholderiales bacterium
GCCGCTCGCGCCGGTCCCGGGGCGGCGCGCGATCCGCCCGCTGCCCGATGCGCTTGTCAGCCAGATCGCCGCCGGTGAAGTCGTCGAACGCCCCGCCTCGATCGTCAAGGAACTGGTCGAAAACGCGCTCGACGCCGGTGCCACGCGCATCGACGTGCGGCTCGAAGGCGGCGGCATCCGCCGCGTGCTGGTCGCCGACGACGGCGGCGGAATCCCGCGCGACGAGCTGCCGCTCGCGCTCGCGCGCCACGCCACCAGCAAAATCACGAGCCTGCAGGACCTCGAAGGGGTGCAGTCGCTCGGCTTTCGCGGTGAGGCGCTCGCGGCGATCGCTTCCGTCGCCGCGGTCAGCATCACGTCGCGCGAACGCGAGGCACCGAGCGCGTTTCGCATCGAAAGCGAGAGCGGGATGATCGAGCCCGCAGCCGGGCTGCCCGGCACGCGCGTCGAAGTCGCCGATCTGTTCTTCAAGACGCCTGCGCGCCGCAAGTTCCTGCGCGCCGAGGCGACCGAACTGGGCCATTGCATCGCGCAGGTCGAACGCATCGCCGCCGCGCATCCGGCGGTCGCGTTCACCGTCGCGCACGAAGGCCGCGTCGTGCGCGATCTACCCGCAACCACGTTGCACAGACGAGCGACGGCGTTGATGCCCGAGGAATTCGTCGGCGCGAATCGCGCGGTCGACGCGCAGGCGGGCGCGATCCGTCTGCGCGGCTGGGTCGGACTGCCGACGGAAGCCCGCGCGCGCGCCGACAGCCAGTACTTCTACGTCAACGGCCGCTACGTGCGCGACAAGGTGCTCGCGCATGCGGTGCGCGCCGCGTATGCCGACGTGCTGCACGGCCAGTCGCAGCCGATGTACATGCTGTTCCTCGACATCGACCCGACCCGGGTCGACGTCAACGTGCATCCGACCAAGATCGAAGTGCGCTTCCGCGATTCGCAGGCGGTGCACCAGTTCGTGCTGCGCGCGGTGCAGGAGGCGTTGGCACCGCTGCGCGCGGCCTCACTTGACTCGGTACCGCCGCCGCAGCGGGGGCACGTCGTCGACCCGCCGGCGGCCGCTCCCCCGGCACAGCGGCCCGCATGGCCGCAGCACATCGTGCAGCCGACGCTCGGCGTCGCGCAGCCGGTGGCCGAGTACCTGGCGATGGTCGCCCAGTCGGACGCGCGGCCCGTCACCGCGCCGCTGCTGGCCGAGCGCCCCGGCGAAGAATTTCCGCTCGGTATCGCACTCGCGCAGCTGCACGGCGTCTACGTGCTGGCGCAGAACCGCGCGGGGCTCGTGCTGGTCGACATGCACGCCGCGCACGAGCGCATCGTCTACGAGAAGCTCAAGCGCCAGCTCGACGCGCGCGCGATTCCACAGCAGCGGCTGCTGATCCCGCAGGTCTTTGCGGCCGACGCGCTCGATGTCGCCACCGCGGAGGAGCACGCGGACACGCTCGCCGCGGTCGGACTCGACCTCGCGCCGGCAGCGCCGACGCAGCTCGCGCTGCGCGCGGTGCCTGCGTTACTCGCCGGCGCCGACGGCGCGTCGCTCGCGCGCGACGTGCTGCGCGATCTGCGCGAATTTGGCGGCTCGCGCGTGCTGACCGAGCACCGCAATGAACTCCTCGCCACGCTCGCCTGCCACGGCGCCGTGCGGGCGAACCGCAGGCTCACGCTCGACGAGATGAACGCGCTGCTGCGCGAGATGGAGGCGACCGAACGCGCCGACCAGTGCAACCACGGCCGGCCGACCTGGATCCAGCTTTCGATCGCCGAACTGGACAAGCTGTTCCTGCGCGGGCGATGACCAGCAGCGTCCGCCTGCACGCCGCGGGGCTCAGCGCGACCGCCGTGCTGTGGTTCACCGCCGGGCTGTCGATGCTGCAGCCGCTGGCGACCGACCTGTACCTGCCGACACTGCCGGGCATCGCCGCCTACTTCGAAACGAGCGTCGTCACCGTTCAGTGGACGCTGTCGATCTTCGTCGCCGCGTTCGGCGCCTGGCAGCTCGTCGCCGGACCGGTGTCGGACCGCTACGGCCGCTATCCGGTGATCGTCGCCGGCGCGCTCGTTTACTGCGGCGCCAGCGTGCTCGCGATGGTCGCACCGACCATCGGCGTGCTGATCGCCGCGCGCCTGCTGCAGGCCGTCGGCGCCTGTTCGTGCCTGGTTGGCGCGCGTGGCTTCGTGCGCGATCTGTACTCGCCGACCGAAGGCGCGCGCCTGCTGGCGGCCGCAGCGACGATCATGTCGTTCGCCCCGCTGACCGGTCCGGTGCTCGGCGCGTATCTGTATGTCGCGTTCGGCTGGCGATCCGCGTTCGCGCTGCTCGCGGGTTTCTCTCTGCTGCTGGCGCTGGCGGCCGCATGGCGACTGAAGGAGACCAACGCGCACCGCAATCCGGACGCGCTGCGGCTCGCGCCGATGCTGCGCACCTACGCCGCGGTCGCGCGTTCGCCGGCGTTTCGCGCGTACACCCTGTCGGCCGCCGCCACCTACGCGGGACTGTTCGCATTCATCTCCGGCTCATCGTTCGTGCTGATCCGCGTGCTGGGTGTGTCGACCACCGCTTACGGCTTTTCGTTCTCGACGATGGTCGCGGGGTATCTCGTCGGCACGCTCGTGTGCCGCAAGCTCGTCGTCGCGCACGGACTGCAGCGCACCGTGTACGCGGGCGCTTCGCTGCAAGCCTCCGCTGGCGTCACGATGGCGCTGCTCGCGGTGGCGCGCGTGCACGCGCCGGCGGCGATCGTCGTGCCGATGTTCTTCTACGGCGTCGCGCACGGCTTGATCCAGCCGCCCGCGCAATCCGGCGCGGTCGCACCGTTTCCCAAGACCGCCGGCGCAGCCGCCGCGCTGATGGGTTTCACGATGATGCTGATCGCCTCGTTCGTCGGCTTCTGGATCGGCGCGAGTTTCAACGGCACCGTCTATCCGCTGACGCTGACGATCTGCGCGACGTCGCTCGCGTCGGCGGCGATCGCGTTCACCCTGGTCCGCCGCCACGGCGATGTCGCGCAGCACGGTTGACGCGATCCTGCTGCTCGGCCCCACCGCCTGCGGCAAGAGCGCGCTGGCGATGCGGCTGGCGCGCGAGACCGCGCTCGAGATCGTTTCGGTCGACTCCGCGCAGGTGTACCGCGGCATGGACATCGGCACCGCCAAGCCCGACCGCGACGAGCGCACCCAGGTGCCGCACCACCTGCTCGATCTGCGCGACCCGTCCGAACCCTACTCGGCGGCCGACTTCGTCCGCGACGCCACGCGCGCGATCGGCGAGATCCGCACGCGCGGGCGGCTACCCCTCGTCGTCGGCGGCACGATGCTTTACGCGAAGGCGCTGCGCGAAGGGCTGAGCGCGCTGCCTTCGGCCGACCGCGAGGTGCGCGCGCGGATCGAAGCGCGCGCGAAAGACATCGGCTGGCCCGGGCTGCACGCGCAGCTCGCGCGCATCGACCCCGTTACCGCGCGGCGGCTGCCGCCAAACGACAGCCAGCGCATCCAGCGCGCGCTCGAAGTGTTCGAGCTGACCTGCGTGCCCTTGTCGCAGTTACAGGCCGATCCGCAAAAGCCCCGGCTCGCGCTGGCGACGATCGCGCTGATTCCGCAGGATCGCCGGGCACTGCACCAGCGCATCGAGCGCCGCTTCGACGCGATGCTCGCCGCCGGCTTTCTCGACGAGGTGCGCGCGCTGATGGCGCGCGGCGACCTGGGCCCCGATCTGCCGTCGCTGCGCGCGGTCGGCTATCGCCAGGCATGGCAGCACCTGGCGCTCGGCACGCCGTTTGCCGAGTTCCGCGCCGCCGCGATCGCGGCGACGCGGCAACTCGCCAAGCGGCAGATCACCTGGCTGCGGTCGATGAAAGACGCGGTCACGGTCGATCCGTTCGCGCCCGACGCATTCGCGCGCGTGAAGGCGTTCGTTGTCGAACGGATCTGACCGGCGGGCAGGCGCCGCCGTCAGTACGTATCCAGCTCCGCCGGCAGTCCCGCCGCGCGCAGCGCGCGCAGCACTTCGTCGATGTGCTCGGGGCCGCGCGTCTGCAGCACCAGCTCGAGCTGCGCGTTCTGCGCGGGCAGCGTGGTGAACGCCCGCTGGTGCTCGACTTCCTCGATGTTCGCGCCCGCGCGGCCGATGATCGTCGCGGCGCGCGCCAGCTCTCCCGGCACGTCGCGCGTGGCCACGCGGATGCGCGCCAGGCGCCCGGCCCGCACCATGCCGCGCTCGATGATGTCGGCGAGCATCATCGGGTCGATGTTGCCGCCGGTCAGAATCAGGCCGACCTTCCTGCCGGCGAAGCGGTCGCGATGGCGGATCACCGCAGCCAGCGCGGCGGCGCCGGCGCCTTCGACGACGGTCTTCTCGATCTCCAGCAGAAGCACGATCGCGTGCTCGATGTCGCCTTCGGAAACGAGCACGATGTCGGCGACGAGCCGCTTGACGATTTCGCGCGTGAGCAGCCCCGGCGACTTCACCGCAATGCCTTCGGCGAGCGTGGCGTTGGCCGACGGCAGCTCCAGACCCTTGAACAGCGCGTACATGGCGGGAAAATGCTCGGTCTGCACGCCGACGACCTCGATGTCGGGCTTCGTCGCCCGCGCTGCGATGGCGACGCCGGAAACCAGTCCGCCGCCGCCGATCGGCACGCACAGGCAGTCGAGCTGCGGCTGGGCGGCCAGCATCTCCAGCGCGACCGTGCCCTGGCCGGCGATCACGTCGGCATCGTCGTACGGGTGCACCATCGTCAGACCGCGTTCGGCCGCGATGCGCGCCGCCTCGGCCTTGGTGTCGTCGAAGGATTCCCCGACCAGCACGATCTGCGCGCCGAAGCCGCGCGTGCGTTCGACCTTGACCATCGGGGTGAACTTGGGCATCACGATCACCGCGGGCACGCCCATGCGCTGCGCGTGATACGCGACCCCCTGCGCGTGGTTGCCCGCCGACACGGCGATCACGCCGCGCGCGCGTTCGTCGGCGGTGAGCCGGCTCATGCGGTTGAACGCGCCGCGCTCCTTGAAGCTCGCGGTGAACTGCAGGTTCTCGAACTTCAGGTACACGTCCGCGCCGGTGATCTGCGACAGCGTGCGCGAATGCAGGCACGGCGTGTTCTCGATCTGGCCGGTCAGCCGCTGCGCGGCGCGGCGCACATCGTCGATCGAAATGGCGGGCGCATCGTTCATGTTTTTCACCAAAGGACGGCGCAGTTTAGCGAGCGGGCGTACGCGTCGTGCGCGCCCGATCCGGAACCCCTTGGCGATCGCCCCGCCGCGGGCGCAGCGGGCGTCCGCGGCAGCCAGACCCGCGCTCGCGCCGGAAGTGACACCGCCGTCCTTACAATGCCGCGCATGCTGCGCATCGCGGGCCTCGCCAAACGTTTCGGCCAGCGTCCGATCCTCGATGGCCTCGACCTCGAGCTGGCGGGCGGCGAGTACGTGGCGATCGTCGGCGAATCCGGCGCCGGCAAGTCCACGCTGCTGAATTTGATCGCCGGGCTCGACGTGCCCGACGCCGGCCGCATCGAGATCGGCGGCGAGGTCCTGAACCGGCTCGACGAGGAGGCGCGCACCCGCCTGCGCCGGACGAAAGTCGGCTTCGTCTTCCAGGCCTTCCACATCCTGCCGCACTTGACCGTCGCGCAGAACGTCGAACTGCCGCTCGTGCTGCTCGGTGTGGCGCCGACGGAGCGCGCCGCGCGCACACAGGAGCTGCTCGCTGCGGTCGGGCTCGGTGAGCGCGGCGGCTCGTGGCCGCGCGAGCTGTCGGGCGGGGAGCTGCAGCGCGTGGCGCTGGCGCGCGCGCTCGTGCACCGGCCTGCGCTCGTGCTGGCCGACGAGCCGACCGGCAACCTCGATCCGGAGACCGCCGACGGCGTGCTGCAGCTTCTCGCGCGCACGATCAAGGCGCGCGGCGCCACCGGCATCCTCGTCACGCATTCGCCGCACGCGGCGGCCACGGCCGACCGCGTGTTGCGGCTGGAACGCGGCAAGTTGTGCGAGGCGGCGCCGGGCGCCGTCGCGTTACACGCTGTGCAGCGGGCATGACCTGGCTGCTGCGTCACGTCATCGGCGGCTACGCCCGCGCACACCCGTTGCGCGTCATCGTGCAGATCGTCGCCATCGCGATCGGCGTCACGCTCGGCTACGCGGTGCACCTGATCAACACCTCGGCGCTGGCGGAGTTCTCGTCAGCGGTGCGGCAGGCGAGCGGCGCGGCCGACGCATCGATCGTCGGCGCGCCCGGTGCGTTGGGCGGCTTCGACGAACGGGTCTACGGCGACGCGCTGCGCGATCCGGCGGTCGAGCTGGCCAATCCGGTGCTGGAGATCGAAGCGGCGCTGGTCGAGCCGGCGCGGCTGCGCGGCAAACCGCTCGCGATCCTCGGCATCGACATGCTGCGCGCCGCACTGCTCGCGCCGCAGACGATCGGCGAGCCGGACGAGGCGGTCGGCGCCGACCGCCGTTTCGCGCTGCTCGACGACGGGGTGTACCTGTCGCCCGCCGCGCTCGAATGGCTGCAACTTGCGCCCGGTGATGCGATCGCAGTGCAAGTCGGCGGCCGCATCGAGCGGCTTCGCATCGCCGGGCGGCTGCCGGGCGCGCGCGCCGGGCAGATCGTCGGCTCGATGGATCTCGGCTTCGCGCAGTGGCGCCTCGACAAGCTCGGGCGGCTCACCCGCATCGACCTGCGGCTCGCACCCGGCGCCGACATCGCGGTGCTGGCGCGCCGCCTGAATCTGCCGGCCGGCGTGCAGGTCGTGCGCGCCGACGAAGCGGCCGCGCGCGTGTCGAATCTTTCGCGCGCCTACCGCGTCAATCTGAACGTGCTGGCGCTGGTGGCGCTGTTCACCGGGGCGTTCCTCGTCTATTCGCTGCAGTCGCAGGGGGTCGCGGCGCGGCGCACGCAACTCGCCTTCCTGCGCGTCATCGGTGTCACGCGCAGCGAAGTCGAACGGCTGCTCGTGCTCGAATCGGTCGCGTTCGGCGCGGCGGGCAGCGTGCTCGGCGTGCTGGCGGGGCTTGCCGTGGCGGCAGCGGCGCTGCGCATCCTCGGCGGCGATCTCGGCGGCGGCTTCTTCACCGGCGTGCAGCCCGCGCTCGTCTTCGATCCGCTGAACGCCGCCGGCTTCTTCGCGCTCGGCTTGGCGGCAGCCGTTGCCGGCGGCTGGCTGCCCGCGCGCGAAGCGGCGCACGCCACACCGGC
>JBBIQI010000172.1:0-7171 GCA_037442465.1 Burkholderiales bacterium
GCGCGAGCGCCTCGCCGAAGGCGCGGCGGTTCGACAGTCCGGTCAGGCTGTCGTGACGCGCTTGCCAGGCGAGCTGGCGCGCGCGGTCGCGCCGTGCGCTGGCCTCGCGCAGCAGCAGCACGCCGCCGGCGAGCGTCTGGCCGGCAGCCGGCTGCGCGCGGCTCCATTGCACGTCGACCGGAACGCGGCCGCCGGATGCGGTTTCGCAACTCCACTCGTCGCTGGTGGCGTGCGCCTGCCGGCGTAATGCGTCCAGGTCGACGCGCTCGCCATCGGCGCCGACGAGCCGCAGCACGTGCGGACACAGCAACCCGAGCGCGGCACCGCGCTGCCAGCCGGTCAGCCGTTCGGCGGCGGCGTTGAAATGCGCGATGCGGCCGTCGTCGTCGAGCACGACGATCGCGTCGGCGATCGCCTCAACGATGCCGTCGGCGCGCAGGCGCTCGCGTTCGACTTCTTCCCACGCGTCGACCTCGGCGGTCACGTCGGCGAGCGCGCCGACGAAGCCGCCGACTTCCGACCCCTCGGGCAGAGGCTGCACGTGCACCTGCACCCACACGGTCCGGCCGTCGACCACCAGCCGCCAGCGTGTGTGCAGCGGCCGGTTGCCGCGCAGCGCCGCATGCCACTGCTCACGCATCGCGGCGCGGTCGTCGGGGTGGATGCACGCCATCCAGCCCGCACCCTGCAGCACTTCGGCGCGCCGGCCGACGATCTGCTCGAGCCGCCGGTTCGCGTAGCGCCATTCGCCGCCTTCGTCGGCCACGAACACGCCGAGCGGCGTGTTCTCGTTGAGCGAGCGGTGGAACGTCTCGCGCGCGGCCATCGTCTCGCGCAGCGTGCGTTGCGCATCCTGCAGGCGGTTGAACGCCTGCGCGACCGCGCGGATCTCTCGTGCGCCGGCCACCGTCAGTGCGCCAGCGCGAACGCCCGCTTCGATTTCGCCAATTTCGGCCTGCAAGCGGTCCAGCGGCCGCAGATTCCATGCGACTGCCAGCCCCGTCAACGCGGCCAGCGCTGCGGTCGCGACCGCGGCGGCGGCAAGCGCAGCCTCCAGCGCCTCGTCGCGTACGGCCAGCGCCTCGGCGAGCGGCAGCCGCGCGCCGACGATCCACGGCGCATGGTTCAGCGCCTTGAAGGCGACCATGCCCGCGTCGGGTCCTGTCGTCACCAGGCCGGTGGCGTATTCGCCGCGCAGCGCGGCTGCGCGCGGCGCATCGTCCTGGTCGATGCGTGCCATCAGTCGCGCCGCGTCGGGGTCGAACAGGATCGTTCCGCTGCGGGTGAACACGGTGAAGTGCCCACTGCGTCCGACCGTGGCATCGCGGACCTGATCGAAGATGCCGCCGTCGGCAAGGTTCATCGCCGCCTGCAGCAGTCCGCCGAAGCCGCCGTCGGCGCCGGTCAGGGGTACGGCCAGCACGACGATCGGCGCATGCGACAGCGCGCCCATCATCGGCTCGCCGAGCGCGGTGCGACCGGTGTCGCGCGCGACGCGAAAGTACTCGCGCGCCGAAACGTCGAGATCGCGCCAGCCGGCCGCCTGCGGTCGGGCGGCCAGCGGCTTGCCCGCCGCATCCACGATCACGACGCGCTCGAACAGCGCCAGCAGGTCGCTGCGCGCAGCAAGGAACGCGCGGGCCGCGTCGGCGTCGATGCGTCCGGCCTGCGTGCTCAGATCGAAGGCCACCGCCTCCAGCGCCCGGCGCCGCACTTTCATGCGGTGATCCAGATCGTCAGCCACCCGCTCGGCGGCACCCTGCACCTGCGCCTGCACCTGCTGGGTCAGATGGTGCTGCAGATACTCGAACAGGAACACGCCCATGATCGCGAGCAGCGCGATCTGCGCGAGCAATACCGAGACCACTACCCGCACCGGCAGGCGCTCGGCGGCGGCGCGCGCGGCCGCGAGGCTGCGTGCGGGCCACCCGCGCAGGCGGCGGACAAACGTGTTCGGATCCGGGATTCGCAATCGACGCACCGCCTACACGGGCATGTTCATGATCTGCTCGTAGGCCTGCACCAGCCGGTTGCGCACCTGCACCGCAGCGGAAAACGCGATCTGCGATTTGTTCATCGCGATCATCGTCTCCTCCAGACCGACGTTCGGATTCTCGAGCTGGAACTGCCGCTGCAGTTCCGCCGACGCCTGCTGGCTGCGGCTGACCGATTGCAGCGCCGAGTCCAGCGACGCGGCGAAGTCGAAGCCGCCTTGCTGCGGCTTGACCGCCGCGGCCGGCGCCTTCAGCGCGGCGACGGCCTGCGCGATCTGCGCGTTGATCGATTTGACTTCCATCGTGCCTGCCCCCTTGATCCCGTGCTGCCCGGATCGTTTGGGCGCCGACCTTAACGCGAGCGCGCATTTCGCCGTCGCACGAATTGCGCCGCAAAGCGCGGGCATTTGCGCGGCCGTGGCGCATGTAGGAAGTTGCCTGACGCGGGCGCCGAAGCATCGCCGAATTCCTCGGCTTATTTGCTGTTCCGCGGGCTAAAGCCGCCCGAATAATCGCCGGCGAGCGGTCGCCACGAGCGGCCTCACACGAAATCAAGAAAGGCGATGGACAATACGGCGGTGGTAGCAGGCACGACGCAGGCGGCGGCCGGCGTGGCGCGCTTGTCGGCGCGCACCAAGGGCATGCTGGCGCTGGGGGCGGCCGCCCTCGCGGCGGTAGTGGCGAGCGTTTGGCTGTGGAGCGCGACGCCGAATTACCGGGTGCTCTTCACGAATCTTTCGGACCGCGACGGCGGCGCGATCATCGCTCAGCTCGCGCAGATGAACATCCCGTTTCGCAACGCCGACGGCGGCACGATCATGGTGCCCGCCGAACGCGTGCACGAGGCACGGCTGAAGCTGGCTTCGCAGGGCCTGCCGAAAGGCTCGGTAGTCGGCTTCGAGATCATGGAGACGCAGAAGTTCGGCGTCACCCAGTTCCAGGAACAGGTCAACTATCAGCGCGGGCTCGAAGGCGAGCTCGCCCGCTCGATCCAGACGCTCGCTCCGGTGGCGAGCGCGCGCGTGCATCTGGCGCTGCCGAAGCAGTCGGGCTTCCTGCGCGACAAACAGCCGCCGACGGCCTCGGTGCTGCTGCAGTTGCATCCGGGCAAGGCGCTCGACCGCCAGCAGATCGCCGGCATCGTGCATCTGGTGTCGTCGAGCGTGCCGGAGCTGGCGACGAAGAACGTGTCGGTCGTCGACCAGCACGGCAATCTGCTCGCTTCCGAGCGCGGCGCCAACGGCGCGGCACTCGACGCCGCGCAGCTCGACTACGTCGCGCAGATCGAGGCGAACACGATCAAGCGCATCGAGGACATTCTCGAACCCATCGTCGGGCGCGGCAACGTGCGCGCGCAGGTCACCGCCGACGTGGATTTCTCGCAGGTCGAGAGCATGGCCGAGACGTACAAGCCGAACCAGGCGGCCGATGCGGCGACGATCCGCAGCCAGTCGACGATCGAGAGCTCGCAGCCGGGACCGGCCGGTGCCGGCGGCGTGCCGGGCGCGCTGTCGAATCAGCCGCCGGTGCCGCCGACCGCGCCGATCAACAGTGCGGCCGCGCCGCTGAACCCGAACAACGCGGCCACGGCGAACGGCAACAGCACGCGCCGCGAGGCCGTGACCAACTTCGAGGTCGACAAGAACGTCCGCCACACGAAGACCGGCAGCGGACAGATTCGCCGCCTGACCGCCGCGGTCGTCGTCAATTACCGAATGGCACCCGCCAGCGCGGGCGGCGCCGCGCAGCCAGCGCCGTTGTCGGACAAGGAGCTTCAGAACGTTCAGGCGCTCGTGCGCGAGGCGATGGGCTTTAACGCGCAGCGCGGCGATTCGCTGAACGTCGTCAACGCCCCGTTTACCCGGCCCGAGGTCGGCGCGCCGCCCGAAGCGCCGCCGATCTGGAAGCATCCCGACGCGATCGCGCTCGCCAAGGAGACCGGCAAGGCGTTGCTGTTCCTCGTGCTGGCGATGCTCGTGGTCTTCGGTGTCGTGCGGCCCGCGCTGCGCGCGTTCGCCGCTGCGTCCGACAGGCCCGCCGAGCCGCCGCCGCAGCCCGCGCAGATCGCGATGAGCGCCGCGAGCGGCGAGACGAACGTTTCTGCGCTCGATCAGGTCCGCCAGCTCGCCAAGAACGACCCCGCCACCGTGGCCAACGTCGTCAAGGCGTGGGTCGGCGCCGAGGGGAAAGCGTGAAGGATCGAGGACTCGGGACTCGGGACTCGGGATTCAGGATTCGGCCGATCGCCGTCGGTGCCGACCTACGCAGGTTTGCAGCCAGCCAGATCCTAGATCCGCGATCCTGAATCCCGCATTGACCCATGGACGACGCCGGACTCGAACAGGCCGCCATCCTGCTGATGACCGTCGGCGAGGAGCAGGCCGCCGAGGTCTTCAAGTATCTGTCGCCGAAGGAGGTGCAGAAGCTCGGCGAGACGATGGCGCGGTTGAAGACCGTGCCGCGCGAGCGCGTCGAGCAGGTGATCCGCAACTTCAACAAGGCCAAGGACGAGCAGTACTCGCTGGTCGGCGACACCGACGCGTTCATCAGCCAGGTTCTGAAGCGCGCGCTCGGCGAGGAGAAGGCGGGTCTGCTGCTCGACCGCATCCTGCAGGGGCGCGACGTCTCCGGCATCGAAAGCCTGAAGTGGATGGATGCCGGATCGGTCGCGGAACTGCTCAAGAACGAGCACCCGCAGATCGTCGCCTCGATCCTGGTACATCTGGAGCGCGATCACGCCTCCGACGTCCTCAAGAGTCTGCCGGAGCGACTGCGCAACGACGTGCTGCTGCGAATCGCCACGCTCGACGGCATCCAGCCGCAGGCGCTGCAGGAACTGAACGAAGTGCTGTCCAAGGTGCTGGCCGGCGGCGAAAAGCTCAGAAAGGCCACGCTCGGCGGCACCAAGGCGACCGCGGAGATCCTGAACTTTCTCGGCAGCCAGATCGAAGCGGCCGCGATCGAGTCGATCCGCGAGCACGATCCGGATCTGGCGCAAAAGATCCTCGACCAGATGTTCGTGTTCGACAACCTGAACGATCTGGACGACCGCGCGATCCAGCTCCTGCTGCGCGAGGTGCAGAGCGAATCGCTGATCGTCGCGTTGAAGGGCGCCGACCCGGCGCTGCGCGAGAAGATCTTCAAGAACATGTCCAACCGCGCCGCCGAGATGCTGCGCGAGGACCTGGAAGCCAAGGGCCCCGTGCGCCTGTCGGAGGTCGAGGCCGAGCAGCGCGAGATCCTGAAGATCGTCCGCCGGCTGGCCGACGAAGGGCAGATCCAGTTGGGCAGCGGCGGCGACGATCAGTATGTGTGACGACGCGATCCGGGATTCAGGGTCCAGGATGCGGGGCTCGGTCCACTGCCCTACGCGCAACCGTGTCACCGGCACACACCGCTAGATCCTGAATCCTCGATCCTCGGTCCTCGCATGGGCGCCCCCGAAAAGAACTTTGGCCGCTTTATCCCCAAGGAGCACGTCGGCGACGTGGCGAGCTGGGAGTTCCAGCCCTTGGGCGGCGGTAAGGCCGCGCGCAGCGGCGGCGCGCAGGCACGCGGCGGCACCGATCAGCGAGCGCGAGCGGCGCGCGTTCGAGCGCGGCCGGCAGCAGGGCTTCCACGAGGGCCAGCAGGAGGCGCAGCGGCAGAAGGCGCAGCACGCGCGCCAGCTCGAGCGCGTGCTCGACGCGCTGCGCGCGCGCTTCGTCGAGCTGGAATCGGCCGCGGCCGACGCGGTGCTGGACCTGGCGCTCGAGATCGCGCGCCAGGTCCTTCGCCGCGAGATCGAGATCCAGCGCGACGCCGTGCTGCCGGTGGTGCGCGAGGCGGTCACCGCGATCATCGACGAGCACACCCATCCGCGCGTGCACCTGCATCCGGACGACCTCTGGCTGATCCAGGCGGATCTCGACACCGACGGGCTGTATCAGGGCTGCCGTTTCGTGCCCGATGCGTCGATCGCGCGCGGCGGCTGCCGCGTCGAAACCGCGCAGGCCGAGGTCGATGCCACGCTCGCCACCCGCTGGCGCCGCGCGCTCGGCGCGCTCGGCGTCGATGCCGACGAGCTGCCGCCGATCGAAGGCATGCACGAGGACCGCGGCGCGCGCAGCGCGGAGCGCTCCGATCTGGACACGCCGAGCGACGCATCGCGCGCCGGCGACGGATCGCCGTAGCCCATCCGCCAAGACTTCGAAGGCCGCCCGTGCCAGAAGCGCAAGCAGCCAGCCGCGCGCCGCAAGCCGAACGCGCACCGCACGCCGAGGGCGCGCCATTTCTGCGCTTTCTCGCGCAGTCGCGCGCGATCGCGGCGGCGGCCAACCCGATCGAGGTGCGCGGCCGGCTGACGCGGGTGGCGGGACTCGTCATGGAAGCGGTGGGGCTGAAGCTGCCGGTCGGCGCGCAGGTGATCGTGCTGCAGGACGCGTCGCTGCGCGTCGACGCCGAAGTGGTCGGCTTCAACGGCGAGCGGCTGTTCCTGATGCCGGCGACCGATCCCTACGGGCTGCGGCCGGGCGCGATGGTGGTAGCGCACGAATCGGCGGCCGCGCGTCCGCAGCTTCACCGCAACAACCACCCGCGCCGACGCGCCGAGGACCGCACGCGCCATCTGCCGATGGGCGAAGCGCTGCTCGGGCGCGTCGTCGATCCGAACGGCCGCCCGCTCGACAAGCTCGGCCCGCTGGCCGGCGTCGAGCTGCAGCCGCTGGCGCGCCGGCCGATCAACGCGATGGAGCGCGAGCCGGTGCGCGATCCGCTCGACGTCGGCGTGCGCGCGATCAACGCGCTCGCCACCGTCGGTCGCGGCCAGCGCATGGGGCTGTTCGCCGGCAGCGGCGTGGGCAAGAGCGTGCTGCTGGGCATGATGGCCAAGTACACGAGTGCCGACGTCACCGTCGTCGGGCTGATCGGCGAGCGCGGCCGCGAGGTCAAGGAGTTCATAGAGGACATCCTCGGCCCGCAGGGCCTACGGCGCGCGGTCGTCGTCGCCGCGCCCGCCGACACGCCGCCGCTGCTGCGCATGCAGGGCGCGGCGTATGCGACCGCGATCGCCGAGCACTACCGCGACCGCGGCAAGCAGGTGCTGCTGCTGCTGGATTCGCTGACCCGCTACGCGATGGCCGCGCGCGAGATCGCGCTGGCCATCGGCGAGCCGCCGGCGACCAAGGGCTATCCGCCGT
>JBBIQI010000173.1:0-7125 GCA_037442465.1 Burkholderiales bacterium
GTCGCGCCGCGCGAGCCGCCCGAGCCGGCCGTGCGCGCGGTGGACGCCGCGCGCAAGCCGACGCTGTTCGTCTTCGTCGTCGGCGAGACGGCGCGCGCGGCGAACTTTTCGCTGAACGGCTATGCGCGCCAGACCAATCCGGAGCTGGCGCAGCTCGCGGTCGTGAACTTTGCGCAAGCCAGCGCGTGCGGCACCTCGACCGAAGTGTCGCTGCCGTGCATGTTCTCGCCGTTCGGGCGCGCCGACTACGACGAAGACCGCATCCGTCGCCACGAATCGCTGCTGCATCTGCTCGCGCGCGCGGGACTGCGCGTCGTCTGGCTCGACAACCAGAGCGGCTGCAAAGGCGTGTGCGACGGGCTCGAGGTGCGCGATCTGAGCCGCGAAAAGCTGCCGGGCGTGTGCGACGCCGAACGCTGCCTCGACGAGATCCTACTCGTCGGCCTGCGCGAGGCGGTCGCGCACGGCGGCGGCGATACCGTCGTCGTGCTGCATCAGCTCGGCAATCACGGGCCCGCCTACTTCCGCCGCTACCCGCCGGCCTTCAAGCGCTTCGCACCGGCGTGCGAAAGCAAGGAACTGGCCGATTGCACGCGCGAGCAGATCGTCAACGCGTACGACAACGCGATCCTGTACACCGATCATCTGCTCGCGCGCACGATCCGTTACCTCGATGGACTGCGCGACCGCTACGACGTCGCGCTGCTGTACGTGTCCGACCACGGCGAGTCGCTCGGCGAGCGCGGGCTGTACCTGCACGGCATGCCGTACACGATCGCGCCGCGCGAGCAGCTCGAGGTGCCGATGCTGTGGTGGTTCGCGCCCGAATCCGCGCAGGCGCTCGACGTCGACCTGGCGTGCCTGCAGCGGCGCGCGGCGCAGCCCGCATCCCACGATCATCTGTTCCACTCGGTGCTCGGGTTGCTGGCGGTGAGCACACCGCGCTACCGCCCGCAGCTCGATCTGTTCGGCGGGTGCCGGCCGACGCGGCTCGCCGGCGCGGGGACCGCAGGCTGAGTCGCGCGCTTATCATCGGCGGCCTTGCCCGCTGGAGGCCGCTTCGATGCCCGCGCTCGACCACTCCCGCTTCTACAAGTACGAAGAACTGACCGGCCTGCTGCGCGCCTTCGCCGCGGAGTTTCCGCAGCTCGTCGCCGTGGAGTCGATCGGCCGCAGCTTCGAGGGGCGCGACATCCTGCTCGTGACGGTGACCAACCTGGCCACCGGTGCCGCCGCCGACAAGCCCGCGTACTGGGTCGACGGCAACATCCACTCGGTCGAGCTGTCCGCGTCGACCGCGTGCCTGTACTTCCTGCAGTGGTTGACCGCAGGCTACGCGACCGACGCCGACATCAAGCGATGTCTGGACACGCGCGCGTTCTACATCTGCCCGCGCATCAATCCGGACGGCGCCGAATGGGCGCTCGCGGAGCGGCCGAAGTACGTGCGTTCCAGCACGCGCCGCTACCCGTTCGACGAGGATCCGGTCGCCGGGCTGGTGGCCGAAGACATCGACGGCGACGGCCGCATCCTGCAGATGCGCCTTGCCGATCCGAACGGCATGTGGAAGAAGCATCCGCAGCAGCCGCGCCTGCTGATCCGGCGCGATCCGACCGATCCGCCGGGCGGCGAGTACTACCGGGTCATGCCCGAGGGCCGCATCGAGAACTTCGACGGCGTGCACGTCGAGCTCGCCGGTTTCATGGGCAACGCGCAGGGGCTGGATCTGAACCGCAACTTCCCGTCGGGCTGGCGGCAGGAGTACGAGCAACTCGGTGCGGGGCCGTATCCGACCTCGGAGCCCGAAGTCCGCGCGGTGGTCGACTTCATCGTCAGGCATCCGAACATCTGCGGCGGCACGAGTTTTCACACGTTCTCGGGCGTGCTGCTGCGTCCGTTCGGCGACCGCCCGGACGACAAGATGCCGCCCGAGGACCTGTGGACATACCAGAAAGTCGGCAAGAAGGGCGAGGAGCTGACCGGCTACCCGGCAATCTCGATCTTCCACGAATTCGTCTATCACCCGGGGCAGTACATCGGCGGCGCGTTCGACTGGATCTACGAGCACCTGGGCATGTTCATGTGGACCGTCGAGATCTGGAATCCGAAGAAGGAAGCCGGCATCGACAACAAGGAGTGGATCCACTGGTTCCGCGAGCATCCGGTCGAGGACGATCTAAAGCTGCTGGCGTGGTCGGACACGGAACTGAAAGGCGCGGGCCACGTCGACTGGAAACCCTTCGACCATCCGCAGCTCGGCCGCGTGGAAATCGGCGGCTGGAACCGCATGGTCGCGTTCACCAATCCGCCGCCGCACCGGCTGGAGGCCGAGGTCGCGCGCTTTCCGCAGTGGCTGTTGTGGCAGGCGCTCGTCTCGCCGAAGCTCGAGCTGCGCGACGTTCAGGTCACCGGCGCCGGCGACGACGCCTGGCGCGTGCGGCTCGTCGTGCAGAACACCGGCTGGCTGCCCACCTACGTCAGCAAGATGGCCGTGCAGCACAAGCTGCTGCGCGGCGTGCTCGCGGAGATCGCGCTGCCGCCGGGTGCGCAGCTTCTCGCCGGCAAGCCGCGCGAGTCGCTCGGCGAACTAGAAGGCTGGGCGTATCGGCACACCGGCGTGAGCTTCTGGCCTGACCGCAAGCCGACCGACAACCTCGCCTACGTCGACTGGGTCGTGCGCGCCAGACCCGGCGCGACGGTCGAGCTGACCGCCTGGCACGAGCGGGCGGGCAAGGTGAAGACGGCTGCTCGGCTCGTTTGAGCGGCCGGCCTATACTGCCGCACGAAGCACGCACATCGTCCGGCCATGAATGCGCCGATCGTCTATCCGAAACTGTCGCCGCAGGAACTGGCGCAACGCTGGAACGCCCTGCTCGGCTCGCCGGGTCTGCCCGAGCGCTACGAACTGGACGAATACGGCGAGGTGATCGAAGTGATCGCTCCGAAGACGGTGCATCAGCGCATCGTCCGCGCCATTCAGCGTCAGATCGAACAGGCGCTTGGCGGCGAGGCGCTGCCGGGCGTGGCCGTGCTGACTTCGGTCGGTGTGCGAATCCCCGACGTCGCTTGGCAGCAGTCGTGGAGCGGCGTCGATCCCGTGAGTCCGGCTCCGACCCTCTGCGTCGAAGTGCAGTCCGAGGAGAACACGCGCCGCGAGCTGAGCGAAAAAGTCGCGGCGTATCTGGAAGCAGGCGCGCGCGAAGTGATCCTCGTCGAACTGTCCGGTCGCATCCGCCACTTCGACGCAGCCGGCGAGCGCGCCGCGAGCGCGCTGGGACTGACGCTTTCGCTGCCACCGGACACATATCCGCGCTGAGCGCGATGTCGCCCCGGCGCAGGTCCGGATCCCGTCCGCGAATATGGCACCTGAATCGCGGCCGCAGGCTGCCCCGGCACGTGTCAAAGCCGGGGCCGAGATGACCATCGACACTTTCTCGCTCCGAACGCCGCACCCATCACGCAAGGAACTCCGATGCCCGAAGCCTTCATCGTCGCCGCATTGCGAACGGCGGGCGGCCGCAAAGGCGGCCGGCTCGCCGGCTGGCACCCGGCGGATCTCGCCGCGCAGGTGCTCGACGCATTGGTCGAACGCAACGACATCGACCCGGCGGCCATCGACGACGTGATCCTGGGCTGCGTCGGGCAGGCGGGCGAGCAGTCGTTCAACGTCGCGCGCAATGCGGTGCTCGCGTCGAAACTGCCGGAGTCGGTGCCCGGCGTCTCGGTCGACCGCCAGTGCGGTTCGTCGCAGCAGGCGCTGCACTTCGCCGCGCAGGCGGTGCTGTCCGGCGCGATGGATCTCGTGATCGCCGGCGGCGTCGAGAGCATGACGCGCGTGCCGATGGGGCTGCCGGCGACGCTGCCGGCCAAGCACGGTTTTGGCAGTTACATGAGCGCGGCGATGCAGGCACGCTATCCGGGCGTGCAGTTCAGTCAGTTCATGGGCGCGGAGCTGCTCGCGAGAAAGTACGGGCTGTCGAAAGACGCGCTCGACGCCTACGCGTTGCGCAGCCATCAGCGCGCCGCGGCCGCGACGCGCGAAGGGCGTTTCGAAGAGGAGATCGTGCCGATCGAAGTGCGCAATGCGGACGGCGTACCGACCGGCGAGACGCATGCGGCCGACGAAGGGATCCGCTACGACGCGTCGCTCGAGGCGATCGCCGCGGTCAAGCTGCTGCAAGATGGCGGCCGCATCACCGCGGCCACGGCAAGCCAGATCTGCGACGGTGCGGCCGCGCTGCTGGTGGCCAACGAGCGCGGGTTGAAGACGCTGGGCCACGCGGTCAAGCCGCTGGCGATCGTGCGGCAGATGACGGTGGTCGGCCACGATCCGGTGGTCATGCTCGAAGGGCCGATCCCCGCCACGCCGCTCGCGTTGCGCAAGGCGGGGCTCGCGCTCGACGACATCGACCTGTTCGAAGTCAACGAAGCGTTCGCCTCGGTGCCGCTCGCGTGGCTCGCGGCCACCGGTGCCGATCCCGACCGGCTCAACGTCAACGGCGGCGCGATCGCGCTCGGCCACCCGCTCGGCGCGTCGGGCGCGAAGCTGATGACCACGCTCGTACACGCATTGCACGCGCGCGGCGCGCGCTACGGCCTGCAGACGATGTGCGAAGGCGGCGGACTGGCGAACGTGACGATCGTCGAGCGCGCGTAGCGGAAGCGGCAACGAATCGCCGGCGTGCGACGCCGGACCCTCACGGCGTAAAGCGGCCGCCGGTGTCGAACGTTCCGCTTTCGCGGCCGCCCCACACGATGAACCGGTTGCCCGTCCAAACGCCCGAGTGTTCGAAACGCGCGGCCGGCGCATCGGTCGCGCTCATCGCCTGCCACGCGTCGGCCGCGGGATCGTAGGACGCGCCCTGAACGTAGCACTGCGCGTAGGCCCCGGAGTAGCCGCCCCAGACGAGCATCCGGCTGCCGGTCCACACGGCGACATGGCCCTCGCGACCGCTCGGCGCGCATAGCGTCGAGGTCGGCTGCCACGTGTCGGTGTCGGGGCGATAGCGCCCGCCGCTGCTGGTCGTGCCAAAGCGCGCGCCCCAGACGATCATCTCCGTGCCGGTCCAAACGGCCGTATGCCCGACGCGCGCCGACGGCGCGTTGGCGGTCGCCATCGGCGTCCAGGTATCCGCAGCCGGGTCGTAGCGCGCGCCGGTGGCCAGGTCCGACGCGCCGTCGGTGCCACCCCAGACGATCATCTCGCTGCCCGTCCACACGGCCGTGTGCCTGGCGCGTGCGGCAGGCGCTCCGATCGACGCGATCGGCCGCCACGCGTTCGTCGTCGGGTCGTAGCGCGCACCGCTCGCCAACGGTCTGCCCGCTGCGTCGACACCGCCCCACACGATCATCTCGCTGCCGGTCCAAACGGCAGTGTGCTGAGTCGCGGCAAGCGGCGCGCCGGCGGCGGGCAGCGCGCGCCACGTATCGCTGGCGGGGTCGTACGCGGCGCCGGCAGCGACGCCTACACCGGACGCCGTTCCGCCCCAGACGATCATCTCGGTGCCGGTCCAGACGGCCGTGCCGTTCATTCGCGCCGGCGCGTTCGGCGCGATCGCCGTCCATGTGTCGCCGACCGGGTCGTAGCGCGCGCCGGTGCTCGTGAACTCGAAACTGTCAAAGTCCGGGATGTATGCGAACCCGCCGGTGACGATCATTTCGCGCCCGGTCCAGACTGCGAAGTGACCCGAGCGCGGATACGGTGCCGACGCGGTCGTCGTTCGCTGCCATGTGCCGAGTTCGGTGCCGGTCGTGAAGGTCCACGCGTAGTCGGCGGCCAGTGCGTTGCCCGCGAGATCCTTGATGCCGGTGGTCAAGGTGGCCGTGTATTGCGCACCGCCCGACAGCGATCGCGCCGGCTGAAAGCGCGCCGTCGGTTGCGCATAACTCACGGTTCCCGCAACCGCGCCGCCCTGCGCGTCGCGCAGCAGGAACGTTGCGGGAGACAGCGTGAGTGGATCGATCGGCTCGTCGAACGTCGCGCTGATCGTGCCCAGCGTTGCCATGCACGCGCTCGCAGCGGGCGGATCCGTGGCGGTCACCCGCGGTGGCGCGGTATCGGGCACGGCACCGGTCGAAAAGCGCCAACTGTGATCGGCCGCCAGCGCGTTGCCGCCGGCGGCATCGCGCACGCCGGTGGTGACGGTCGCGGTGTACGTGCGCGGAGAGTCAAGCGGCGCGGCGGGCACGAACGTCGCCGTGCGGCCGGACGCGTCGACCGTCACGGTGCCGGATACGGCGCTGCCGTGCTGATCGCGCAGCAGGAAGGTTGCGGTCGTGATGCTGGCACGGTCCATCGGCTCGTTGAACTGGACCGCGATCGACGCCGTCAGCGGGACGTTGACCGCGCCGTCGACAGGGCTCGTCCACGACACCAGCGGCGGCGTGGTGTCGGGCACACGTTTGACGAGGATGCACGCCTCGCCTCGTGATGCTGGCACGGTCCATCGGCTCGTTGAACTGGACCGCGATCGACGCCGTCAGCGGGACGTTGACCGCGCCGTCGACAGGGCTCGTCCACGACACCAGCGGCGGCGTGGTATCGGGCACACGTTTGACGAGGATGCACGCCTCGCCCAGCGCGCTGCCACCGGACACGCGGATCCGGTTGTCGCCGAGGATCAGCGGAATCTCGCTCATGCTCCACCAGCGCGTCGAGCAGTACGGTCCGAGGATGCTGTAGTACTTCGCGGTCCAGGCAGCGGCCGGTCCGGTCGCGCCGCTGTCCTGGCTCTGCCACGTCATCGGGTAGCCCGGATCGGACGGGCAGTTGCCCAAATACGGGCCGCCCGGCGTCGGCGCCCAGCCGCCGATTTGAATCGTGGGCTGATCCGTCTGCCACGAGTCGCCGTAGGTCGGCGTGTCGATCGCAAACGATCCCTGGCACGCGGCCGGGCTCGGTACCGGCGGACTTTCACCGCCACCGCCGCCGCAACCGGCGATCGACGCGATGACCAACGCTACGGTCAGCGTCCTCGCCATCGCCCACCCTGCGGGCACACCTGCGACCCGTCGTGATCGGCCCTTCCCGTCGTCAAGCGCGCTGCACTCCATGGACGCCTCGCGACACGGCTTTAGTGAATACGTTTACGCCTGCGCGTGATCGGCTGGTTGACGCGAGTCAAG
>JBBIQI010000174.1:0-7055 GCA_037442465.1 Burkholderiales bacterium
CGGTTGGCGCGTGTCACGAGCGCGAGCAGCGCTCAAGAGCCACGCGCCAGCTGCGCCTTCGGCGCCAGCGCCAGCGCCAATAGCGTCAGCACGCAGAAGCCCGCGCCGGCGTAAAACGTGAACGCGGCGCCGAGCGCATCCCACAGCGCGCCGGCCAGCACGCTGGCGGCGAGCATGGCCACGCCGCTGACGAGGTAGAAGAAACCGAAAGCGGTGCCGCGCAGGTCTTCCGGCGCGGTGTCGGCGACCATCGTCGCCAGCAGGCCCTGCGTCATCCCCATGTGTAGGCCCCACAGCAGCACGCCGGCGAGCACGATCGTCCAGTGGTTGCCGGCGGCCAGTACCGCATCGGCGGCGATCAGCACGGCCAGCCCCAGCGCCAGCAGTCGCGTATGACTCATCCGGTCCGCCAGGTGGCCGAACGGATACGCAGACAGCGCATACACGACGTTCATCGCCACCATCACCAGCGGCACCCAGGCCACTGGCATGCCGCCCTGCTGGGCGCGCAGAACCAGAAACGCCTCAGAAAAGCGCGCCAGCGTGAACAGCGCGCCGAGTGCGACGACCCACCCATACGCGCGGCCGAGCCGGCGCAGGTTGGCGAGTCGGATCGGATTAGTTCGCCGCTCGCCCGTGGCGCCGCGCTCGGGCTCGTGCACGCCGAACACGAGTAGCGCGACGGCGGCTGCGCCCGGTATTACCGCGACCCAGAACACGGCGCGAAAGTCGTTCGCCCAGGCGAGCATCAACGCCACCGCGAGCGCCGGACCGAGCACCGCGCCGACCGTATCGAGCGCCTGCCGCAGGCCAAACGCCGCGCCGCGGATCGCCGGCGGCGCCAGATCGGCCACCAGCGCGTCGCGCGGCGCACCGCGCACCCCTTTGCCGATGCGATCGGCCACGCGCGCGGCGAACACCCAGCCCACGGTCGGCGCCAGCGCGAACACGGGCTTGGTCACCGCGCCCAGCGCGTAGCCGGCGGCCGCCAGCCACTTGCGCTTGCCGAAGTAGTCCGACAGCGCCCCGGAGAAGACCTTGACGATCAGCGCGGTCGATTCGGCGGCGCCTTCGATCAAACCCACTGCCAACGCGCTGGCGCCGAGCGCGCTGACCATGAACACCGGCAACAGGCTGTGGATCATCTCCGAGGAGATGTCCATCAGCAGGCTGACGCCGCCGAGCACCCAGATCGCGGCGGGCAGGCGCGGGCGGGCCGCAGTTGCGTTCATCCTAAATCCGGCAGTTGACGATTTGCCATCCGTTCGCTCTGCTGCCTCGGGGCGTTTCGAGCCGACGTTCCTCGTCATTCCGAGCCGCAGGCGAGGAATCTCACCCGCTCGCTGCGCCGAGATCCCTCGGCTTCGCTCGGGATGACAACCTCGGCGCTGCCGACGGCCCGAGGTCGTCGTGTCGGCGCATGTGTCGACGTCGGCGCGGTATTGCGGGCTTGCGCCTTGCGCCAGCGCAAGCCAACCCGGGCGAGCGCGGCTTCACCCGCTGGGTGAGCGCAGTCCAAGCCGCAAATCCCAGTCGCCCAACGCACTTGCGCGAAAATGCATGTGTGGACTGCCGGATTTAGGTTCATTGCAGGCGGCGCGGCGGATCGTCTCAGGCGAGAAAGTGGCGCGCCGCCGCGAACGCGCCCATGCCGACCATCATCGTCGCGACGATGCTGCGCGTGGCCAGCATCATGGTAACCGCCGCCAGCCCGGCGACGAACTTGTGGTTGGCCAGCGTGGGCGCGAGCGCGCCCTGCTGCACGAGCAGCTCGGGCGCGAGCAGCGCGGCGAGCGCGCACGCCGGCGCGTAGCGCAGCCCGTGCTGCAGCCGCTGCGGCATCGGCAGCAGTTCGCCAAGCACGAGGAACACGTTGCGCGTGACGAGCGTGACGACCGTCAGGCCCAGGATCGTCGCCCAGACTTCGAGCGCGCTCATCCGGCGCTCCGCGCACGGTCGAAAGCGACTTCGGTGGCCATCGCGACCGCGGTGCCGGCGATCACCGCGGCGACCAGACCGAGCTTCAGCGGAAAGTCCGCCGCGGCCACCGCCACGATCGCGGCCACCGTCACGCCGGCCAGTGCCGGGCGGCTGGTGATCATCGGCATCGTCAAACCGAGCAACGCCAGGATCGCCGCGAATTCCAGTCCCCAGGCGCCCGGGATGCCGCCGGCGATGAAGATGCCGGCGATCGAAGCCGCCTGCCACGCGAGCCAGATCGTCGTGGTCACGCCGAGCAGGAACCACACCTGCTCGATGCCGCCGCGCTCGTCCGCCGGCGCGTGCGCGTAACGCGCGACGAACACCGCGGCGGCGATGTCGGCGGTGACGTAGCCGAGCGCCAGCCGTTTGGCGAGCGGCAGGTGCCGCAGGTACGGCCACAGCGTCGCCGAGAAGATCACGAAGCGCAGGTTGACGATGGTCGCGGTGACGAGCACGACCCAGACCGGGGCGCCGGCGGCGATCAGCGGCAACGCGGCCATCTGCGCGGTGCCGGCGAACACGGCGAGCGACATGCCCAGCGCCTGCCATTCGGTGAGCCCCGTTTTCACCATCGCCACTCCGGTCACGAGCCCCCAGACGGCGGTGGCGAGCAGGGCCGGTGCCACCGCGCGCATACCGCGCACGAAGGCTGCGCGGCGCCACTGCGCGAGGACGTCTTCGCGGCTGCTCGCCGCGCGCTCGCTCATGCGGCGGCCGGCCGTGCGGCGGGCCGCAGCATCAGCAGCACGATCGCGGCCGCGGCCAACGCGACGAACGGCAGCGACCAGAGGTTCAGGTCCGTCCAGCCGGTGGCCGACAACAGCGCGCCCGACGCCGCCGACGAGCTGATCATCGTCAGGAACACTACGAGATCGTTGACGCCCTGGACTTTGGCTTTCTCCGCCGGCGTGTAGGTGGTGGTCAGCAGCGTCGTCGCGCCGACGAACATGAAGTTCCACCCCAGCCCGAGCAGCACCAGGGCGGACCAGAAGTGCCAGTAGGTCAACCCATGGTGGGTGATCGCCATCGTCGCGAACATCAGCAGGCAGCCGGCCAGCATCACCGGCAGCGCGCCGACGCGGCGGATCAGATGCCCGGTGAAGAAACCCGGCGCGAACATCGCGATGACATGCCACTTGATGACGTCGGCCGCCTGCGGGTAGCCGAATCCGCACACCTTCATCGCCAGCGGCGTGGCGGTCATCAGCAGGTTCATCGCGCCGTAGCTGATCGCGCCGACGAGCACTGCCACGACGAGCGCCGGCTGCGCCGCGATTTCCCTGAGCGGGCGCGCCGGCCCGTGCGCGGCCGCGTGCCAGTGCGGGATGCGCAGGCGGCTCGCGACCAGCATCGCAACGAACGCGATCGCCGCCAGCCCGATGTAGGTGCCGGCAAATTCCACCGGCAGCAGCGCGCGCGTGAGCTTGCTCATCTCCGGGCCGACGATGCCGCCCGCGATGCCGCCGGCAAGCACCCACGCGATCGCGCGTTCCTTCAGCGATGGATCGTATGCGTCGGCCGCGTCGGCCGCGGCGAAGCGCAGATACTGCGCGAACGCGTTGTACAGCCCGACCACGAAGGTGCCGAAGCACAGCAGCGCAAAGCTGCTCGCGAGCATCGCACTCATCGCGATCGACGTGCCGACGAAACCCATCGCGGTGCCGAACATGAAGCCCTTGCGACGGCCCCAGCGCGCCATCGCGAACGAGGCGGGCACGGTCGCGAGCGCGGAGCCGACGATGTAGGTCGTCACCGGCAGCGTGGCCCACAGCGGGCTCGGCCCGAGCGCCAGCCCCGCGAGGCCGTTGACCGCGATCAGCGTGACGTTGTTGACGTACAGCAGCGCCTGGCAGACGACCAGCAGCAGGATCTGCCGCCGGGCAGCAGCGGGGTTGTTCATCGAGGCTCCCTGAGGCGCGGATTATAGGAAGGCATTCCGAGTCGTTAGAATCCGCGCACTTTCGGGAGAACGACGATGTCGATGGCCGACCGCGACGGGTGGATCTGGTACAACGGCAAGCTGGTGCCGTGGCGCGACGCGACCACGCACGTGTTGACGCACTCGCTGCACTACGGGCTGGCGGTGTTCGAAGGCGTGCGCGCGTACAAGACCGCCGACGGCACGGCGATCTTTCGGCTGCGCGAGCACACCGAGCGGCTGTTCAACTCCGCGAAGATCTTCATGATGGAGATCCCGTATTCGCTCGAACAGCTCGCGGATGCGCAGCGCGAGGTCGTGCGCGCTAACAAGCTCGAATCCTGCTATCTGCGGCCGATCGTCTTCTACGGCTCCGAGAAGATGGGCGTCAGCCCCAAGGGCGCGCGCGTGCACGTGGCGATCGCCGCCTGGCCGTGGGGCGCCTACCTGGGCGAGGAAGGACTGCAGAAGGGCATTCGCGTGAAGACCTCGTCCTACGCGCGGCATCACATCAACGTGTCGATGGTGCGCTCCAAGACCGCGGGCCACTACGTCAACTCGATCCTGGCCAACCTCGAGGCCACGCGCGAGGGTTACGACGAGGCGTTGCTGCTGGACACCAACGGCTTCGTCGCCGAAGGGGCGGGCGAGAACCTCTTCATCGTGCGCGACGGTCGCCTGTACGAGCCGCAGATGGTCTCGGGGCTGATCGGCATCACCCGCCGCAGCGTGATCGAGCTGGCCGGCGACCTCGGGCTCACGGTGACCGCGATACCGATGACGCGCGACGACGTGTACCTGGCCGACGAAGCGTTCTTCACCGGCACCGCCGCCGAGGTCACGCCGATCCGCGAACTCGACGGGCGCGCCATCGGCGCAGGCAAGCGCGGTCCGATCACGGAAAAAATCCAGAACCTGTTCTTCGATGTGGTCAACGGCCGCGCCGCCAAGTACAAGCATTGGCTGACGAAGGTATGAGCACGATCGAACTGCCGGTGGTCGAACTCGCGGCCAAGGATCTGCCCGCGTTCTGCCCCAACCCCGCGATGCCATTGTGGAACCATCATCCGCGCGTGTTCCTCGACGTGACCAAGACCGGCGAAGCGATGTGCCCGTACTGCGGCACGCGCTACCGGCTCAAGCCGGGCGAGGTCGTCAAGGGACACTGAGGCCGTGCGCGTCGGCGTCCATGCCGCGCGCCGACGCGCCATCGATCACGTCACGATGTCGTTGACCAAGCCGCTGCTGTTCGCGTCGCCCGCCGAGTGCGAGCAGGCCTTCTACGAGGCGCTCGAAGCGGGCGACGCCGAAGCCGTCGCCGAGCTGTGGCTTGACGACGAGGACGTGGTCTGCATCCATCCGAACGGCCCGCGGCTGGTCGGCCACGCGGCGGTGGCGGGCTCGTGGCGCGCGATCCTCGCCAACGGCCCGTTGCATATCCGCGCCGGCTCCAGGAAGTCGATCGAGACGCCGACCGTCGCGCTGCATGCGGTGATCGAAGAGGTCGTCGTCACGCAGGGGCGCCAGCAGCAGATCGCGCACGTGTTCGCCACCAATGCCTACGTCAAGACGCCGGGCGGATGGAAGATGGTGCTGCACCACGCCTGCCCCGCGCCCGAGGGACAGGCGCGCGACATCGAGACGCCGAGCGGCCCGTTGCATTGAGTCCGCCAGCGCGGGTCAAGTTCGTGGTCGCTCCGAGGAGTGCGGCGACCGCAAGCGCAAGGCCGTGAAAAAGTGCCTTGTCATTCCGAAGAAGAATGCTTTGTCATTCCCTTTGACCCTTACCGACTCTTGCAACACGTCACAAACGCCTGCTGGCCGCATCCCTCAGCCTTCGTCATTCCGAACCAACGGCGAGGAGTCTCCGCCGCTCGCGGTGCCGAGATCGCTCGCGCGGCTTGCGATGACGGAACCGGCGACAGCGAGAGCGACGCGAACTCCAAAGATGGCAATGTCACGAGGTTGGGCAATGCTCGATAGGAGAAACGTCCTGTCACTCCGAGGAAGAATGCCTTGTTATTGTCATTCCGCGGAGCGCAGCGACGCGGAATTTCGAGCGCCCGAGCGGCATCGCCGGCGGCCCGGGATGACGATGCGCCGTCGGAAGTCCTCGCCATGCCGGTGATCGAAAGCCGTTACCGCGCGCCGCGCTGGCTGCCGGGGCCGCACGTGCAGACGATCGTCGCCGCCAAGCTCGCACCGCGGCCGCGCGTCGCTTACCGCCGCGAGCGCTGGGACACGCCCGACGGCGACTTCATCGACGTGGACTTCGCATTGCCCGAGCCGGCCGACGACGACGCACCTGTGCTCGTGCTGTTTCACGGCCTCGAAGGCTGCTCGCGCAGCCACTATGCGCTCGCGATCATGCGGGACTTCGCCGATCGTGGCTGGCGCGGCATCGTGCCGCACTTTCGTGGCTGCTCGGGCGAACCGAACCGGCTGCCGCGCGCCTATCACTCGGGCGACTCGAACGAAGGCGACTGGATCCTGCGCCGCATCCATGCGCGCTGGCCGCATGCGCGGCTGCACGCCGCCGGCATCTCGCTCGGCGGCAACATGCTCGCCAAATGGCTCGGCGAACGCGAAGAGGACGCGCGCTTCGTCACCGCGGCGGCGTCGATCGGCGCGCCACTGGATCTGGCGGCCGGCGGCGCGGCGCTCGGGCGCGGCTTCAATCTCGTTTACACGAAGATGTTTCTGTCGACGCTGAAGGAAAAGGCGCTCGCGAAGACGCAGCGTTTTCCCGGCATCGCCGACGCCGCCGCCGTGCGCGCAAGCCGCACGATGCGCGATTTCGACAACGCCTTCACCGCCCCGGTGCATGGCTTTCGCGATGCCGACGACTATTGGGCGCGCGCCTCGGGCAAACCATGGCTCGCCGGCGTCAAGATCCCGCACCTGGTGCTGAATGCGCTGAACGACCCGTTCGTTCCGGCCGCGAGCCTGCCGCGCGAACGCGATGTCTCCCGCCACGTACTGCTCGAGCAGCCCGAGGAAGGCGGGCACATCGGTTTCGCGCAGGGCGCCCCGCCGGGGACGCTGGACTTCCTGCCGCAGCGGCTGTTCGACTTCTTTGCGCGCGGCGTCTGAGCCGTTCGAACGCCCAGACCGTGCGTGCCGGGTGATCGGCTGCCAGCACCGCATCCAGATC
>JBBIQI010000175.1:0-7035 GCA_037442465.1 Burkholderiales bacterium
CGTCGAGCGCGCGCAACAGCGGCTCGACTACGCGCTGCGCGCGCTGGCGGCGCCGCGCGCACCGCTGCGCGGACTGGACGCGCGTATCGGGGCGCTGGTTGCACGGCTGGCGCGCGCTGCGGACAGGCGCGTTGCGGCACCACGCCTGGCGCTGACGACGTTGTCCCGTCGACTGGGCGCAGCCGCCGCCAACGTCGTGGCGGTGGAGGTGCGTCTGCATCGCGCGACGGCCACACTGCAGGCGAGCGCGCAGGAACGTCTGCGTGCATGGGGCGGGCATTGCGCCGCGCTGACGGCGCGCCTGCACGCGCTCGACCCGGATGCGGTTCTGGCGCGCGGCTATGCCATTGCGTACGCGCCCGATGGTCGCAGCGTGCGCGACACCGCCCAGCTGGCCGTCGGCGACGAAGTGCGCCTGCGCTTTGCGCGCGGCGGGGCCCGGGTGCGGGTCGATTCCCTTGTGAACGATGCGGGCAAGCAGCGCGACAGCGATGGCTAGAATCCGAATCTGGTTGCGATCAACCTGCCAGGCAAAGGACACCCATGGAACACACACTTCCGCCCCTGCCCTACGCGATGGACGCGCTGGTGCCGCATATTTCGAAGGAGACCTTCGAGTACCACTATGGCAAGCATCACCAGGCCTACGTCACCAACCTGAACAACCTGATCAAGGGCACCGAATTCGAGGCGATGAGCCTTGAGGAAATCATCCGCAAGTCCTCGGGCGGCATCTTCAACAACGCCGCGCAGGTCTGGAACCACACGTTCTTCTGGAACAGTATGAGGCCCGGCGGAGGCGGCGAACCCGCGGGCGCGCTCGGCGCTGCGATCGCGAAAAAGTGGGGATCGTTCGCCGCGTTCAAGGAGGCGTTCACCAAGAGCGCCGTCGGCAACTTTGGCTCGGGCTGGACTTGGCTGGTGAAGAAACCGGACGGCTCGGTCGACATCGTCAATACGAGCAATGCCGGCACGCCGCTGACTACTGCGGACAAGCCGCTGCTGACGATCGACGTGTGGGAACACGCCTACTACATCGACTACCGCAACGCGCGTCCGAAGTTCGTCGAAACGTTCCTGAACTCGCTCGCCAACTGGGACTTCGCGGCGAAGAACTTCGCCTGAGCCGGGTGCGGCTGGCGCGCTGCCGGGCGGCGACCGCAGTCGCTCAGCGCGTCGGCAGGCCGACGAGGCGGGCGCCGGGGCCCAGTCCGCGCCTGGCGAACCACCCCCGTTCCATTTCCAGCGCGAAGCGCACCGGACGCCGCGCGCAGTGGCTGGTTTCGGTGCGCGGGTTCATGTCCTCGATGTTGACGATCGCGCCGTCGTCGTCGACGAACGCAACCGACAGTGGAATCAGCGTGTTGCGCATCCACATGCAGTGGATCGCCTTGTGGTCGAACACGAAGAGCATGCCGTGGTTCGGCGCCAGCGACTCGCGGAACATCAGCCCGCGCATGCGGCTTGGATCGCTGGCCGCGACTTCCGCGGTGATCAGATGGATGCCCGCGCTGAGCTTGACCGTCGGCAGCGCCGGCTGCGGTTGCTGGGCGCTGGCGGCGGCCAACCAGGCGAACGTGAGTGCGGCGGCGGTCAGCAGGCGTTGGCTCAGAAGGACGGGCTGCATCGGCGGGCGGCACCAGTGAGGGAACTGGATCTTATCGGGCAGAAGTGAGCCACGCGACCGTGTCGGCGCCCTTGGCCGGTTCGCGTTCCCGGCGCACGTCGATCCCGCCGTCCCGCGAAAGGTGACCGAAAGCCGGCGGCATCAGCGGCCGGCTTTCGGTCCACTTCGACGCGAGGCGACGCTCGGCACGCGGACGTCGGGGTCGGATTCGCCGGGGCTCTCGCGGGGCGGACCGCCAGCACGCGCCGGCGCAACGAAAAAGGCAGGGTCACCCCTGCCTTTGCCGATCGTGCGGGAGCGATTACTTCTTGGCTTCGGGCGCTTTGGCGTCGCCCGTTTTCTTGGCCTTGGCCTTGGTCTTCTTGGTGACCTTCTTGGTTTCGCCTTTCATCTCGCCCTTGGCCTCCGCCTTGGCTTCGGCCTTGGCAGGCGCGGCCGGCTGCGCCGGCGTGGCGGGGGTGGCGGGCTGGGCCTGGGCCAACACGGCACCGGCGAACAGCGTCGAGACGAGGGCGGCAAGCAGCTTGTTCATGCGTTTTCTCCCTGAAGGATGACTCGAAACGTGGCGACGTTGGTCCTGATGGACCAGCGCGGACGAGAGTTCGTCGCGCCTATAACGGCACCGCCTCGCGCCGGGTTGACATCGGTGGTTACAGCGGACGGGTAAACTCGCCGCGTCGGGGAGGTGCGCCGAACGGATGAGCCGGCTGGCCGCAACCGCCCATAACGAGTCAGAACGCGAGCGGAGACCTCATGTACCAGCACATCAAGGTGCCCAGTTCAGGCCAGAAGATCACCGTCAACAAGGATTACACGCTGAACGTGCCCGATCAGCCGATCATCCCGTACATCGAGGGCGACGGTACCGGTGTCGACATCACCCCGGTGATGATCAAGGTCGTCGATGCTGCCGTGGCGAAGGCCTACGGGGGCAAGCGCAAGATCGTCTGGATGGAAATCTACGCCGGTGAGAAGTCCACCAAGGTCTACGGCCCGGACGTCTGGCTGCCGGACGAGACTTTGCAGGCGCTCAAGGAGTACGTCGTTTCGATCAAGGGGCCGCTGACCACGCCGGTCGGCGGCGGCATCCGCTCGATCAACGTCGCCTTGCGGCAGGAGCTCGATCTGTACGTTTGCCTGCGGCCCGTGCGCTACTTCAAGGGCGTGCCCAGCCCCGTGCGCGAGCCGGAGAAGACCGACATGGTGATCTTTCGCGAGAACTCGGAGGACATCTACGCGGGTATCGAGTACGAAGCGGAGAGCGACAAGGCGAAGAAGCTGATCCGGTTCCTGCAGGAAGAAATGGGGGTCAAGAAGATCCGCTTTCCGAATACCTCCGGCATCGGCATCAAGCCCATTTCGCGCGAGGGTACCGAGCGGCTGGTGCGCAAGGCGATTCAGTACGCTATCGACAACCGGCGCAAGAGCGTGACCTTCGTGCACAAGGGCAACATCATGAAGTTCACCGAGGGCGCGTTCGCCCGGTGGGGCTACGGCCTGGCGCAGAGGGAATTCGGCGCCGAACTGCTCGACGGCGGTCCGTGGATGAAGATCCGCGCCAGTCACGGCGAGATCGTCATCAAGGACGTGATCGCCGACGCCTTCTTGCAGCAGATCCTGCTGCGGCCGGCCGAGTACGACGTGATCGCGACGATGAACCTCAACGGCGACTACATCTCGGACGCGCTGGCCGCGCAGGTCGGCGGCATCGGCATCGCGCCGGGTGCGAACCTGTCGGACTCGGTGGCGATGTTCGAAGCCACCCACGGCACGGCGCCGAAGTACGCCGGCAAGGACTACGTCAATCCGGGCTCGGAGATCCTGTCCGCGGAAATGATGCTGCGGCACATGGGCTGGACCGAAGCGGCCGACCTGATCATCAAGTCGATGGAGCGCGCGATCCTGAGCAAGAAGGTGACCTACGACTTCGCGCGGCTGATGGAAGGTGCCACACAGGTGAGCTGCTCGGGCTTCGGCCAAGTGATGATCGATCACATGTAGAGCGGCCGTAAGACCAAGAAAAACCCCGCCGCGGCGGGGTTTTTCTTGGGGGTACTGCGCCAGCCCGTGAGCTGGCCGCCCAGCGCTAGCTGCCGGTCGTGATGTTCGATGCCTGCTTGCCCTTCGGGCCCTGGACCACTTCGAAGACGACTTTTTGACCCTCCTTGAGGGTCTTGAAGCCGTTCATCTGGATCGCCGAAAAATGGGCGAACAGATCTTCCCCGCCGTCGTCCGGCGTGATGAAGCCGTACCCCTTCGCGTCGTTGAACCACTTGACGGTACCCGTTGCCATAAAGCCTTCCTCATGCTGCATCCTCACGCGAGGGGTCATGGCGCGCCGCGGCGCGCGGCTGCGGTGTCTCCTCGACTCCTCTCCCCGCCGGCGGCGCGCGGGAAACGCCAGACCGCCGACGATCCGTCGTTCGCTTTGTCGTTACTGCGGACGGACGCCGAATTCTTGGATCTGGGCTGCCGCCCGTCAAGGCCCGCAGCCGCCAGCGGGCGAAGCGCGGCGCCTGCGGTCGTCGCGCGCGAGCCACAACCGACCCGAACGCTCTCGCGGACCGCACCCGGTACGGGCGCGGTCGACCATATTTTGTGCGCGGCGTCGAACCCATCCGCGGTCGGGGCGGAAGCGACGGCGGTCGCGGCCGTCGCGGAACTCCGGCGCCGAATGCGGATCGACGGTCGGAAGGCGCCGCCGCGCGCGGGGTGGCGCGCGCCGAGATAACTTATGATTGGGTTGCTTATCGAGTCCCGCGCGGGGCGAGCGGATTTTCTAGAATGGCCTCATGAGTGAGCGGATCGGCGAAGGCACGGTCGTCGAGAAGCAGACTTCTCGCGTCAAGCCGCCACCGATGTACCAGGTGGTCCTGCTCAACGACGATTTCACGCCGATGGAATTCGTCGTCGGGGTGCTGCAGAAATTCTTCGGCAAGGGCCGCGAGCAGGCGACCCAGATCATGCTGAAGGTGCATCATGAGGGTCGCGGCGTGTGCGGCGTGTATCCGCGCGACATCGCCGCCAGCAAGGTCGAGCAGGTTTGCAGTTACTCACGCCAGCATCAGCACCCGCTGCAGTGCGTGATGGAGGAAGCATGATCGCGCAGGAACTGGAAGTCAGCTTGCACATGGCCTTCGTCGAGGCCAGGCAGGCGCGACACGAATTCATCACCGTCGAGCACCTGCTGCTGGCGCTGCTGGACAACCCGTCGGCCGCCGAGGTGCTGCGCGCCTGCGCCTGCAACATCGAGGACCTGCGCAAGAGTCTGCAGAACTTCATCGCCGATAACACTCCCGTGCTGCCGCCCAACTCGGAGGCCGACACGCAGCCGACGTTGGGCTTCCAGCGCGTGATCCAGCGCGCGATCATGCACGTGCAGTCCACCAGCAACGGCAAGAAGGAAGTCACCGGGGCCAACGTGCTGGTCGCCATTTTCGGCGAGAAGGACTCGCACGCCGTGTATTACCTGCACCAGCAGGGCGTGACCCGCCTGGACGTCGTCAACTACATCTCGCACGGGATCACCAAGGCGCCGCAGGGCGAGGAAAAGGGCAGGGACAAAGCCGATCAGGAGCAGGAGCAGGAGCAGGGCCGCGAACAAAGCTCGCCGCTCGAGCAGTACACGCTGAATCTGAACCAGCTCGCGCGCGAAGGCAAGATCGATCCGCTGATCGGACGCGAGCCCGAGGTCGAGCGCGTGATCCAGGTGCTGTGCCGGCGGCGCAAGAACAATCCGCTGCTGGTCGGCGAGGCCGGCGTCGGCAAGACGGCCATCGCCGAAGGTCTGGCCTGGCGCATCGTCAAGGGTGACGTGCCCGAGATCCTCGAGAAGGCGACCGTCTATTCGCTCGACATGGGCGCGCTGCTGGCGGGCACCAAGTACCGCGGCGACTTCGAGCAGCGGCTCAAGGCCGTGCTCAAGCAGTTGAAGAACAATGCGCACGCGATCCTGTTCATCGACGAGATCCACACGCTGATCGGCGCCGGCTCCGCTTCCGGCGGCACGCTGGACGCGTCCAACCTGCTGAAGCCGGCACTGGCGAGCGGACAGTTGAAGTGCATCGGGGCGACCACCTACAACGAGTACCGCGGCATCTTCGAGAAGGACCACGCGCTGTCGCGCCGCTTCCAGAAGATCGACGTCGCCGAGCCGACCGTGGAGCAGACGATCGAAATCCTCAAGGGTCTGAAGTCGCGCTTCGAGGAGCATCACGGTGTGAAGTACTCCGCCGGCGCGATCACCGCGGCGGCCGAGCTGTCGGCCAAGTTCATCAACGACCGCCACCTGCCCGACAAGGCGATCGACGTGATCGACGAAGCGGGCGCCGCCCAGCGCATCCTGCCGGTGTCCAAGCGCAAGAAGACCATTGGCAAGAACGAGGTCGAAGACATCATCGCCAAGATCGCGCGCATTCCGCCGCAGACCGTCTCCAGCGACGACCGCGCGCAGCTGAAAAACCTCGAGCGCAACCTGAAGAACGTCGTGTTCGGTCAGGACCCGGCGATCGAGGCGCTCGCCTCCGCGATCAAGATGGCGCGCTCCGGGCTGGGCAAGCCCGACAAGCCGATCGGCTCATTCCTGTTCTCGGGGCCGACCGGGGTGGGCAAGACCGAAGTCGCGAAGCAGCTGGCGTTCACGCTGGGCATCGAGCTGATCCGCTTCGATATGTCCGAGTACATGGAGCGCCATGCCGTGAGCCGCCTGATCGGCGCGCCGCCGGGCTACGTCGGGTTCGATCAGGGCGGATTGCTGACCGAGGCGATCAGCAAGAAGCCGCACGCGGTGCTGCTGCTCGACGAGATCGAGAAGGCGCACCCGGACATCTTCAACATCCTGCTGCAGGTGATGGATCACGGCACGCTGACCGACAACAACGGACGCAAGGCCGACTTCCGCAACGTGATCATCATCATGACGACCAACGCCGGCGCGGAGCTGCTGAACAAGCGCGCGATCGGGTTCGGCAGCACGCGCGAGCCCGGCGACGAGATGGCCGAAATCAAGCGCATCTTCACGCCCGAGTTCCGCAACCGGCTCGACGCGATCATCAGCTTCCGCGCGCTCGACGAGGAGATCATCCTGCGCGTGGTCGACAAGTTCCTGATGCAGCTCGAAGACCAGTTGCACGAGAAGAAAGTCGACATCGCCTTCTCGGACGCGCTGCGCAGGCATCTGGCGAAGAAGGGCTTCGATCCGGTGATGGGCGCGCGACCCATGGCACGCCTGATCCAGGACACGATCCGCAAAGCGCTGGCCGACGAACTGCTGTTCGGCCGCCTGGTCAACGGCGGCCGGGTCAGTGTCGACGTCGACGAAGCCGGCGAGATCAAGCTCGAGTTTCCGTCGTCCGACGGCGGTGGCACGCCCGAGGAGGCCCGCGGCGAGCCGGTGCTGTCAGACTAGC
>JBBIQI010000176.1:0-7013 GCA_037442465.1 Burkholderiales bacterium
CGCGGCCGCGGCGGCGCTGCAGGCGTACATCAGCGGCCTGCACGTGATCGTGCTCGACGGCGACGACGCATACGCGGGCATGACGCGGCTGCGCGCGCAGCCGGGCGCCAACGGCGCGCGCGTCTTGAAGCTCGCCGGCGGTGGCGAAGCCACGCTCGTCGCCGCCGGCGACGCGCTCGACCTGCGTTTCGCGAGCGGCGAATCGATCCCGCTGCGCCGGCACGCGCCGGCCGGCAAGTAACACCGGAGGAAGGCGACCATGGCTCCATGCGCACATGACGAACCCGCGCTCCGCGCCTTTGTCGGCCGGATCGTTCTGGCGACGTTCCTCGTGTTCGCCGCCGTGCTGCAGCAGACACGTGCACAGGCACAGCCCGATGGCTTCGATCCGGTCGACGCCGCGCTGATCTATCACAAGCTCACCGGCGAGCCGCTCGACTTGCGCGCGGCCGCCGCACACAGCGAGCTCGTGCGGCGCGCGTCGAACTTCGACCGGCCCGACGCGCTCAAGGCCGAAACCGCGCGGCTGCAGGCGCAACTGGATGCGGCCGATCCGCAGCGCGAGTTCAGGATCCGCGTCAACGACTCGATTTCGCAGTACGACCACGAGCGCGGCGAGTTCTCGATCATGCTGTTCGCGCCGGGCTACTTCGTGCCGGTGCAGGCGTTCCGGCAGAACTACCAGATCGTCTTCGCCAATGCCGACTCGGCGCGGCCGATCGCGATGCCGAAAGAGCAGGCGCGCGAGTTCGACGCGCAGCTCAATCGCATCGGCCGCGGCGTCGTCAACGAAGTCCGCTTCCGCATCGTCGGCAAGGGCGATCCGGCCGGCGCGGTCACCGGCGCGCGCGTCGTTCGTGCCGAGCTGCTCGCGGTGCGGCTGCTCGACCGCCAGGGGCGCGTGGTTTTCGCGCCGACCGTCGCGCCGCTGGCGGCCGCGGCCGCGGGCGCAAGCGGATCGCCGGCAGGTGCGACGAACGGTGCGCCGCCCTTCGACCTCGCGGCGGCCGATGTCGCCGGCTTTCGCGTCGGCGTCAAGGCGAAGGATCTCGAATCGACCTTGCAGCGGCTGTTCGGCGCGGTCGCGCGCGCGCCGGCGGGCAGGAACGCCGATCCGCGCTTCGGCGGCATGCTCACCGTCAACGACATGGGCTGCATCCACGTGCCGGGCCGGCGCGGCAACGTCGGACCAGGCTCGGTGTGCGTGACCGCGTTGTTCGACGGCGACGAGGTCGTGCGCTCGATCCGCGTCGAGCGCGTGTTCCCCTACGTCGACGGCGAGGTGTTCCGCAGGACGCTGGTCGGCCGCTACGGCGCGGTCGCCGCGGCGCGCAACCTGGGGTCGAGCTATTCGCTCGGCTGGGGGCCCGAGGTCGACGCGGCGCTGCTGTACGACCGCTCGGGGCCGCGCCATGCGCTGACTGCGCACTACGTCGATAACCGCGACTACGTCGCCCGCAGCGGCAACGCGGTGCCGCAGATCCGCATCGTCCTGCAACTCGTCGACGCCGACTGGGCGGCGTCGAAACGCTGAGCGTTGCGAACGATCGCCCGAAAGGACACGCCATGGACAATCGCTTATTCGCCTTCGTCGCGCGGCTTGCGTCCGCGCTGCTGGCCGGCGGGCTCGCCGCACTGAGCGCCGCGCCCGCGCAGGCCGGCGCCTGCGACGGCATCGCCCGCTGCTTCGACGCCGGCAACTTCACCGCCGACGTCGTCCAGGTGGTCACTGCCCGGCAAGACGGCGTGACCGCCTATCACACGGTTCGCATCACGCTGCGGCTGCGCAACGTGTCGAAGGAGCCGCTGATCCTCGCGCACCGACTCGGCACCAACGTGCTGATCGACAGCAACGGCAACGCCTACAGCTACTTCAACAACCGGCCCAATCGCGTCGTCGGCATCGGTCTCGTGCAGCCGGGTTCGGCCGACACGCAGTTCCAGCTTGCGCCCGGCGAAGCGCGCAACGCGACCTTCGAGAACGTGATCCAGTATTCGCCGGCGCGCACGGTGCTTGGCGATGCCTACAACTTCGACCTCGTGATCGAGCAGCTCGCGCTGATCGGCGGGCAGCAGGTTCGCACCGTGCGTTCGCACGCGATCAGCTTCGCGGGACTGAGACCGGGCGCAGCGGCGAGCGCAACGGCGCCGGCGCCGAGCACAGCGGCGGCGGTGGTGACGACCCCGACTGCCGCGGCGGCGCCGGCCTCGGCACAGACTGCGTCGCCGACCGTAGCGCCGACGACGGCGCCACCCGACCCCGCGCCGGCTCCGCAGGCCGCTGCGCCCGTGTCCGATCCGTGCGCACCGGCGCCGAACCGCTGCGTCAACGCGGGGCCGTTCGCCGCGCAGGTCGGCCAGCTCACGGTCAGCAACTCGGGCGGCGTGACCGCGTACCAGACCGTACGTATCACGCTGGCGATCCGCAACGTGTCATCGCAACCGCTGATCCTCGGCTACAAGCTCGGCTCGCACGTGCTGATCGACGACCGCGGCAACCGTTACGGCTACTTCAATAACCGCCCGCAGCGGGTCAGCGGCATCGGCATCGTGCAGCCGGGCCAGGCCGACGCGCAATTCCGGCTCGCGCCGGGACAGTCGCGCAACGCGACCTTCGAATCGGTCCATCAGTACAGCGTCCGGCGGACGGTGCTGGGAAACACCTACAGCTTCGATCTCGTCCTGGTGCAGCTCGAGCCGCTGTCGCCGACGCAGGTGCGCGCGGCGCGCGAGTTCGCGCTGAACTTCACGGGCCTGAAGCAGATGACCTCGAGCGCCTTGCCGCTGCCGCAAGCCGGCGCGCAGCCGCAGGGTGACGCGTCGCCGCAGGCGAACGACAACCCGGTCGAGGCGGTACAGAAGGCGGTCGACCTGTTCAAGTCGCTGACCAAACCGCGCTAGACGCCGGACGGAGGCCACGATGAGTGCCGTATCCAATCAGGTGCGCGACGCCGGCGCGATCCTTCCGGCGGTCGACGCGGTGACCAATGGCCGCGCGCTCGCGGTCGAGCTGGCGGCGACCGCCGCGGGCGTGGGACTGTTCGGACTGTTCGTCGCCGCGGCGACGGGTGGGTCGTTCGGCCTTGCCGCGCTCGGCTCGTTGCTGTTCGTGATCTGCGCGGGCACGGGCTTCAATGGCGCCGGCGTCGTGCTGATGGACGAGTCGGCGGGCGCGCCGCGCCGCGCGTTTGTCGATGCGCTGCTCGCGGGACTGCTCGCGTTCGGCAAAACGATCGTCGTGCTGCTCGCCGCGGGACTCGCGTTCCTGCTGGCGCTGCTCGCGGTGGCGCTGTTGTTGGCGATCTGCAAGATTCCCGGCATCGGGCCTGTGCTGTTCTTCGTCGTGTTTCCGCTTTCCGCCGTCGTGCTCGGCGTGCTGTTCGTCGCTTTCGCGTTCGTGCTGGCGCCGATCGCGGGGCCGGCGATCTGGTCCGGCGAGTCGGTCGGTGCCACGCTCGCGCGCGTGGCGATGGTCGTGCGCAAGCGGCTGCTCGGCGTGCTGGTGCGCGGCTGCGCGCTGTTCGTGCTGCTGCTGGTCGCGGCGATGGTGCTGTGGACGATCGCGTTCTCCGGCACGCTGGCGACGGGTTCGCTGTCGCTCGCGATCGTCGGCGTGCCGTTCGACCTGTCGGGCCTGTCGAACCTGGCCGGCGACGTGGGCGGCATGGGTTCGCGGCGCTACGGCTATCGCGGCGGCGCGGGCGGCGGCTATGGCTTGGCGATGCTGGTCGGTGCCGCGCTGATCTTCGCTGCGGTCGGCACGCTGCTCAGCCTCGTGCTGAAGAAAGGCTGGTGCCTGATCTACCTGCAGGTCGCGCGCGATCTGGACGTGAGCCGCGTCGAAGCCGAAATGCAGGCGCGGCTCGCGCAGGTGCGCGCTCAGGCGCAGGCCGCGCGCGAGCGCGTGCAGCAGCAGAACCTGGCGGCGCGAAACGCGGCCGGCAATCCGGCCGCGACCGGTGGGGACACGCCGCCCGCGGGCGGTTCGGGCTCGCTGCGCTGACGTTGGCCGGACGCGTCGGGAGGACGAACGATGAACGCGCTGCGCTTGGCGGCGAAGTTTGCTGCGGGCATCGCCGCGCCGGCGGCGATCGCCCTGGCCCCGCACGGCGTTCTGGCGCAGAACGCCGAAGCGGCCGCGCGTACGCTGACGGCGAAGTACGCGGGCAGCCTGGACGCTGATGCGCTGCTGCGCGAACCGGCCGTGCGCGAACAGTTGAAGACGCTGCTCGGTGCGCAGTTGCCGCAGCTCGAGCGCAACCTTGGCGTCCGTGGGCAGATCGATCTGATCGGCGGCGCGCTGTCCGTCAGCGGCAACGCGCCGCACAAGGGCGGCCAGGAGGAGGCGGTCGTCTGCGTGTCGCCCTTCGGGCCGAAGGTTCAGGCCGCGATTCACTCGAACGGCCGGATCACCGCCTTCGCTGCCGCCTCAAACTACGACGCCTTGTTCCGGTGCATCAAGGACTGGGTCACGCAGGTCAACTCGGGTCATCGCGACCGGCTGCGAAAACCGAAAAACGTGCAGATCGCGCGAGGGCAGTGATCCGCGTGCCGACGCGGTAAGCTCGCAGCGCGATGAAGACCACGGCCGCTTGCGCAGCGCATGGCGGCCGCAACGGAGTACCGATGAGCGAGGGTCGCGTGCTGACCCCGCGCGAAGCGGAGGCTGTCGTCGAGGACCGCATCGAGGCGTTCGGCCTCGGCGCGCTGCCGCGCGTCACCGTCACGCCGCTGCCCGACGGGATGTGGCGCGTGCGCTGGGAAAACCTGGAGGCGACCGTCGCGCCGATGACCAGGGAAGCCTGGCACGCGTGGCTCGAGGAAAACGTCGGTTCGCTCGACCCGGGCGACCTGGAGACGACCGAAAGCTGAGCGCCGCTACTGGTCGTCGAGTCCGGCGAACCGGATCACACCGGCCGCGGGCTCGGCTGCGTCCGCACACGGCTCCTCGTCGAACGCGATGTCGCCGCCGGGATACGGAACGCCGGTCGCCGCGAGCGCGCGGAAGTCGAACAGCCGCGCGTCCATCAGGTGCGACGGTACGACGCGCGCCAGCGCGTTGAACGTGTTTTCGACGCGGCCGGGGAAACGCCTTTCCCATTCGGCCAGCATGCGCTTCATCTCCCGGCGCTTCAGGTTTTCCTGCGAGCCGCACAGATTGCAGGGGATGAGCGGGAAGTCTTTCAGCTTCGCGTAGCGCGCGAGGTCGTCTTCCTTCACGTACGCGAGCGGGCGAATGACGACGTGCCGGCCGTCGTCGGAAACGAGCTTCGGCGGCATCGCCTTGAGCTTGCCTCCGTAAAACAGGTTCAGGAAGAACGTGCCGAGGATGTCGTCGCGATGATGACCGAGCGCGATCTTGGTCGCGCCGAGTTCGCTCGCCACCCGGTACAGGATGCCGCGGCGCAGCCGCGAACACAGCGAGCACATCGTCCGGCCCGGCTCGATCACGCGCGTGACGATCGAATACGTGTCCTGCGTTTCGATGTGAAACGGCACGCCGCGCCCGGCCAGATACTCGGGAAGCACGTGTGCCGGGAAGCCGGGCTGCTTCTGGTCGAGGTTGACCGCGACGAGATCGAAGTCGACCGGCGCGCGTTCGCGCAGCGTGAGCAGCAGGTCCAGCAGCGCGTGGCTGTCCTTGCCGCCCGAGACGCACACCATCACGCGGTCGCCGGGCGCGATCATTCCGAAGTCGGCGATCGCCTGGCCGGTGAGGCGCAGCAGGCGTTTTTGCAGCTTGTTCGCCTCGCGCGCGGCCTTGTGCGCGGCGCGCGCGGAAAGCGCTTGGGCTTGGGCGATGTCGTTCATCGTTGGCAGCGCCGATTCAGTCCCTGAAACGGAACACCTCGACCCCGACCGCCTCGGCGTCGTCGAACGCGTTCGGTTTCTCCACGAGCAGCCGCACGGCGACCACGCGCGGCAGGCGGCACAGCGCACGCGCCGCGGCGTCGGTCAGCGTCTCGAGCAGGTTCGTGTGCCCCTGGGTCAGGCTCTGCACCAGCGCTTCGCGGACGATGCGATAGTCGAGCACCTCGGCGATGCGGTCCTGCGCCGGGGCGTCCTGTTCGACCCACACGTCTGCGTCGCACAGCAGAGGTTGCCGCAGACGCGTCTCGTGCGGAAGGATGCCGACCGACGCGTGCACGCGCAGTCGCCGCAGTCCGATTCGCATCGACTTGGTCAGCGCCGCCAGCCGGGGATCGGGCTGAAGCTGCATGTGTGTCCCATGTTGCGGTGTACCGCGCAGACCCGGCGCGGAAGATCGATGAACGAAACGGAAGCCGCCATGGCTACAGAAAACTGAAGTCCCGCGCCATGCGCTGCAGGTGTTGCCCGCCGTCGACCAGCAGGGTCGTGCCGGTGATCGCGCGGGCACTGGCCGCGTACACGACCGCGGACGCCACGTCTTCGGCCGAACTCGCCTGCCCGAGCGGCGCCATCGCGTGCGTGCGCTCGAACGCCGCCGCGTCCTGCAGGTGCGAAGGCAGCGTCATTCCAGGTGCGACGCCGACCACGCGCACCTTCGGCGCCAGCGCCAGCGCGAGCAGCGTGGTCGCTTCCTTCAGCGCGCTCTTCGACAGCGTGTAGCTGAAGAAGTCGGGATTCGGATTCCACAGTTTCTGGTCGAGCAGGTTGACCACGACGCCGCGCGCGTCGTCGGCCAGCGACGCGTGCAGCGCCTGCGCCAGCAGCACCGGCGCGATCGTGTTCACGCGCACGTGGCGGATCAGCGTGGCACCGCGGAAGCGCGCCGCGTCGTCGTAGTCGAACAGCGACGCGTTGTTGACCACGCAGTCGAGCCGGCCGAGTGCGGCGATCGTGTCGGGAACGAGCTTTCGCGCGCCGCGCTCGATCGCCAGATCGCGGCCGAGCGCCAACGCGCGGCGGCCGAGCGCCTCGATCTCGCGCACGGTCGCCAGTGCGTCCTTGCGCGCGGTGCCGTAGTGGACCGCGACGTCCCAGCCGGCGCGCGCGAACGCGAGCGCGATCGCGCGACCGATGCGGCGCGC
>JBBIQI010000177.1:0-6973 GCA_037442465.1 Burkholderiales bacterium
CAGCACGCTCGGCCGCCCCATCTCGACGCCCTGCGTGATCTCGTAGCGCGCTTCGTGCGCGTCGCCGAGTGACAGCAGGAACGCTGCGAGCGCGGCGTTGGCGCTGCCGGTTGCGGGGTCCTCCCAGGTGCCGGAGATCGGCGCGAACATGCGCGTGCGCAGCCGGTTCGGTGCGCCGCCGTCGGCGTAGCAGTGCAGATGCAGCGACAGCCGGTCGTGCATGCCGGTGCGCTGCGCGAGCTGCTGGAAGGCGGCGAGGTTGGGCGTGGCGCGGGTCAGTGCCTCGGGCGTCACCTGAGCCAAACAGAACGGCAGCCCGACCGAAGCCATGCGCGGGCGATGCGCGCTCAGTACGAGGTCAGCGGCTTCGAGGCCGGCGCAAGCCGCGATCGCGTCGGCCGGCAGTTCTTCGCCCACCCACAGTGGCTGCGGTGCGGCGATGTGCGCACCGACCAGTCGGCCGGTGGCGTCGCGCTCCAAGCGCACCTCCACCAGCCCGGCGATTTGCTCGAAGCGCAGCACGCCGCCGTCGCCGCGTCCCAGCGCCGCCAGCACACAGCCGGTGCCGACGTTCGGGTGCCCTGCGAACGGCATCTCCGCCGTGCGATTGAAGATGCGCACGCGCGCGGTGTTCGCCGGATCGGCCGGCGGCAGCACGAAGGTCGTTTCGCTGTAGTTCATCTCGGCGGCGAGCTGCTGCATCTCGCGGTCGGTCAAGCCCTGCGCATCCGTGAACACCGCGAGAGGATTGCCGCCGAAGCGACGGTCGGTGAAGACATCGACGGTCACGTAGGGAAAGCGGCGGGTCATGAGTTTCTCCTTTGCCCGGTGCGGCCGATCGCGATCGTCGCGACGACGGCTGCGGCAAACAGCCACGTCACCGGCTCGACGCGTTCGCCGAACAACAACGCGGCGAACCCAACCGTGAAGAACGCCTGCAACAACTGCACCTGGCCGACGCGCGCGATGCCGCCGAGCGCCATGCCGTTGTACCAGGCGAAGAATCCGATCAACTGCGAGATCAGCGTCACGTAGCCGAACGCGGCCCACGCGGTGGCGCCCGCGTGCGGCGGCGCGTTCCATACGAGCGCGAGCGTGATCGGCGCGGTGACCGGCAACGCCACCGCGAGCGCCCACAGGATCACCGCGATGCCGCCGAGCCGCGCCGACAGCCGCCCGCCGGCAACGTAGCCCACGGCACCGATCGCGACCGCAGCGAGCATCGCCGCTTCGCCGAAGCCGAACACATGCGCCTCGCCGCCACGCAGCGCGAACGCGATCACCAGCGCCGAGCCGATCGCCGCGCAGATCCAGAAGCGGCGCGAGTGGCGCTCGCCGAACCACAGCGCGGCGAGCAGCGCCGTCGCGAACGGCAGCGCGCCGTTGATGATCGCGCCGTGGTTGGCCGGGATGTGCTTCATCGCGAGCGACGACATCAGCGGAAAGCCGATCACCACGCCAACCGCGCTCCAGATCACGAGCGGCCAGTCCTCGCGCGCGGGGCGCCGCACGCCGCTGGCGACGATCACGAGCGCCGAGATCGCGCCGGCGATCGACATGCGGCCGAACGCGAGGAACCACGGGTCGAGTTCCGCCACCGCGTAGCGCGTCATCGGCAGCGTCAGGCTGAACGCGATTACGCCGAGCAGGCCGCGGAAGAGGCCGAGCCCGACGCGCGACGTCATGCCGATCGAAGTGACTGCGGTGTTCATGCGCTCGCGGTACTCGCCACGCGCTCGCGCAGCAGCTCGCCGAGGATCGCGATGCCCGCGCGGATGCGCGCGGCCGGCACCGTCACGAAGGCGAGCCGCAGCGTGTTCGCACGCGGCGCGTTCGCGAAGAACGCGGCGCCGGGAACGAAAGCGACGTTGCGCGCGATCGCCGCACCGAGCAGCCGCGTGGCGTCGACGCCGGCGGGAAGCTCGATCCAGACGAACATGCCGCCGTCGGGCTGCGTCCAGCGCGCCTCGCGCGGGAAGTGCGCGCGCAGCGCGTCGAGCATGACCTCGCACTGCGCCGCATAGCGCGCGCGGATCTGCGGCAGGTGCGATTCGAGCAGCCCGCTCGCCACGACCTGCGCGGCCGCGCGCTGCGCGAGCGTCGAGGTGTGCAGGTCGGTCGCCTGTTTCAGCCGCACCAGCACGTCGATAAGTGCTTGCGGCGCGATCACGAAACCGAGCCGCAGGCCCGGCGACAGGATTTTCGAGAACGAGCCGAGCCGGATCGTCCGCTCGGGCGCGAACTGCCGCAGTCCCGGCGGCGGCGCGTGCCGGTACCACAGCTCGCCGTACGGATCGTCCTCGACCAGCCACAGGTCGAGCGCGCGCGCCTTGTCCGCGAGCGCGGCGCGCCGTTCGCGCGACAGCGTGCGTCCGGTCGGGTTTTGGAAGTTCGGCATCACGTAGGCGAAGCGCGCGTCGCGCGCAGCCGCGGCGTCGATCGCATCCGGCAGCAGTCCCTCGCCGTCGGCCGGCAGTTCGCGCAACCTCGGCTGGAACAGCGCAAACGCCTGCAGCGCGCCGAGATAGGTCGGCGACTCGACCAGCACCGTGCTGCCCGCGTCGATCATCGCCTTGCCGATCAAGTCGAGCCCCTGCTGCGAGCCGGCGACGATCAGCACCTGTTCGACCGAAGTCGGAATGCCTTTCGCGGTCTCGCGCGCCGCCACCCATGCGCGCAGTGCGTCGTCGCCTTCGGTCGCGCTGTACTGCAGCGCTGCGGGCCCGGTGGCGCGCAGCACGGCATCCAACGCCGCGCGCAGCGCGTCGACCGGGAAAGTCGCGGGCGACGGCAGTCCGCCGGCGAACGAGATCACCTCGGGCCGCTGCGTGACTTTCAGGATCTCGCGAATGATCGAGCTCTTCGCATCGGCGGCGCGCGTCGCGAGGCGGGGAAGGGCGGATGTGAACATGGGTGCATTCATGCGAAGGCTCGAGGATCGAGGATTCGGGATTCGCGGTACTGAGGGATGCGCCAGGGGTCACGCATGGCTCCCGACGAACAACGGCCGACGAGGTTCACGCCACCCCCATCCACACCGCGGTTGCCGCGAGCGCGACGCCCATCGTGACGTTGAAGGCGCGCAGTCGCTCGCCCTGCGCGAGCCAGCGCCGCAGCGCCGCACCGACCCACGCCCACAGCACGAGGCTTGCCGCGCAGGCGATCGAAAAGACCACGCAGACGATCGCAGCGCGCTGCCACGGCCGGTCGGTCGCGAGCCACGTGGCGGCCGTCGCGACCGCGAGCATCCACGCCTTCGGATTCAGGTACTGGAACAGCGCGGACTGCCAGAACGCGAGCGGCAGCCTGAACGGCCCCGCTGCGCTGCCGCCATCGCGCGAGCGCGCCAGCCCCCACGCGAGCCACAGCAGATACGCGATGCCGAGCCACTTGAGCAGCGCGGACAGTCCGGGCGAGGCGATGATCAGCGCCGCCACACCGCCGGCCGCCGCGAGCAGCATCGTCGAAAAGCCGAAAGGCACGCCGGCGATGTGCGGCAACGCCGCCGCGAAGCCGTGATTCGCGCCGGTCGCGGTCGCGATCGCGTTGTTCGGCCCCGGCGTGAACGAGCCGACCAGCGCGAACACGACGAGCGCGAGCAATTGCTCGGGGTTCATCGCGTCTCGCCCGCGAGCACGCGCGCGAACACGTCGGCGTCGACATTGCCGCCGGTGAGCGTCAGCCCGACCTTGCGGCCGGCCAGCGATTCGCGCTGCTGCCACGCTGCCGCGAGCGCCGCGGCGCCGGCGCCTTCGGCGGTGTTGTGGGTCGTCGCGAACAGCAGCCGCATCGCGTCGGCCACCTCCGCATCGGTGACCTGCACGATGTCCTCGACGTGCGCGAGGATGACGTCGAGCGATTCCGGATCCGGCACGCGGCAGGCGAGCCCGTCGGCGAGCTTTGTCGTCACCGGCGCTTCGATCGGGCGGCGCGCTTCGAAGGACAGCGCATAGCACGGCGCGTGCGCGGAGACGACGCCGACGATGCGCGTGCGCAGGCCCAGCGCGTTGCGCGCAGCGATACAGGCATTGATGCCCGAGCCCTGGCCGACCGGCACGTAGACGACGTCCAGATCACGTGCGGCGCCTAAGAACTCCATCCAATAGGTCGCCACGCCGCGCACGAGATCGGCGTGGTAAGACGGCACGTAGTGCAGCCCGTTCGCGCGCGCGTAGCGGTCGGCTTCCTCGCGCGCGGCCTGAAAGTCGTCGCCATGCTCGATCAGCGTGGCGCCGAGCGCGCGCATCGCGGCGTTCTTCTCGCGGCTGTTGCCGTGCGGCACGAAGATCGTCGCCGCCAGCCGGTGCCGGCGCGCGGCGAAGCCGATGGACTGCCCGTGGTTGCCGCGGGTGGCGGCGACCACGCCGCGACAATCCGGCGCGCGGCGCCTCAACCCGTCGAAGTAGACGAGCCCGCCGCGCAACTTGAAGGCGCCGACCGGCGTGTGGTTTTCGTGCTTGACCCACACTTCGGCGCGCAGCAGCTCGCTCAACTGCGGCCACGCGTATTGCGGTGTGGCCGGCATCGCGGCATAAACGATGCGGGAGGCGTCTTCGATGGCGGTTCGGTCCGGCAGCATGGCAAGTCCCCCTCGGGTCCCCTCACGAAAGGGGCAGGACGACGCACGCACCGCGGGGCGCGTAGCGATGTGGAGCGCGGTGCGAGCGGGCTTGCACTGTACCCGCAACGACCAGTACAGTGCCAGTACAGTTGAACGGTTAATCGCGGCCACTGGCCTGCCAATGCGGGCAGGACAGTCGGGCCGCCGGAGACGCGCATGACGCAGGCCGAGCTGCACTACGAGACGGCGGAGGAGTCCAGCGCGGCCGATATCGAAACGCTGGATGCCGGGCTGCATCTGTTCAACCTGCAAGCGGCCGATCTGGGCGCGGTGCGTACGCTTTTCTGCTTCGCACGGGACGTGAGCGGCCAGCTCGTCGGTGGGTTGCGCGCGCGCTGGTGGGGCAGCGCATGGGAGGTGCAGCAGCTCTGGGTCGATGCGCGCCATCGGCGGCGCGGAGTCGCCTCCGAACTGCTCCGCCGCGTCGAGCGCGCCGCGCGCGAACGCGGCGGCACCTTGATCTATCTGGACACGTTCAGCTTCCAGGCGCCGGCGCTGTACGAGCGCAACGGCTACGAGGTCGTGTGCCGTTTCGACGGCTTTCCGGACGGCATCGTCAAGTACGTGATGCAGCGAAGGCTCGATCGCAGGGAGCTGCAGCGATGAACGACCTTGGCCGCGACGAGGCGGCCGCGCTCGCCGCGGCCACGCCGCGCGTGCTCGCCGGTGCGGAACGCACGCTCGCCGATCAACTCGCCGCGTGGCTCGCGCTGCGCATCGACGAGCATGCGCTGAAGCCCGGCACGCGGCTGCCGTCGATCCGCCGCTTTGCCGACGACAAGCGCGTGAGCCGCTCGACCGTGGTCGAGGCGTACGACCGGCTGATCGCCGCCGGCTACGTCGAGTCGCGTCGCGGCTCGGGGTTTTATGTGCGGGCGCGGCGCGGACGGCCCGCCGCGCAGGTCGCAAGGGCCACGAGCGCGGCACGCGCGACGGCAAGCGCGCAGTCGATCGACGTCGTCTGGCTGCTGCGCAGCCTGCTGCGACAGTCGCCCGCGAGCGATCATCCGGGCGCGGGACTGCTGCCGCCGGCCTGGCTCGACAGCGAACTCGTCGCTGCGGCGGTGCGTTCGATCGGCCGCAGCGCCGGCGATGCGCTGCTGAACTACGGCGTGCCCGAAGGCTATCTGCCGCTGCGCGAGCAGCTCATGCAGCGGCTGGCGCTGGCCGACATCGGCGCGGGCCCGGAGCAGATCGTCACGACCAACGGTGTGACGCACGGCATCGATCTGGTCGCGCGGCACTTCATCGCGCCGGGCGACACGGTGTTCGTCGAGGACCCCGCGTGGTATCTGATGTTCGGCCGCTTCGCTGCGTTCGGCGCCAAGATCGTCGGGGTTCCGCGCGCGCTCGACGGGCCCGATACCGCCGTGCTGGCCAATCTGCTGACCCGCCATCAGCCGAAGCTGTTCGTGGTCGGATCCGTGCTGCACAACCCGACCGGCACGTCGTTGTCCGCGGCCAACGCGCATCGGCTGTTGAAGCTCGCGGACGAGTACGGCTTCATGATCGTCGAGGACGACGTCTACGGCGACCTGCACCCGGGCCGCGCGTCGTCGTCGTGCATGCGGCTGGCGAGCCTCGATCAACTCAGGCGCGTCGTGTACATCGGTGGTTTCTCGAAGACGCTGGCAGCCAACCTGCGCGTCGGTTTCGTCGCCGCTCACCCGGACATCGCGCAGCCGATCGCCGAGCTGAAGATGCTGACGGGGCTGACGACACCGGAACTGACCGAACGCGTGGTCGCGCGCATCCTCGCCGAAGGGCAGTACCGGCGGCACCTGGAGCGGCTGCGCAGCAAGCTCGATGCCGCGCGCGACCGCACCGCGCGCGCGCTCGAAAAAATGGGCGTGAAGCTCTTCGCGCAGCCCGACGCCGGCATCTTCCTGTGGGGCGACTTCGGCCGCGACACCAACGCGATCGCCGCCGCCGGCGCCGAGCGGGGCATCCTGTGCGCTCCCGGCAGCCTGTTTTCGCCGACGCAGTTGCCGAGCACGTGGATGCGTGTGTCCGCCGCCACGAGCCTGAATCCGGCCGCGATGAAGTTTCTTGCGCAGTCGATGGAGTAGCGCGTGGAGTAGCGCGCGCCTGGCACCCGCTTTATCCAGGAAGCGGGCCATGGGATCCATGCACTCGACGGCGACATGCCGCTGCCCCGAGGTCCGCCAGACGGCGGCGCGCCGCGTCATTCCGTGCCGACGCCCCCCGTCTCGCCGAAGGCGCTTTCACGTCGAGCCGAAGGCCCTCGTCATGCCGAGTCGAAGTCCCTCATCATGCCGAGTCGAAGTGTCCAGTCATTCCGAACCCAAGCGTCGCGTTATCGCAAGCCGAAGCATCTCGTCATTCCGAGCC
>JBBIQI010000178.1:0-6956 GCA_037442465.1 Burkholderiales bacterium
GCGCAGCCAGCCGCCGAACAGCCGTCGGTCGAGCGGGATCAGCGCGAGCCCCTTGGGCCCGCCCGCGGCGGCCGGGATGCAGGCGATGTCGGCGGGCCGCAGTCCCTGGCTGCGCACGTGCGCGGCCGCACGCGGGCCCGCGTGCAGCGTGAAGCTCGCACTCATGGCGTTGCGGGCGGTGGCGCGGGCGGTGCGGGCGCGCGGTGCAGCTTCATCATTGCGCGCTCGAACTGGCCCTCGACGAGCTGCGGAACGATGTCGAGCGCGCGGCCGATCGCTTCGTCGATCGCGTGCTGGTGCTCGCGGCTCGGTGGATGCAGCACGAAGTCGGCGACCTCCTGCCGCAGCGCGAGCGTGCGCGGATGACCGACACCGATGCGCAGCCGCCAGAAGTCCGGCGTCGACAGCTTGGCCTGGATGTCCTTCAATCCGTTGTGGCCGGCGGTGCCGCCGCCGCGCTTGAGTTTCACCGCGCCCGGCGGCAGGTCGACCTCGTCGTGCGCCACCAGGATCTGCGTGGGCAGGATCTTGTAGTACAGCGCGAGTGCGACGACGGCTTGGCCCGAGCGGTTCATGTAGGTGCCCGGTTTCAGCAGCCACAGTTCGCGGCCGTGGTCCCGGATGCGCGCGAGCTCGCCGTGGAACTTGCGCTCGTGCGCGAACGCAACGTCGGCCTTGCGCGCGACGGCGTCGACGAACCAGAAGCCGGCGTTGTGGCGCGTGGCCTCGTACTCGGCGCCGACGTTGCCGAGCCCGACGATCAGGCGGATGGAGTCAGTGGTGTCGATCATCGTGCCGACAAAAAAGCCCGCGCATGTCGCCACGCGCGGGCCGGATTGTGCAACAGGCGACGCTTACTTCTTCTTCTCGCCGCCGCCCTTTTCCCCGCCCTTTTTCTCGGAGGCCGCCGGTGCGGCGGCGGGCGCTTTCTGCGCCGTGGCCGGCACTTCGGCCGCCGGAACGACCGCGGCTTCTTCTTCGACGACTTCTTCGCCCTTCGTCGACACCGACACCACGACCGGGTTTTCCTTGCCTTTGAGCACCGGGGTCACGCCCGGCGGCAGCGCCAGGTCGCGCACGCGGATCGTCTGGTGTGCGCGCAGGTTGGACAGATCGACCTCGATGAACTCGGGCAGGTCCTTCGGCAGGCAGGCGATGTCGACTTCGGACAGCACGTGGCTGACCAGTCCGCCGGACTCCTTGACGGCGGGCGAATTTTCCTGGCCGACGAAGTGCAGCGGCACGCGCATGTGGATCTTCTGGTTTTCGGATACGCGCTGGAAATCGACGTGCATGACGATCGGCTTGTACGGGTGCATCTGGAAGTCGCGCAGCAGCACCTTCTCGCTCTTGCCGTCGAGCTCCATGTCGAGGATCGACGCGTGGAACTTCTCCTTGCGCAGCGCATGGAACAGCGGGTTGTGCTGCACTTCGATCGGCACCGGCTTGCCGGCGCCGCCGTACAGGATCCCGGGCACCTTGTCGGCGCGGCGCAGGCGGCGGCTCGCACTTGTGCCTTGCGCAGTACGTGTATTCGCTACGACCTTCATCATTCGCTCCAGTCTTTCGCCGCGGGCCGCGACCAGCCACGCCGGCGGATTGATGTTTACCGCGAGAGGGAGCGCGTCATCCCGAGACGTAGGCGAGGGATCTCAAGCATTTCGGCGTTTAAGACTCCTCCGCCCCGCTGCGCGCGGCGGAGGAATGCCCCCTCCAACTTCGTCTTCCTCCGCGGTTCCTTACTCGATGAACAGACTGCTCACCGAGTCTTCGCGCGAAATGCGCGAAATCGTTTCGCCCAGCAATGCCGCGCACGACAGTTGCCGGATCTTGCGGCATGCGCGCGCCTCCTCGGACAGCGGGATCGAGTCGGTGACGACGACTTCGTCGAGCACCGAGTTGGCGATGCGCTCGACGGCCTTGCCCGACAGCACCGGGTGCGTGCAGTACGCCATCACGCGCAGCGCGCCCGCCTCGCGCAGCGCCGCGGCGGCCTGGCACAGCGTGTTGGCGGTGTCGACCATGTCGTCCATGATCACGCAGTTGCGGCCTTCGACCTCGCCGATGATGTGCATCACTTCGGCGACGTTGGCGCGCGGCCGCCGCTTGTCGATGATCGCGAGGTCCGCGTCCATGCGTTTGGCCAGCGCGCGCGCGCGCACGACGCCGCCCACGTCCGGCGACACCACGACCAGGTTGTCGTAGTTGTGCTTCCACAGATCGCCGAGCAGGATCGGGCTCGCATAGATGTTGTCGACCGGTATGTCGAAGAAGCCCTGGATCTGGTCCGCGTGCAGGTCCATCGTCAGCACACGGTGCACGCCGACCGCCTGCAGCATGTTGGCGACGACCTTGGCGCTGATCGCCACTCGCGCCGAACGCGGCCGGCGGTCCTGCCGCGCGTAGCCGAAGTACGGAATCGCCGCGGTGATGCGTCCGGCCGAGGCGCGCTTGAGCGCATCGACCATGATCATCAGTTCCATCAGGTTGTCGTTGGTCGGCGCGCAGGTCGACTGCAGCACGAAGCAGTCCTTGCCGCGGACGTTCTCGTTGATCTCGACCATCACCTCGCCGTCGGAGAAGCGCGAGACCGTGGCGCGCCCGAGGCGGATGTTCAGATGCTGGACGACGGCGTGGGCGAGCTTCGGGTTGGCGTTACCCGAGAACACCATCAGGTTTTCCGGCACCATCGCTCGCACCCGTCGGGCCGCAGCCACTCGCCGCCGCCGTCGAACAAAACCGCCGGAGCGCCGGCACAGACAGCGGCGCTCCGGCGGCGATCGTTATGGCTGGGGAGGAAGGATTCGAACCCTCGAATGGCGGAATCAAAATCCGCTGCCTTAACCAGCTTGGCGACTCCCCAGCGCGAAACCTCTGTTTCCGCGCTCCTCAGCGGCGCCGGTGGCGGCTGGTCACCACGCGGCGAGCGGATGCTCCGTCAGGCTTTGCACCGACCAGCCCTTGCAGTCATTCGGCAAGTCGCTGATCGCTGCGCGCGCCTGCTGTTCCGATTCGACCGGCACGAACGCCGCCGAACCGGAGCCCGTCATCCGCGCCGGCCCGTAGCGCGCGAGGCGCTCGATGGCGGCAGCGACTGCCGGGATCCGGCGCCGGACGACCGCTTCGAGGTCGTTGGCGCCGAACAGCGCGCGGGGAAAAGCGCCCCGCTCCGCGGAAAAGGCCGGCATTGTCGTGAGTTTCGCGTGCCGTGTCAAACCCGGATCGGCAAAGATTTCCGCAGTCGAAACAGCCACTTGCGGGTGGACGACGGCAAAGTGCGAACGCGGCCAGTCGATCGGCGTGAGCCGCTCGCCGATGCCTTCGACGAAGGCCGGCCCCGGGCCGAGAAAAAACGGCACGTCCGCACCAAGCCGCAGCGCCAGCGCCGCCAGCTTCTCGCGCGGCCAGTTCAGGTTCCACAGCCGGTTCAGCGCGATCAGCGTCGTGGCCGCATCGGACGAGCCGCCGCCCATGCCGCTGCCGGCTGGGATGTTCTTCTCGACGTGGATCGAGACGCCGAGCGAGGTATTCGACTCGGCCTGCAGCAGCCGCGCGGCGCGCACGGCGAGGTCGCGTTCGATCTCGCCGATCACGTCGCCCGTGCGTTCGATCGTGCCGTCGTCGCGGCTTTCGAAGTCGAGCGTGTCGGCCAGATCGATCGGCACGAATACGCTCTGCAGCTCGTGATAGCCGTCGGCGCGCCGATCGACGACATGCAGGAACAGGTTGAGCTTGGCCGGCGCGGGCAGACCGAGGAATAGGCGCGCCATGGCAGTGCTCAGCTCCTTCGCGGCACGGTCCACAGGAAGATCCGGCTGCGATCCACGTCGACGCGCCGCTCGGGCGTCCAGTCGCCCATGTCGAAGTCGTGCGAAACGATGCGCGTGCCGGGCGCCAGCTCCTTGAGAAGGCGCGGGCGAAGCTGCAGGTTGATGCCGGGCAGCAAGTACATCGTGACGACCGTGGCCGGCGCGATGTCGAAATCGAACACGTCGCCGACTTCGAAACGCGCGAGCTGCGCCACGCCCGCCTTCCTCGCATTGGCGCGCGCCTCGACGATGCGCTGCGGATCCAGATCGACGCCGACGCCGCGGCAGCCGAATCGCTGCGCGGCGCGCACGACGATGCGGCCGTCGCCGCAGCCGAGGTCGTAGACGAGATCGTCTTTCGTGACCCGCGCCAGATCCAGCATCGCGTCGACGACCTTCATCGGTGTCGGCACGTAGGGCACGTCGAGCGGACGCCCCGGCTCGCCCGGGCGTACGTCGGCCGCCGCCTCGTCGGGAGCGAACAGCGTCGCGGCGGGCAAGGTGCTGGCAACGGGCGCGAGCGCGGCACCGAGCAGCAGGCGGCGGCGTGAGGTCATCGGCTATCTCCTTCGCGGATCATCCGGCGGGATCGTCGAGCACGAGCTGCAACCGGATCGCCGGCGACGCGGCGTGCGCCGGCCGCTCGAACGCCAAGCGGCGCGGCAGTCCGTTCGCAGCGAAGCGCTCGAGCACGCGGATCGTCCAGCCGTCCTGCTCGATCGCGCTGATCTGCCCGTCCTGCAGCGTCGCGCTCGCCGCGCGGTGCGCGACGGGACGCCCGACGATCCAGTCGCCGATGCCGGAGGCTGGCAGCGCAAAGCCCAGGGCCTGTTCGGCGAGCGCCTCGGCGTTTGCGCCGCGCAGTTCGCGCGGCGGCGACCCGGGTTCGGTGAGCCGCGCGCCGTCGGGCCCGCTCTCCACCCGCGCGAGCGTGGTTCCGAGCGCGGAGGCAAGATCGAGCGTCAGCGAGTCGCCGCGCACGGCGAGCACGAACCGCCCCGACAGGTTCTCCTGGCGGTCGCCGAGCTTCGCGGTCGCCGAGAAGCGTCCCGTGTGGATGCGCTCGGCCGGCGCCGGCGGCGGCAGACTCGCGCATGCCGCCAGTCCGCCCGACAGCACCAACGCGGCCAGGCGCACGCAGGCGACGAGCCCGCCGGACTGCGCAAGCGCGCGCAGTCGGGTGCGGGCCGCTCGGCCGGCGGCCTGGTCGTTCCGGCGCGCGCCGGGATCGGTCGAGCCTCGCGCAAACGACTTCACCGTGTCCTCACCGTGTACGCCGGGCCATTGCGGGCAGCCGTCTGCTTATCCCGATCGGAGCTCGGGATCGGCGCGCAACGAGCGACCGCGATGCCGAGCTTGCCGATCCGACGCGCATCCGTGGTTGCTCATCGCCGGCTCGCGACCACGGCCGGTCGGCGCGCGTAATCGGCTCGCGCCAATTTCGACGATTCCGCTCGTCATCCGCGAGTGCCCGCGCCGCCCGCAGCCGCAATGCGTGTCGCTCGCGCGGCAGCAGGCGCGATACGCGCCGCGCACCTATCGACAATTACGCAACCTCGTGACGCCGCCACCTCGCGAGTTCGCTTCGGGCTGGCTGTCGCCGGTTCCGTCATCCCGAGCGCAGCGAGGGATCTCAACGCTGCGAGCAGCGGAGATTCCTCGCCCTTGGCTCGGAATGACGAGGGCTGAGGCATGCGGACGCCAAGCGGTCGGCACGTGTCCCGAGGATAAGTAAGGGTCAATACAGTTTGACCTTGAGCCGCACGAGCGTGGCCTTCAGCGTCTCGTTGTCCGGCTCCTTTTTCCAGTACTCGCGCCACAGCCGGCGGGCGGCGTCGCGCTCGCCCTGCGCCCACATCACCTCGCCAAGATGCGCGGCCACTTCCGCCTCGGGCTTGAGCTTGTATGCGCGCTCCAGGTACTCGCGCGCGCGCGCCAGATCGCCGAGGCGGAAGTAGACCCAGCCCATCGAGTCGAGGATGTAGCCATCTTCGGGCGCGAGCTGCAGCGCCTTTTCGACCAGCTCGCGCGCCTCCGGCAGCCGGATGTTGCGATCGGCGAAGGTGTAGCCCAGCGCGTTGTACGCGTGCGCGTAGTCGGGGCGCAGCTTGATCAACTGACGCAGATGGCCTTCCATCACGTCGAGCTTGTCGAGCCGCTCCGCCGCCATCGCCGCGTCGTACAGCAGCCCCGTGTCGTCGGGCGCGCGCGCCAGCCCCTGCGCGAGCACGTCGAAGGCGTCGCGATGGCGCTTGGCCTCGCGCAGAAGCTGCGCCTCGGCGAGCACGATCTGCGTGCGCTCCTCGTTGCTCGCGACCCGCGTTTCGGCGAGCACCTTGCGGCCTTCGTCGACGCGCTTCATCTTGCCGAGCACCAGCGCGCGCCGCACGCGCGCGTTGAGGTACTGCTCGCCGCCGCCGATGCGGTCGAGCCACTGCAGCGCTTCCGTGTAACGCTTTTCTTCCTCGGCGATGCGCGCCAGGTTCAGGTAGGCGGGGTCGGGATCGCGCTCCACGCCCGGGCTGTCTTCCAGCAGCTTCAGGTAGCGCTCGAACAGTTTGCGTGCGTCGGCGCGCAGCGCCGGCGTCTCCAGCGAAAGCACCGCCAGCGCGTACAGCGCGTCGAGATTGCGCTCGTCGGCACTGACCACCTGCGCGAACTGCGCGCGCGCCTGCTCGTACTTGGCGTCGGCCACGAGCAGCCGCGCGTAACCCATGCGTGCCTGAAGCGCCTGCGGATTGCGCGCGAGGAAATCCTGCAGAAGCTGCAGCGCGCGCGCGCGCCCGGCCGCATCGTCCTTGCCTTCGGGGCGTGCCATCAGCTGCGCTGCGGTCAGCGCCGCGCGCTCGAAGTCGGGCCGCAGCGCAAGTGCGGACTGCGCCAGCTCGATCGCGCGCGCAGACAGCCCCGCAGCGTGCGCACCGCCGGCGAGCACGAGGCGCACGTCGGCACCGATCTTCGGATCGTCGCGGTATGGCTGCGCGAGCTGCTCCAGCAGCGCGAAACCGGCGGCGCGATCCGGCGCGCGCGCAAGCGATCGCTGCACGCGCGCCAGTTCGGCGGCCGGCTCCGCCGCCGCCTTGATCTGAGCGGCGAGCGCGGCGGCCGCCTCCTCGTACTTGCCGCTGGCCACCAGCAGCGCGGTCG
>JBBIQI010000179.1:0-6946 GCA_037442465.1 Burkholderiales bacterium
TCGCGCGACTGCCGCGTCGGCCGTGCTGGCTGGCGCGCGTGGCCGCTGCGGGCCAGCGATGCGGCGGCGCGTCCCGCGGGATCGTCCCGGCTTGCGCGCAGCGGCGAAGTTTTTTCTGATACCGCAAAGCTTTTGCGGGGGCAGTCTGTTTTGATTGATACCCTGACCGCCGGGTGAAGTCGGCGCCCTGGATCGACGGTCCCGTTCCGACGGTGCGAACGAAGACGAGGAGACGCATGATGAAACTGCATCTGAAACTGCTGGTAGGGCTGCTCGCCCCGATCGCCGCGCTCGGCAGCGGCGCGGTCGCGGCCCAGGACCTCAAGGTCGGCGTCACATTGTCGGCGACCGGCCCGGCCGCCTCGCTCGGCATCCCCGAGCGCAACACCTTCGCGCTGGTGCCGCAGACCATCGGCGGGCGCAAGGTCCAGTACATCGTGCTCGACGACGCCTCCGACACGACGACCGCGGTAAAGAACACGCGCAAACTCATCAGCGAGGACCGCGTCGACGTCGTCATCGGCTCGACCGTCACGCCGAATTCGCTGGCGATGATCGACGTCGCCGCCGAGGCCGAAACGCCGATGATCGCGATGGCCGCCTCCAGCCGCATCGTCGATCCGGTCGACGCCAAGCGGCGCTGGGTGTTCAAGACGCCGCAGAACGACCAGCAGATGGCGGTGGTGATCGTCGGCCACATGCTCGCCAAGGGTCTGAAGACGGTCGGCTTCATCGGCTTCGCCGACGCCTACGGCGAAGGCTGGTGGAACGAGTTCGCGAAGATCGCCGAGGCGCGCGGGCTGAAGATCGTCGCGAGCGAGCGCTACCAGCGCACCGATACCTCGGTGACCGGGCAGATCCTGAAGATCATGTCCGCGAACCCCGACGCGGTGTTGATCGCCGGCAGCGGCACGCCGGCTGCGCTGCCGCAGAAGACGCTGAAGGAGCGCGGCTACAAGGGGCAGATCTATCAGACGCACGGTGTGGCCAACCGCGACTTCCTGCGCGTGTGCGGCAAGGACTGCGAGGGCACGTGGCTGCCGGCCGGGCCGATGCTGGTCGCGCGCCAGTTGCCGGCCGACCATCCGGTGAAGAAATCGGCGCTGGCCTACGTCGAAGCCTATGAGAAGGCGCACGGCAAGGACAGCGTCTCCACCTTCGGCGGCCATGCGTGGGACGCGGTGGCGCTGCTGCAGGCGGCCGTGCCGGTGGCGCTGAAGAAGGCGCAACCCGGCACGCCGGCGTTCCGCGCCGCGCTGCGCGACGCGCTCGAGGGCGTGCGCAACGTCGCCGGCGCGCACGGCATCTTCAACATGTCGCCGACCGACCACCTCGGCCTCGATCAGCGCGCCGCGGTGATGGTGCAGATCGTCAACGGCGACTGGGTGCTGCAGAAGTGATGTGAAGATGGCGGCGCGCGGGCTGGGCACGGCGTTTCCCGGTTCGCGCCGCCGCCGCCGCGGCTCGGGCGGGCGTTGACCTCGGCAGGTCCCACCCGCCTGCGCCACGCCGGCATGCGCCGCGCGAGTTGGCCGCCGGCGCACCCGCCATCCGCAATCGACGATTCGCATTCCCACCCGCGATGGACTTGCAGATCGCCCTGATCCTCGGGCAGGACGGCGTGACCAACGGCGCGATCTATGCGCTGCTCGCGCTGGCGCTCGTGCTGGCGTTTGCCGTCACGCGCGTGATCTTCATCCCGCAAGGCGAGTTCGTCGCCTACGGCGCCTTGACGCTGGTTGCACTGCAGGCGGGCAGGCTGCCGGGCACGCTGTGGCTGCTCGCCGCCGCCGGCGCGCTGGTCGCGCTGATCGACGGCTTTGACGCCCTGCGCACGCGCACCTGGCGCCGCCTGCCGGGCATCGCCGCGTGGAACCTCGGACTGCCGCTCGCACTCTGGGGGCTACTGGCCGCGGTGCCGATGGGTAGTGCGCCGATGCCGCTGCAGATCCTGCTCGCGCTCGCGGTGGTCGTTCCGCTCGGGCCGATGATCTACCGGCTTGCGTACCAGCCGCTCGCGGAGGCGTCGGTGCTCGTGCTGCTGATCGTGTCGGTCGCGGTGCACCTGGTGATGGTCGGGCTGGGCCTGCTCGTGTTCGGCGCCGAAGGCTCGCGCACCCCGCCGTTTTCCGACGGGCGTTTCGATTTCGCCGGCATGACGGTGACCGCGCAGACGATCTGGGTGATCGTCTGTTCGGCTGCGCTGATCGTCGCGCTCAACCTGCTGTTCGAGCGCACGCTGTACGGCAAGGCGCTGCGCGCGACCGCGGTCAACCGCAACGGCGCGCGGCTGATGGGCATTCCGACCGCGCTCGCCGGGCGGCTGACGTTTCTGCTGTGCGCGCTGATCGGCGCCGCTTCCGGCGTGCTGATCGCGCCGCTGACCACGATCTACTACGACACCGGATTCCTGATCGGGCTGAAGGGCTTCGTCGGCGCAATCATCGGCGGGCTGGTCAGTTATCCGCTCGCCGCGGTCGGCGCGGTGCTGGTCGGGCTGCTCGAGTCGTACTCCTCGTTCTGGGCGAGCGCGTACAAGGAGGTGATCGTCTTCACGCTGATCATCCCGGTGCTGCTGTGGCGCTCGCTGCGCGCGCATCACGTCGAGGAAGAAGAATGAACGCCGCGCCGGTGATGCACCGCTGGCTGCGGCGGTCGGCGATTCACCACAGAGGCACCGAGGCACAGAGGAAAGCTGCCCATCATGGCCCTGTGCCTTGGTGCCGCCGCGATTCAAACGCGATTCGCGCGCCGCGAGGGGGCCGCGCATGAGCCCGCGCGCGCTGCTCGTGCTGTTCGTCGCGGCGCTGGCGCTGGTGCCGCCGTTCGCGCCGGAGTTCACGGTCACGCTGGCCAACTACATCGGGCTGTATGCGCTGGTCGCGCTCGGGCTCGTGCTGCTCACGGGCGTGGGCGGGCTGACTTCGTTCGGCCAAGCCGCGTTCGTCGGCCTGGGCGCCTACACGACCGCGGTGCTGACGACGATGAACGGACCGCCGTGGCTCGCGTGGCTGGGCGCGTCGGCCTGGCTGTCGCTCGCCGCGGGGCTGGCGCTGACGCTCGCCTTCGCGGTCGTGCTGGGCATGCTGACACTGCGGCTGTCGGGGCACTATCTGCCGCTCGGGACGATCGCCTGGGGCATCAGCCTGTACTTCCTGTTCGGCAACATGGAGTGGCTGGGCGGATTCACCGGGCTGCGCGGCATCCCGCCGGTCGAACTGCTCGGCCATCCGCTCGACAGCGCGCGAGAGATCTTCTATCTGATTTATCTGTTCCTGCTCGCCGGCATCGTGACGATCCAGAACCTGCTCGACTCGCGCGAGGGGCGCGCGATCCGTGCGCTCAAAGGCGGCATGGTGATGGCCGAGTCGATGGGCGTGAACACGGCAGTGTCGCGCTTGGTCATCTTCGTGCTCGCCGCGCTGCTGGCGTGCGCGTCGGGCTGGCTGTACGCGCACATGCAGCGGTTTCTCAATCCGACGCCGTTTTCTCTGCACGTCGGCATCGAGTATCTGTTCATGGCCGTGGTCGGCGGCGCCGGCTACGTGTGGGGCGCGCTCGCCGGCGCGGCGGTGATCGCCGTGTCCAAGCAGTGGCTGCAGGACTTTCTGACGAAGGTGATCGGGCAGGCGGGCAACTTCGAGGTCATCGTCTTCGGCATCGTGATGATCGTCGTGCTGCAGCGCGCGCGCGACGGCTTGTGGCCGGTGCTCGCGCGCTGGGTGCCGCTGAAGCGTGCGCCGCGGCGCATCGACCCGGGTGTGCCGCCGCTGGCGCGCCGGTCGCTGCCGGCCGCGGGTGAAGCGCTGCTCGAGGTCGAAGGCGCGACGATGCGCTTCGGCGGGCTGGTCGCGGTCAACGACATGAGTCTGTCGGTCAAGGCGGGCGAGATCGCGGCGCTGATCGGGCCGAACGGCGCGGGCAAGACGACGATGTTCAACCTGATCTCGGGCGTGCTCGTTCCGACCGCCGGCGAGATCCGTTTTCGGGGCGTGCCGATCGCCGGCCGTCGCTCGCGCGACATCGCGCGCCTGGGCATGAGCCGCACGTTCCAGCACGTCAAGCTGCTGCCCGCGATGAGCGTGCTGGACAACGTCGCGATCGGCGCGCATCGGCGCGAATATCCCGGTCTGCTCGCGGGCGTGGTCGCCGGCGCGTGGCGGCTCGACCGCAAGCAGGAGGCGCGCGTGCTCGCCGAGGCGGCGCGGCAGATCGAGCGGGTGGGGCTCGCGGATCACATGTTTGACCCCGCCGGGTCGCTGCCGCTCGGCAAGCAACGCATTCTGGAGATCGCGCGCGCGCTCGCCGCCGATCCGTGCCTGCTGCTGCTCGACGAACCCGCCGCCGGGCTGCGCTATCTCGAAAAGCGCGCGCTCGCCGAACTGCTGCGCAAGCTGCGCGCCGAAGGGCTGGCGATCCTGCTGGTCGAGCACGACATGGACTTCGTGATGGGGCTGGTCGATCGCGTGACCGTGATGGACTTCGGGCAGAAGATCGCCGAAGGGCTGCCGCGCGACGTGCAGCGCGACCCGAAGGTGCTCGAGGCCTACCTCGGAGGTGTCGAGTGACGACCGGCGAAGCGCGCCATCTCGCAGACCCCGCTGCGGCGACGGCACAAGCCGGCGCGCTGCTGCGCGTGCGCGATCTGTCGGTCGCCTACGGCAAGGTCGAAGCGCTGCACAACGCCAACCTGCGCGTCGGCGCCGGCGAGATCGTCACGGTGATCGGACCGAACGGCGCCGGCAAGACCACGCTGCTGACGGCGATCATGGGGATGCTGCCGGCCAACGGCGAGGCCGACGGCGAGATCTGCTTCGACGGCGCCGACTGCGACGGGGTCGCGGTCGAGCGCATGGTCGCGCGCGGCATGACACTCGTGCCGGAAAAGCGCGAGCTGTTCGGCGAAATGACCGTCGAGGACAACCTGCTGCTCGGCGGCTTCCAGCGCTACCGCGCGGGGCACCGCGACCACGGGCAGACGATGGCCGAGGTCTACGCGCTGTTTCCGCGCCTGCAGGAGCGGCGCGCGCAACTGGCCGGCACGCTGTCCGGCGGCGAGCGGCAGATGCTGGCGATCGGCCGCGCGCTGATGGCCCGGCCCAAGCTGCTGCTGCTCGACGAGCCGTCGCTCGGGCTGGCGCCGCTGATCGTGCGCGAGATCTTTCATATCATCGTCGAGCTCAAGCGCCGCGGCGCGGCCATCTTGCTCGTGGAGCAGAATGCGCGCGCGGCGCTGCAGATCGCCGATTACGCTTACGTGCTGGAAACCGGCGAGATCGCGCTCGAAGGGCCGGCCGCGCAGTTGGCGAGCGATCCGCGCGTCATCGAAAGCTATCTGGGAGGCAAGACGTGATTCGTTCGTTGCTCGTCGCGATGGGATTGGCGTGCGCGCTCGGCGCGGGCGCGGCGGCGCAACCGGCGCCCGAGACCGGCTGCACGCAGCCGCTCGATGCCTGCACGAAGGCGCGCACCGCGGCGCTGCAGACCGCGGCGCGCAGATTCACCGCGGCTTCGCGCATGAAACCGACGACGACGCTGACCGCGGAGGAGCGCGCCAAGGTCCAGGGCTACGACCGCTGGCTGCGAGCCCAGAGTCAGCAGGCGCGCGAACTGGCCGAACGCGGGACCGCGGCGACGACCGCTGAGATCCAGACTGCCTTCAACCGCGAGTACCTGCAGCTGCGGGAGCGCATCAAGCGCGAGCACGCGCGGTTCGCCGAGATCTCGAATATCATGCAGTCCAAACACGACGCAGCGACGAGCGCGATCCGCAACCTGCGCTGATCGCGCCGCGCGGCGCCACGCGTTGGGGGTACTGGCCGCCGTGCCGGCGGCCGGTTGAGACAGTCCCTTGGAGCCGTGCCGGCACCGTGGCCGGGACGGCGCCAGAACCTGATCCGGTTAACACCGGCGGAGGGAAACGCACCGGCTGCCTTCGGCCCGTCCGTCCGCTCTCCGCCAAACGGGGAGAGCCGTATGAACGCCCGGCAGCCTTTCCGCGCCGTCGAGGCGCACGTCGACGAAGCGGCGATCGCGCCGCTGCCCAAGTCCCGCAAGATCTACGTCGAGGGTTCGCGCCCCGACATCCGCGTGCCGATGCGCGAAATCGCGCAGTCCGACACGCCGGCGTCCTTCGGCATCGAAAAGAACCCGCCGATCGCGGTCTACGACACCTCGGGTCCGTACACCGACCCGGCGGTGAAGATCGACATCCGCGCCGGGCTGCCGCCGCTGCGCGCGAACTGGATCGCCGAGCGCGGCGACACCGAGGAACTGCCCGGGCCGACCTCGCGCTACGGCGTCGAGCGCCTCGCCGATCCGAAGCTCGCCGAGCTGCGCTTCGACCTGAAGCGCCGGCCGCGCCGCGCGAAGCCGGGCGCGAACGTGACGCAGATGCACTATGCGCGGCGCGGCATCGTCACGCCCGAGATGGAATTCGTCGCGATCCGCGAGAACCAGCGCATGGAAGGATTTGCCGACATGCTCAGGCGCCAGCATCCGGGGCAGCGCTTCGGCGCGCAGCTGCCGGAGCGCATCACGCCCGAGTTCGTGCGCGACGAGGTCGCACGCGGCCGCGCGATCATCCCCGCCAACATCAACCACCCGGAGACCGAGCCGATGGCGATCGGCCGCAACTTCCTGGTCAAGGTCAACGCCAACATCGGCAACTCGGCCGTGACCAGTTCGATCGGCGAGGAAGTCGAGAAGATGACCTGGGCGATCCGCTGGGGCGCGGACACGGTGATGGATCTGTCGACCGGCAAACACATCCACGAGACGCGCGAGTGGATCCTGCGCAACTCGCCGGTGCCGATCGGCACGGTGCCGATCTATCAGGCGCTGGAGAAGGTCGAAGGCCGAGCCGAAGAGCTGACCTGGGAGATCTTCCGCGACACGCTGATCGAGCAGGCCGAGCAGGGCGTGGACTACTTCACGATCCACGCCG
>JBBIQI010000180.1:0-6899 GCA_037442465.1 Burkholderiales bacterium
AGCCGGCGGCCCAGCCCGATGTCGGCGAGGATCTCGTCCCGGTCGGCCGCCTGCGCCTCGCGGATCAGCGCCTCCCAGCGCGCCGGCGCCGCGCGCTCCAGCGGCAGGTCGAGCTGCAGCGCCGCCTGCGCGAGCAGGCGCCGGCCGAGTTCGATGGACTCCTCGCGCTTCATCGTGCGCAAGAAGTGGCGGATTTCGGCGCGCGCGCGGCCGGTTCGCACGAACGCGAGCCAGCTCGGATTGGGACGCGCGACCGGGCCGGTGACGATCTCGACGACGTCGCCGTTTCTCAGCTCGGTGCGCAGCGGCTGGACCTCGCCGTTGACGCGGGCGGCCACGCACTTGTTGCCGATGTCGGTGTGGATGCTGTAGGCGAAGTCCACCGGCGTGGCGCCTCTGGGCAGAGACACGATCTTGCCCTTGGGCGTGAACACGTAGACCTTGTCGGGGAACAGGTCGACCTTGATGTTCTCCATCAGCTCGGTGGAGTCGCCCGTCTGGCTCTGGATCTCCAGCAGCGACTGCAGCCACTGGTGCGTGCGCGACTGCAGCTCGGACAGCGACGCGGCGTCGTCCTTGTACAGCCAGTGCGCCGCCACCCCCGATTCGGCGACGTGGTGCATTTCCTTCGTGCGGATCTGGAACTCGACCGGCGTGCCGTACGGCCCGATCAGCGTCGTGTGCAGCGACTGGTAGCCGTTGACCTTCGGGATCGCGATGTAGTCCTTGAAGCGTCCCGGCACCGGCTTGTACAGCGCGTGCAGCGCGCCCAGCGCCAGATAGCACTCGGCGCGGGTGGCGACCACGACGCGGAAGCCGTAGACGTCGAGCACCTCCGAGAACGACAGACGCTTTTCCTCCATCTTGCGGTAGATGCCGTACAGCGTCTTCTCGCGGCCGTAGACGTCGGCGCGCAGCTTGGCGTTGGCAAGGGCCTTGCGCACCGACTGCAGGATCTTGCCGAGCACTTCGCGCCGGTTGCCGCGCGCTGCAAGCACCGCTTTCTGCAGCACTCGATAGCGCAGCGGATGCAGGTGCGCAAAACTCTGTTCCTGCAATTCGCGATAGATCGCGTTCAGCCCCAGCCGGTGCGCGATCGGCGCGTAGATGTCGAGTGTTTCGCGTGCGATGCGGCGGCGCTTGTCGGCGTCCATCGCATCCAGCGTGCGCATGTTGTGCAGCCGGTCGGCGAGTTTGATCAGGATGACGCGCACGTCGCGCGCCATCGCCAGCAGCATCTTGCGGAAGCTCTCGGCCTGCGCCTCCTCGTTGGAGTCGAAGCGCAGGCGGTCCAGCTTGGAGACGCCGTCGACGAGCTCGGCGACCGTGGTGCCGAAGCGCTCGACGAGCTCCTGCTTGCGCACGCCCGAGTCTTCCAGCACGTCGTGCAGCAGCGCCGCCTGGATCGCGGCGGCGTCGAGCTTCCACTCGGTCAGGATCTCGGCGACTGCGATCGGATGCGTGATGTACGGCTCACCGCTCTTGCGGAACTGCCCGAGGTGCGCGGCGTCGGAGAAGCGGTACGCGTCCTTGATGCGCTGGATGTCGGCCGAGGTCAGGTAGCGTTTGAGCCGGTCGGTCAGCTCGCCGAAGCTGACCACGCCCGCCGGCGCGGCGGTTTCGGCTGCGGCGCTGTCGGCGCGCCAGACGGCCTTGCGCAGCGCCTCGGCGGCGCGCCGTGCCAACCCGCTCGGCGAGTAGCCGGCTGGCAGGTCGGGTGAGGGTGGGTTCGATGTCGCCATACGGAACAAGCGGCGTCGCTACGCTAGCGCGCTCGTTCCGTCATCGCAAACGAGCCCTTAGGTCGGCACCTTGCGCAGCATCTCGATGCCGACCTTGCCCGCCGCGATCTCGCGCAGCGCCGCGACTGGCGGCTTGTCCTTGGTGTCGATCTTCGGCGCGTGGCCCTGTGCGAGCTGGCGTGCGCGATAGGCCGCGGCGAGCGCAAGCTGGAAGCGGTTGGGGATGTGCTTCAGGCAGTCTTCGACGGTGATTCGGGCCATGGGCGTTCCGATGCAAGTGTTTGAGTCGGCTCGATTTTAACCCCGTTGACGGGAAACTCGCGCGACGCCTCCCGTCGCCCCGTCTCCCGCCGGCCGCGCGGAACCAGCCCGCGGCGCACAGGACGCGACGCCGGGGCGGTCCATCCCGCGCGCCGCGCGGGATGGAATCCAGGTCCACGAAAGGGGCGACGGTCAGCGAAGCGGGCAGAACCCGTACGCTTCGGCGCGCCTTTTCGAAGCCATCGTCGTTTGCGGTGCAGATGCCGACGCCGCGCGGGTTCACAGCGGAATGCCGAGCTGTGCGAACAGCTCGCGATGGCGCGCCGCCTGGCTGGCGTAGCGCAGCCGCGCGGCGGTGACGATCGCGGCGAGGTCCGCGAGCGCGCGCTCGAAGTCCTCGTTGATGATCACGTAGTCGAACTCGGGCGCGTGTGCGATCTCGCTGCCCGCGGCGAGCAGCCGGCGCGCGATCACCTGCGGCGAGTCCTGCCCGCGCTTGTGCAGACGCTTCTCCAACGCGTCGATCGAGGGCGGCAGGATGAAGATGCCGATCGCGTGCGGAAATGCCGCCTTGACCTGGCGCGCACCCTGCCAGTCGATCTCCAGTAACACATCGCTGCCGTCGCGCACGCGCTCCTCGATCCACAGCCGCGAGGTCCCGTAGTAGTGGCCGTGCACCTCGGCGCTTTCGAGGAACTCGCCGCGCGCGCGCCGCGCCCTGAAGTCCTCGACCGAGACGAAGTGATACTCGCGGCCGTCGACCTCGCCCGGCCGTGGCGGCCGCGTCGTGTACGATACCGACAACTGGATTGCGGTGTCCTTCGCCAGCAGGGCGTTGACCAGCGTCGACTTGCCGGCGCCCGACGGGGCCACGACCAGAAAGATGTTGCCGGCGATCGGCTCGCTCGTTGCCTGCGCTTGGCTCATGCCGCTACTCCAGGTTCTGGATCTGCTCGCGCATCTGCTCGATTAGCAGCTTCAGCTCGACGGCGGCGTTGGTCATCTCGATCGCCGCCGCTTTCGATCCGATCGTGTTCGCCTCGCGGTTCAGCTCCTGCATCAGGAAGTCGAGCCGGCGTCCGACCGCGCCGCCGGCGGCGAGCACGCGTCGCACTTCGGCGACGTGGGTCGACAGCCGCTTCAGTTCCTCGTCGACGTCGGCACGCAGACCGTACAGCGTGACTTCCTGGCGGATACGGTCGGCGATCTCCTCGCGCGTCAACGTCGCTCCGGCCGCGAGCGCCGGGGCCAGCGTCTGGTTCAGGCGTTCGAGCAGCCGGCGCTCCATCGCGGCGATCAGCTCGGGCACGCGCGGGCGAAGCTGCGTGACGATCGCATCGATGCCGTCGCAGCGCGCAAGCAGCGCGGCCGCCAGTGCCGCCCCTTCGCGCGCGCGCGTGGCCTGCAGCGCGCCCAGCGCCTCGTCGAGCGCACCCAGCACCGCGCCGCGCAACTCGTCGCTGTCGGCGTCCGCGGACTCGACTACACCGTGCCACGCGAGCACCTCGCCGACGGCGAGCGGTGCAACCTCCGGCAGCGCGGCACGCACCTCGCGGGCGAGCGCGGCGAGCTGTGCCAGCGCGGTCGCATTGATGCGCGGTGCCGCCGCTGCCGCGTGCCGCTGCAGGCCGATACGGCAGTCGACCTTGCCGCGCGCGAGCCGCTGAGCGATCGCCTCGCGCACGGCCTGTTCGAAAGGGCGCAGCTCGTCGGCGATGCGCAGCGACAGATCCAAGAAGCGCGCGTTGACCGATCGGACGTCGACCGCAACGACGCCGAGCGCAATGTCGCGGTGCGCGACCGCGAATCCCGTCATGCTCGCGACGACCGCCATCGTGTTCCCGGATTTGTCGTGCTTTTCGTCGATTCGCCGCGCGCAGTTCGCGGGGTCGTATTCGTTAGAATCCGCCCGGACTTTTTCCGCGGATGCGGTCGGACGAGACGCAGCGGCATGGCGACCCAGAACAACGCATCGTTGCCCGAAGGCCTCGAGGTCGGCGGCTACCGCATTGTAAAGAAGATCTCCAGCGGCGGATTCTCGATCGTCTATCTGGCCACCGACGAGCAAGGCAATTCCGTCGCGATCAAGGAATACATGCCGGCTGCGCTCGCGCAGCGCAAGCCGGGCGAATTCTCTCCGTACGTCGCGCCGGAGAATCTGAACACCTACCGCATTGGCCTGAAGTGCTTCTTCGAGGAAGGGCGCGCGCTCGCCTCGATCTATCACCCGAACATCGTGCGCGTGGTCAACTTCTTCCGCGCCAACGACACCGTGTACATGGTGATGCACTACGAGTCGGGGCGCTCGCTGCAGGAGCACATCATCCGCAACCGCAGCAAGGAGCAGAAGGACGTGCTATCCGAGCGCTTCATCCGGCGCGTGTTCACGCAGGTGATGAACGGGCTGCGCGAGGTGCACTCCAACCGCCTGCTGCACCTGGACGTGAAGCCCGCGAACATCTACCTGCGGATGGACGGCACGCCGATCCTGCTGGACTTCGGCGCTGCGCGGCAGACGCTGCAGCGGGACATCAGCAAGACGTACCCGATGTACACGCCCGGCTTCGCCGCGCCGGAGCTGTACAAGCGCGACGCCGAACTCGGTCCGTGGACCGACGTGTACTCGATCGGTGCCTGCATCTACGCGTGCATGTCGGGCATGCCGCCGCAGGAGTCCGACCAGCGGCTGAAAGACGACAAGATGCCGCAGGCGCTGCGGTCGTTCCGGGGCCTGTACTCGTCGCAGTTGATCTCGATGGTCGAGCGCTGCCTGCGGCTGAATTCGCTCGAACGCCCGCAGACGATCTACGCGGTGCAAAAGGAACTCGTCAACAACGTGCCCGAGCGGCCGGAATTTTCGTTCATGGAACGCGCTGGCGCGCGCTTCCGGCACGTGCAGGAGCGCTTTTCGCGTTTCATGAAGGATCACAACATCACTTGGTTCTAGCGGTTCTCGCCGCGGAGGCGGTGCGCGCGTGCGTTTTTCCATCTATCAGGAGAGCAAGAAAGGCGGCCGGAAGGTCAATCAGGACCGGATGGGCTACCTGTACACGCGCGACTCGCTGCTGATGCTGGTCGCCGATGGCATGGGCGGGCACGCGCGCGGCGAAGTCGCCGCGCAGCTCACGCTGCAGACGATGGCGTCGATCTACCAGCGCGACGCGCAGCCGTTGCTGCCCGACCCGTCGCGCTACCTGGAGGAATCCGTGCTCGCCGCGCATCGCGAACTGCATCGCTACCGTGCCGAGCACAGCCTGCCGGAGGCGCCGCGCACGACGATCGTCGCGTGCGTCGTCCAGCAGGGCATCGCCACCTGGGCCCACGCTGGCGACTCGCGGCTGTACCTGATCCGCGGCGGCCGCGTCGTCGAGCGCACTGTCGACCATTCGCGCGTGCATCATCTGGTGTTGACCGGAATGATCCGGCCCGAGGACGCGAAGGATCACCCGGAACGCAACCGCATCTTCAACTGCATCGGTGCGTTCGTCGCGCCGACGGTCGAGATCAGCCGGCCAGTCGCGCTGCGCAACGGCGATACGCTGCTGCTGTGCTCGGACGGCCTGTGGGGCCCGCTCACCGACCGCCAGATTGCCGAGGCATTCGGCGGCAAGACGGTGATGCGCGCCGTGCCCGAACTGATGGAACTGGCGCTCGCCAACGGCGGCGAGGACGCCGACAACTGCACGGTCATCGCAATGACCTGGGCGGGCGCGGAGGCCGTCGAGATGGTGCCGCCGACCGAGGCGCCGGTATCTACGCTCGTGATGCCGGAGGGCGCGGTCGCGTCGACGATCCAGTTTCCGCGCCACGGCGAACCGGGTGCCGACGAGGAGCTGACCGAAGACCAGATCGACGACGCGGTGGCCGAAATCCAGAGAGCGATCGCGCGCGCGAGCAAGCTGGTCGACGGGAAGTGATGCCGGACTTCGGATGATGCGCGCCGGCGGACGCCGCCCCGACGAACTGCGACGCGTCGTGCTCACGCGCGGCTACACGCGTCACGCGGAAGGCTCGGTGCTCGTCGAATTCGGTGACACACGCGTGCTGTGTACCGCTTCCGTCCTCGACAAGGTGCCGGCGTTTCTCCGGGGGCGCGGCGAAGGCTGGCTGACCGCCGAGTACGGCATGCTGCCGCGTGCGACCGCCACGCGTACCGAGCGTGAGGCGGCGCAAGGCCGGCAGAGCGGCCGCACGCTCGAGATCCAGCGGCTGATCGGCCGCAGTCTGCGCGCGGTGGTCGATCTGACGGCGATCGGCGAGCGCACGATCCATGTCGACTGCGACGTGCTGCAGGCCGACGGCGGCACGCGCACCGCGGCGATCACCGGCGGATTCGTTGCCGCCTACGACGCGCTGCGCTGGATGCAGGACCAGGGCATGAGCGAGCGGCTGCCGGTGCGCGATTTCGTCGCCGCCGTCTCGGTCGGCATGGTCGGCGACGACGCCTTGCTCGATCTGGACTACGCCGAAGACTCCGGTTGCGACACCGACATGAACGTCGTGATGACGGGTACCGGCGGCTTCGTCGAGGTGCAGGGCACCGCCGAAGGCGCGCCGTTCACACGCGCGCAGATGGACGCGCTGCTCGCGCTCGCTCGCGCGGGCATCGAGCGTCTGATCGCGATCCAGAAGGCCGCGCTCGGCGTCGCATGAGCTGGGGTCATGCGTCGCCTCGTCATCGGGTCGGATAACCCCGGCAAGTTGCGCGAGCTCGGTGCGCTGCTCGCGCCGCTCGGTGTCGAGGTGATCGCGCAGGGTGCGCTCGGCATCCGCGCCGCCGACGAGCCGCATGCGACGTTCGTCGAAAATGCGCTGGCGAAGGCGCGGCATGCGGCGGCCGCGAGCGGGCTGCCCGCGCTCGCCGACGACTCGGGGCTTTGCTGTGACGCGCTCGGC
>JBBIQI010000181.1:0-6889 GCA_037442465.1 Burkholderiales bacterium
GCGCCCAGCGCGAGCGCGTGTGCGGGCGACCGCGCCGCGACCTGTCACGTGCTCGTCATACACGCGCCTTAAGGTGGCGGCCTGTTACATCCGGGCCCGCGATGCGTCCGCATCGGGGCCGCCACTCGATCGGAGGAACTCCATGCAGATGCCCGACCACAAGGTCACTCGACGTGCCTGGCTGGCCGCCGCTGCCATCGCGGCAGCGGGCGCCTTGCACGGCGGCGCCGCTATCGCGCAACCGACCGTCAAGATCGACGGCTCGAGCACCGTCTTTCCGGTGACCGAGGCCGTTGCCGAAGACTTTCAGAAGATGAAGAAGGGTGCGGTGCGCGTCACCGTCGGCATTTCGGGCACCGGCGGCGGCTTCAAGAAGTTCTGCCGCGGCGAAACCGACATCTCGAACGCTTCGCGGCCGATCCTCAAGCAGGAAATGGAAGCTTGCAAGGCGGCCGGCGTCGAATACATTGAACTGCCCGTCGCGTTCGACGCGCTGACGGTCGTCGTTCATCCGAAGAACCCGTTCCTCAAGAGCGTGACGGTCGAGGAGCTGAAGAAGCTGTGGGAGCCGGCCGCGCAGGGCAAGATCACGCGTTGGAATCAGGTCAACCCGGCCTGGCCGAACGCCGAGATCAAGCTGTTCGGTGCGGGTTCCGACTCGGGCACGTTCGATTACTTCACCGAGGCCGTGGTCGGCAAGGCAAAGTCCAGCCGCGGCGACTACACGGCGTCCGAGGACGACAACGTGCTCGTGCAGGGCGTATCGCGCGACGTCAACGCCATCGGCTACTTCGGCTACGCGTACTACGCTGAGAACAGGGACAAGCTCAAGGCGGTGCCGATCGCCGAGAAGGCCGGCAAGCCGGCCGTGCCACCGTCCGAGGCGACCGTTCTGGATGGCTCGTACCAGCCGCTGTCGCGTCCGATCTTCATCTATGTCAGCGTCAAGTCGCTCGCACGGCCCGAAGTCAAGGAGTTCGCGCAGTACTACCTGACCCACGGCGCCAAACTGGCCAAGGAGGTCAAGTACGTTCCGTTGCCCGAGCGCGCCTACAAAGCGGGCCTGGATCGGCTGAACAAGTTGCAGAAAGGCACCGTGTTCGCCGGTCATGCCGACGTCGGCGTGAAGATCGACGATCTGTTCTCGCGCCCGCTGGTGGCCAACTGACGGCCGCCGCGGTGCGCCTGATTCGCCGACGGGCAGGGCTGTCCCCTGTCCCCGTCGGCGCATTGCGTCTCCGCTAGACTTCGCAAGGGGACCGATCATGTCAGCCATCGCGCCGAGCGGGGCTGCAACCGCCACCTTGAACTCGCACGGCATCACGAGTCGGCGACTGGCGCAGCGCCGCAGCCGGTTCGTCATCGAAAAAACGATCGAGCTGACGCTGCTGGCGGCCGCGCTGGTGTCGGTGTTCGTGACGGTGGCGATCGTCTTCGTGCTCGTGAAGGAGTCGGTCGTTTTCTTCCAGCACGTACCGCTGAAGGATTTCCTCACCGATACGCAGTGGACGCCGCTGTTCGACGACGCGCACTTCGGCATCATGGTGCTGCTGTCGGGCACGCTGACCAGTTCCGCGGTCGCGCTGGCGGTGGCGATTCCGCTCGGGACGATCATCGCGATCTACCTGTCCGAGTTCGCTCCGTTCCGCGTGCGCGAGATCGCCAAGCCTTTTCTCGAGCTGCTCGGCGGCGTGCCGACGATCGTCTACGGCTACTTCGCCTTGTTATTCGTGACGCCGTTGCTGCAGATCCTGATGCCGGAACTGCCGGGATTCAACCTGCTGTCGGCCGGCCTGGTGATGGGCATCATGATCATTCCGTACGTCAGCTCGATCAGCGAAGACGCGATGCGGGCGGTGCCGATGAGCCTGCGCGAGGGGTCCTACGCGATGGGGGCGACGCGCTTCCAGACGGCCGTCAAGGTCGTCGTGCCGTCGGCCTTTTCGGGTATCGCGTCGGCCTACATCCTGGGCATCTCGCGCGCCGTCGGCGAGACGATGATCCTGGCGGTCGCCGCCGGCATGCAGCCGAACCTGACGTTCAACCCGCTCGAGCCGGCCGCGACGATCACTGCGTACATCGTGCAGGTGGCGCTCGGCGACCTGCCGCACGGTTCGATCGGCTACCAGACGATCTTCGCTGCAGGCTTGACATTGATGCTGATGACGCTGTTCTTCAACGTGCTCGGCCACGTGCTGCGCAGGAAGTTCCGGGAGGTCTACTGATGGCGGTAGGCACCTCGCTCGATGCGCACGACGTCGGGGCGATCCGCGCGATCATCGCCAGGCACAAGCGCCTGGATGTGGCATTCGGGCTGGTCGGCATCGTCGCGCTGATGATCGGCGTGCTGACTTTCGTCGCGCTGTTCGTCGACATGGCGATTCAAGGCGTGCCGCGGCTGAACCTGGATTTCTTCACGAGCTTTCCTTCGCGACGGGCGGCGCAGGCGGGCATCCTGTCGGCCTGGGTCGGCTCCACGCTGGTCATGCTGGTCACGGCGTTCTTCGCCGTGCCGCTCGGCGTGGCGTCCGGCATCTACCTGGAAGAGTACGCCCGCAAGAACTGGTTGACCGACATCATCGAGATCAACATCACGAATCTCGCCGGCGTGCCGTCGATCGTCTACGGCCTGCTGGCGCTCGGTCTGTTCGTCTACCAGTTCGGTTTCGGGCAGAGCATCCTGTCGGCCGGACTGACGCTGGCCCTGCTGATCCTGCCGGTCGTGATCGTGGCGACCCGCGAGGCGATCCGTTCGATCCCGCAGGCGATCCGCGAGGGTTCGTACGCGCTCGGCGCCACACAGTGGCAGACCGTGCGCAGTCACATCATTCCTTACTCCTCGGCCGGCATTCTGACGGGCGTGATCATCGGCATGGCGCGCGCGATCGGCGAGACGGCGCCCGTCATCACGATCGGCGCGCTCACCTTCATCGCGTTTCTTCCGCCCTCGCCGATCTCGTCGACGCCGCCGTTTCTTAACTTCGAGTGGCTGATGTCTCCGTTCACCGTGATGCCGATCCAGATGTTCAACTGGACCTCGCGACCGGAAGCCGCCTTTCAGCAGAATGCGGCCGCCGCCGGACTCGTGCTGGTCATGATGACGCTCGCGATGAACGGCCTGGCCATCTGGTTGCGTTACCGACTCAGAAAGAACATCAAGTGGTGATCGATCGACCGCAGTCCGAAGAATCCGCGCTGACCGGTACCGGCCGCGCGGCGCCGCTCAAGGCGAAGGTGCAGGACCTCAGCTTCCACTACGGCGACTTCCAGGCGCTGAAGTCGATCAACATGCCGGTGCACGAGAAGAAGGTCACCGCGCTGATCGGCCCGTCGGGCTGCGGCAAGTCGACCTTCCTGCGCTGCTTCAATCGGATGCACGACCTGTATCCCGGCAATCGCTACGAAGGGCACATTCGCCTGTATCCGGACGACATGAACCTGCTGGGCAAGGACGTGGACCCGATCGAGGTGCGCATGCGCATCAGCATGGTGTTCCAGAAGCCGAACCCGTTTCCCAAGTCGATCTACGAGAACGTGGCCTACGGGTTGCGCGTGCGCGGCGTCCGGAACAAGTCCGTGATCGACGACAAGGTCGAGCAGGCGCTGCGCGGCGCCGCGCTGTGGGACGAGGTCAAGGGGCGCTTGAAGGACCTCGCGTTCAACCTGTCGGGCGGGCAGCAGCAGCGGCTGTGCATCGCCCGCGCGCTGGCGACCGACCCTGAGCTGCTGCTGTTCGACGAGCCGACCTCCGCGCTCGATCCGATCGCTACCGCGTCGATCGAGGAACTGATCGACGAGCTGAAGGAGAAGGTGACGATCCTGATCGTCACGCACAACATGCAGCAGGCGGCGCGCGTGTCCGACTTCACCGCCTACATGTACCTCGGCGAACTGATCGAGTTCGGCGAGACCGACCAGATCTTCATCAAGCCCAGGAAGAAGCAGACCGAGGACTACATCACGGGGCGATTCGGCTAGCCGACGCCCGGCCGTTGCGGGGATCGACATGACAACCGGTGAACACTCTTCGCGGGTCTACGACCAGGAGCTCGAGGCGGTGCGTTCGCGCATCCTGCAGATGGGCGGGCTCGTGGAGACGCAGTTGAAAACCGCGCTCGACGCGTTCGAGCGCGCGGATGCGGCGCTCGCGCAGAGCGCGATCGACGCCGACGACCAGGTCGACGAACTGGAGCTCGACATCGACCGCATGGTCAACCACGTGATCGCGCGCCGTCAGCCGACCGCGGTCGACCTGCGGATGATCATGGGCGTGGCCAAGGCGATCACGGACCTGGAGCGCGCCGGCGACGAGGCGAGCAAGATCGCGCGCGCCGCCAAGTGGCTGAAGGAAAAGGAGTCCAACTTCCGCTTGAACCGGATTCCCGACATCAGGGCCTCGGGCGATATCGTCGCCGGCATGTTGCACCGGGCGCTCGACGCCTTCGCACGGCTCGATCCGGTGGCGGCGGCTTCGATCATCCGCGACGATGCCGGCGTGGACGAGCGCTTCCGTGCGATCCTGCGACAGCTCGTGACCTTCATGATGGAGGATCCGCGCGCGATTTCGGCGGCGATCGACACCGTGTGGGCGGCCAAGGCGATCGAGCGCATCGGCGACCACGCCAAGAACGTCGCCGAGCACGTGATCTTCATCGTGCAGGGCGCCGACGTGCGCCACATTACGCCGGAGGAAGTCGAACGCACGGTGGCGAAGGCGTGACGGGCGGTCGATGGCGTCGATACTGGTCGTCGAAGACGAACCGGCGATCCAGGAGCTCGTGTCGTTCGCATGCACGAGTAACGGGTTCGAGGTGCGGCGCGCCGAGTCGGTGGCCGCCGCGCAGCGGGCCATTCGTGAACGCCTGCCCGACCTCGTGATCCTGGACTGGATGCTGCCCGACCGCGCCGGCATCGAGTTGCTGCGCGAGTTGCGTGGCGACGACCGCACCAAGGCGTTGCCGGTGATCCTGCTGACCGCCAAGGGCGCCGAGAGCGACCGGGTCGCGGGGCTGGACGCAGGCGCCGACGACTACGTGGTCAAGCCGTTTTCGCCGCGCGAGCTGGTGTCGCGCGTGCGCGCGGTGTTTCGCCGGCGCGCGCCCGACAAGAGCGGCGAAGCACTCGCCTACGGCCCGCTCGCGATCGACCTGTCGCGGCACGAGGTCAGCGTCGACGGCAAGCCCGTCAAGATGGGGCTGGCGGAGTTCAAGCTGCTCGCGTTCCTGATTGGCCATCCGGAGCGCGTCTTCACGCGCGCGCAACTGCTCGACAGCGTCTGGGGCGATCACGTGTTCATCGAGGAGCGCACCGTCGACGTGCACGTGCTGCGGCTGCGCAAGGCGCTGGCGACGGCGGGTGCGCAGCACCTGCTGCAGACGGTGCGCGGGCTGGGCTACCGGCTGTCGACGCGGCGCGAGCAGTAGACTGGCCGCATGCTTCAGAGACTGCCCCACAGGGTCAGGCTGATCCTGCCGGCGCTCGCCCGCCTGGGCTCGCTCGGCATCGCGGCGATCGTCGTCGGTCTGACCTTCGGGGAACGCGCCGGATTGTGGTTCGCCGTGCTCGCGCTGGCGCTGTACGGCGCGGTACATCTGTCGTATCTGGCGGCGCTCGGCAACTGGCTGGAGTCGCCGCACCTGACGTCGATTCCGAATGGCATCGGAACGTGGTCGGAGGTGTTTGCGCGCTTGTACCGGATGCGCCGCGACAGCGAGGTCAACGAACGCCGCCTGCGCGACAACGAGGACCGTTTTCGCCGCACGATCAGCGCGCTGCCCGAAGGCATCGTGCTCGTCGACGCGGCGCTGCAGATCGAGTGGTGCAACCCGGTCGCCGAGCGCCACCTCGCGCTGAAGCTGGGCGCCGACCAGGGATTGCGGCTGACCAACCTCGTGCGCGACCCGGTCTTCGTCGCCTACATGACCTCGGGCGAATTCGATACGCCGCTGACGTTCCGGCCGCTGGCGAATCCGTCGCTCGCGCTGTCGGTGCAAGTGATCGAGTTCGAGCCGGCGCGCTGGATCGTGCTGACACGCGACGTCACGCAGAGCGAACGTGTGGACGCGATGCGGCGCGACTTCGTCGCCAACGTATCGCACGAGCTGCGCACGCCGCTGACGGTGGTCAACGGCTTTCTCGAAACGATGCTCGAAACCGATGCGCCGATCGACGAGACGCGCCGCCGCCACCTGCGGCTGATGCAGGAGCAGGCGCAGCGCATGCACCGGCTGGTCGAGGATCTGCTGATGCTGTCGCGGCTGGAGTCGCAGGAGAACCCGGTCGCCGACGAGGACGTCGACGTGCCGCAACTTGTGCGCGAAGTCGCCGACGAGGCGCGCGCGCTGTCGCAGGGGCGGCACCAGATCGAAGTGCAGATCGGCGGCGGGCGCATTCGCGGCAGCCGCGATGAGCTGCGCAGCGCCTTCGGCAACCTCGTGTCCAACGCCATCCGGTATACGCCCGATGGCGGGCGCATCACGCTGCGCTGGCGGGTGGCCGACGACGGCGCGCGCTTCGAAGTCGAGGACACCGGCATCGGCGTCGCGCCCGAGCACATCCCGCGCCTGACCGAACGCTTCTACCGCGTGGACAAGAGCCGCTCGCGCGAGACCGGCGGCACCGGGCTGGGGCTTGCGATCGTCAAGCACGTGCTGCTGCGGCACCAGGGTCGGCTCGACGTGCACTCGCAGCTCGGCCGCGGCAGCGTCTTTTCCGCATGGCTGCCGCGCGCGCGCCTGATCGTGGCATCGACCGCGCCGGCGCAGCGGCAAGCGGCCTGAAGCCGGGGCGCAAATTGCCGCACGCAGGGCGGACGGGTATCATCGCACTCCTTCGGGGCGTAGCGCAGCCTGGTAGCGCACCTGCCTTGGGCGCAGGGGGTCGGAGGTTC
>JBBIQI010000182.1:0-6853 GCA_037442465.1 Burkholderiales bacterium
GCGTGGACACCCCCGCCGACCTCGAGCGCGTACGCGCCATCCTCGCCGGCCGCGGCTAGACTGCCCGCCTCTTCCAGGAGGAGGACGGCAAATGAAGCGACTGATGGCTGTCGCGGCGCTCGCCGCCGCGCTCGTGTGCGGCGCGGCGGTCGGCAAGACCCTGCGCTGGGCCTCGCAGGGCGATCCGCAAACGGCGGACCCGCATTCGCAGAACGAAGGGCTCACCAACATGTTCTCGCAGTCGGTGCACGACACGCTGGTCATGCGCGACAACGCGTTGAAGCTGGTTCCGGGACTGGCGACCGAGTGGCGGCAGGTCGGCCCCACCACGTGGCGTTTCACCCTTCGGCGCGGCGTCAGGTTCCATGACGGCTCGCCGTTCACCGCTGACGACGTGGTGTTCAGTTTCGAGCGCGCGCAGCACCCGAACTCGCAGCTGCGCCAGTACGCGAACGCAGTCGGCAAGGCGCGCAAGGTCGACGACTACACGGTCGAGTTCGTGCAGGACCGGCCGAACCCGATCACGCTGGAGCACGCCACGACGATCTACATCATGAGCAAGGCGTGGGCGGTCAAGCACAAGGTCGAGCGTCCGCTCGACTTCAAGGGCAAGGAAGAAACCTATGCGTCGCGCAACGCCAACGGTACCGGCGCCTGGGTCCTCGTGTCCCGCGAGCCGGGCGTCAAGACCGTGCTCAAGCGCAATCCCGACTGGTGGGGCATCCGCGAAGGGCGCGCGCCGGGCAACGTCACCGAGGTCGTCTACACGCAGGTCAGCGCCGACGCCACCCGCACCGCCGCGCTGCTGGGCGGGCAGATCGACTTCGTGCTTGACCCGCCGCCGCAGGATCTCGCGCGCCTGGAGAACAACAAGGACACCAAGGTCGTGCGCGGACAGGAAAACCGGGTCGTGTTCTTCGGATTCGATCAGTACCGCGACGAGCTGCTTTACTCCAACGTCAAGGGTCGCAATCCGTTCAAGGACGTGCGCGTGCGACAGGCCGTGTATCACGCGATCGACATCGAAGCGATCCGCACGCGCACGATGCGGGGCTCGGCGCTGCCCACCGGCGGCATTACCCCGTCGATCCTGGCGTCCAATCCTGACGCGGAAAAGCGGCTGCCGTACGACCCGCAACGCGCGCGCCGGCTGCTGGCCGAAGCGGGGTATCCGAACGGCTTCGAGGTCACGCTCGACTGCCCGAACAACCGCTACGTCAACGACGAGGAGATCTGCATCGCGGTGGCGGCGATGCTGACCAAGGTCGGCATCGCGACCAAGGTCACCGCGATGCCGCGTGCGACCTACTTTCCCAAGCTGGAGAAGTACGACACGAGCTTTTTCATGCTGGGCTGGGGCGGCGCGATTACCGACGCGCAGACGACGCTGTGGCCGGTGCTGCGCTCCAAGGACGAACGGACCGGCAACGGCGGCTTCAACTACGGCCGCTACGTCAACCCCAAGCTCGACGCGTTGATCGACGCCGCCGGGACCGAGATGGACGCCGACAAGCGGCGCGAGCTGATCCGCCAGGCGCTCGCCGAGCACAACGCGCAGGTCCACCATGTGCCATTGCACCGGCAGATGATCCCGTGGGCGATGCGCGCCAACGTCCACGTCGTTCACCGCGCCGACAATGTGCTGAACATGGAGTCGGTCCGCATGGACTGACGCATTGCGCGGCGCGTTGCTTACGCCAAGCTGACGCGGCCAGCGCGAGCGGCCGCCGCCGACTTGCGCGAACGCAAACTGCGCGGCGCTGGGAGGCGAAACTTTGCCGCTAGAATCCGCCGTTCTGTCGGCCGGAGCTGGACCCGTGCCGACCGCGACAAGAAAACGTGCAGCGGAAGGACGGGGATGCGGGTGATACTGCTCGGGCCGCCCGGTGCCGGCAAAGGTACCCAGGCGGCGTTCATCCGGGAACGCTACGGAATCCCGCAGATCTCCACCGGCGACATGCTGCGCGCCGCAGTGCGGTCCGGCACGCCGCTGGGCGTGGCGGCGAAGAAGGTGATGGAGGCCGGACAACTCGTGTCGGACGACCTCATCATCGGTCTGGTGACCGAACGCCTGAAAGCGCCCGACTGCGCCGCCGGCTACCTGTTCGACGGATTCCCGCGCACGATCCCGCAGGCCGAGGCGCTGCGAAAAGCCGGCGTGAAGGTCGACGTCGTGCTCGAAATCGAAGTACCCGACGCGGACATCATCGAGCGCATGAGCGGCCGGCGCGTTCATCTCGCGAGCGGCCGCACTTATCACGTCAAGTTCAACCCGCCCAAAGTCGCGGGCCGCGACGATGTGACCGGCGAGCCGCTGATCCAGCGCGACGACGACCGTGAGGACGTCGTGCGCAAGCGGCTCGAGGTGTACCACGCGCAGACCAGCACGCTGGTCGACTACTACACGAAGTGGGCCGCCAGCGGCGATGCGATGGCGCCGCGCTACCGCAAGGTGTCCGGCGTCGGCGGCGTCGAGGAAGTCCGCGACCGCGTTTTCGACGCACTCGAACACTGAACCCAGCTGAACGTTTGTTTTCACGGAGAGGAGAAGAACCATGTCTGGATTGACGCTCGCCCTGCTCTGCGGCCTCGCGGCCGTGGTCTTCGGCGCGTGGTCGATTTCCTGGATCCTGAAGCAGCCCGCGGGCAACCCGCGGATGCAGGAGATCGCCGCCGCGGTGCAGACCGGAGCGCAGGCCTATCTGAACCGCCAGTACCGCACGATCGCGATCGTCGGCGTCGTGCTGGCCATCATCATCGCGGTCGTGCCGCAGCTCGGGCTGTGGACCGCGATCGGTTTCGTGCTCGGCGCGGTGCTGTCGGGCGCGGCCGGCTACATCGGCATGAACGTGTCGGTGCGCGCCAACGTGCGCACCGCGCAGGCGGCCACGCACGGACTGAACCCGGCGCTGAATGTCGCGTTCCGCGGCGGCGCGATCACCGGCCTGCTGGTCGTCGGACTGGGGCTGCTCGGCGTGGCCGGCTTCTACTGGATCCTCACGGTCACGCACGACACGTCCAATACACGCGAGCTGCTGCACCCGATGATCGGCTTCGCGTTCGGCGCGTCGCTGATTTCGATCTTCGCCCGTCTGGGCGGCGGCATCTTCACCAAAGGCGCGGACGTCGGCGCCGACCTGGTTGGCAAGGTCGAGGCCGGAATCCCCGAAGACGACCCGCGCAACCCCGCGGTGATCGCCGACAACGTCGGCGACAACGTCGGCGACTGCGCCGGCATGGCGGCCGACCTGTTCGAGACCTTCGCGGTCACCGTGGTCGCGACGATGCTCATCGGCGGCTTCTTCTTCAAGGCGGGGGGCGACGCCGGCATCGTCTATCCGCTGGCGATCTCCGGCGTGTCGATCATCGCGTCGATCGTCGGCTGCTTCTTCGTCAAGGCGAGCGAGGGCGGCAAGATCATGAACGCGCTGTACCGCGGGCTGATCGTCGCCGGCGTGATCTCGCTGGTGCTGTTCTATCTGGTGACCAACTGGATCCTGGGTCCGGTCGCCGCCTCGGGCGGGGTCACGGTGATGAACATGTATCTGGCCGCGGTCGTGGGCCTGGCGCTGACCGCCGCGCTCGTGTACATCACCGAGTACTATACCGGCACGCAGTTCTCTCCCGTACGCCACGTCGCGCAGGCATCGACGACCGGGCACGCAACCAACATCATCGCGGGCCTGGCGGTGTCGATGAAGGCGACCGCGTGGCCCGTGCTCGCGATCTGCGCTGCGATCCTCGCGTCGTACTGGCTTGCGGGGCTATACGGCATCGCGGTGGCCGCGACCTCGATGCTGTCGATGACCGGCATCATCGTCGCGCTCGACGCCTACGGCCCGATCACCGACAACGCCGGCGGCATCGCCGAGATGGCCGAACTGCCGAAGGAAGTGCGCGCGATCACCGACCCGCTCGACGCGGTCGGCAACACGACCAAGGCGGTCACCAAGGGCTACGCGATCGGCTCCGCCGGACTGGCTGCGCTCGTGCTGTTCGCCGACTACACCGGCGGGCTGGAGCAGGCCGGCATCAAGGTGACGTTCGACCTGTCGAACCACATGGTGATCATCGGCCTGTTCATCGGCGGCCTGATCCCGTTCCTGTTCGGCGCGATGGCGATGGAAGCGGTCGGCCGCGCCGCCGGCTCGGTGGTCGAGGAGGTGCGCCGTCAGTTCCGCGAGATCAAGGGCATCATGGAGCACAAGGCCAAGCCCGACTACTCGCGCGCGGTCGACATGCTGACCACGGCGGCGATCAGGGAGATGATGATTCCGTCGATCCTGCCGGTGATCGTGCCGATCGCCGTGGGTGTCCTCCTCGGCCCCGCCGCACTCGGCGGCGTGCTGATGGGCACGATCGTCACGGGTCTGTTCGTGGCGATCTCGATGACCACCGGCGGCGGCGCGTGGGACAACGCCAAGAAATACATCGAAGAAGGCAACCACGGAGGCAAAGGCTCGGACGCGCACAAGGCGGCCGTCACCGGCGACACGGTCGGCGATCCGTACAAGGACACCGCCGGCCCGGCCGTCAACCCGCTGATCAAGATCATCAACATCGTGGCGTTGCTGATCGTGCCGATCATCGCGACGATCCACGGCGGCACGCCGGCCAAGGCGGCGGCCGCCGCCGCGCCGGTCGCGGTCGTCGCACCGGCGGCGGTGTCCGTCGCCACGGCGGCCGACAAGAAGGCCGAGTAGCCGACGCCGGCCGGACACGAGGAGCGCGACCGATGTTCGACGAACACGATCCGGAAACCGGCTTTGCGGTCGGATTCGCAATCGCGGTCGCGATCTTCGTCGCGCTGTTCACGATCGGCGTCGCGCTGTTCGTCACGCATCCGCCGCGGCCCGCTGCGGCCGCGGCCACGAGCGCGCCGCTGGCGCCGATCAAGGTCTACTTCGGCGTTGGCGAAGCGCTGCTGCCTGAGGAGGCCGGCGCGCGGCTCGCATCCGTCGTCGCCGTCGCACGCGCCGAACCCGGCAAGAAGATCGTGGTCTCCGGCTACCACGACAAGACGGGCGACGCGAGCTTCAACGCCGAGCTGGCCAAACAGCGGGCGTATACGGTGCGCGACTTCTTGCGCGCCGCCGGCATCGCCGACGACCGCATCGTGCTCGAGAAGCCGCAAGAGACGCTCGGCGGCGCCGACGACCGCGAAGCGCGGCGCGTGGAAGTCATGCTGCAGTAGCGCCGGGAAGTCGGCGAAAATCCGGGCGGCCCGCAGCGATGCGCGCCGCCCGTTTTCATGAACGCGACCCTGAGAGCCGCCACGACCGCCGATCTCGCGCAGATCGCGGCGATCTACGCGCACCACGTCCGGTGCGGGCTCGCGAGCTTCGAAGTCGAACCGCCTGACGAGACTGAGATGCACCGGCGGTTCGATGCGATCGTCGCCGGCGGCTTTCCCTACTTCGTCGTGGAAGCCGACGGCCGCGTGCTCGGCTACGCGTACGCAGGCCCCTATCGCACGCGCCCCGCTTACCGCTATACGGTCGAAGACTCGATCTACGTCGCGCCCGACGCCGTCGGCCGCGGTCTCGGCAAGCGGCTGCTGCTCGCCCTGATCGACGCATGCGAGCAGCGCGGCTTCCGCCAGATGCTCGCGGTGATCGGTGACTCGGCCAACGCCGCCTCGATCGAGCTGCACCGCGCCTGCGGATTCACGCAGGTGGGACTGCTGCCGTCGATCGGTTTCAAGTTTGGCCGCTGGGTCGACAGCGTGCTGATGCAGCGCGCGCTCGGCGAAGGCGATCGGACCGCACCCGGCAGCCGCCCACCGCGCGCTTGAGTTCGCGCGGCGCGCCCTCGCGCGCGACCGCCGCTCACAGCGAACGCACGACGCGCACCGTGTCGCGGTCCGCGGGGTCGTGCTGCGAGGCGAACCCCAGTTGCCGCATGAACTTCAGCATCCGCGTGTTGGTCGCCAGCACGCTGCCTTCCATCGTGGCCAGGCCACGCGCGCGCGCGACGTCGATCAGCGCGTTCATCAGGATGCCCGCCAGCCCCGAGCCCTGCCATGCATCGTCGACCGCGATCGCGAATTCGCAACCCGTACCGGACGCATCGACGACGTAGCGCGCAACGCCCACCAGCACCTCGCGCCCGTCGCGCTCGACCGTGGCCGCCAGCGCAACGTGATGCACCTGGTCGACGTCGGTCAGAGACTTCAGCTTCGATTCCGGCAGCTCGCGCACCGTGACCATGAAGCGCTTGTAGCGGCTGTCCATCGACAGGTGCTGCACGAAGTCCGCCTCGAGCGCCATGTCGGCGGCGCGCAGCGGCCGCACGGTGACGCGCTCGTCGCCGAGCAGGTGCGTGGTCGTCGGCAGCGGTGCGTCGGGCGTGCCCCGTGTACGCCGCGGCTGCACGCGTCGCTCGGCCACGTACCCGACGATCGAATCGACCGTGGCGAGCCGCCCGTAGTCGGTTTCCGGAATCTCGACGCCAAGCCGCTCGCACAGACCAGCGACGACGTTCAGCCAGTCGATCGAATCGAGGTCGATCTGTTGACGCAGCGGCAGGTCGGGCCGAATGCGCTCAACGTCCGCCTCCGGCGCGATCGCGGCGATCACGTCGAGGACCGCGAGTCGGACCCTGTCCGGGCTCATGCGGCCGGCTCTCGCCGTTCAGGCGTGGAGCCCCGCGACCGCACGCGCAGCACCCGGCCGGCGCAGTGCCGGGCGCGCCCTACGGCGTGGCGCGATCGCGTGCCCGGCACCGGCAATCGGAGGAATCGAAGCCCCGCCCACATGAGGTCGCGTCGCATCACCGGCTGCGGTCGGGCGTCCCCCATCACCCATCCCGCACATGCGCGAGCGCCGCGTGCGGCGACTCGTAGATGTGGGGC
>JBBIQI010000183.1:0-6842 GCA_037442465.1 Burkholderiales bacterium
ACTCGATCGTGACCCACGTCACGGTCCCGATGAACGGCGACATCCGAAAGGCGATCCTGCAGCAGGCCGCCGACCTGCTGCGCGGCGGCTCGAACCTCACCACGCTGGTTTCGGCTTTCAGCCCCGAACCGCCTCGCGCCGGCCGCTCGCGGCAGACGCCCCGCGCGCGTATTGGTGCTGTTCAGCAAGGAGTGGGACCACGGCGCGTTCGCGCCGCAACTGGCCGCCGGCGAGATCGAACTCGCATTCGAAGGCTTCGACCTGTTCCGCTTTCCCGGCAACGCGCGGCTGCTCGCGTTCGACGCCCGGAGCTTCGTCGACCGCGTCTGCGCCAAGTACGCCGGCCGCGTCGACGCAGTGCTGTCGAACAATGAGCAGTTCGGCGCGCTGCTCGCCGCGGTGATCGCGCAGCGGCTCGGACTGCCGGGCAACGACCCGCGCGCGGTCGCGCTCGCGCACCACAAGCTCGCGAGCCGCGAAGCGCAGCGGCGTGTCGCCGCCGACGCGGTACCGCATTTCGCGCCGCTCGGCTTGGCACTGGACGATCCGCGCGCGCACGACGCGCGCGCGCTGCAGGCGGCGGTCGCCGCGAGCGAACTGGCATGGCCGTTGTTCGTCAAGCCGATCAAGGCCACCTTCTCGGTGCTCGCGCGGCGCGTGGACTCGGCACAGGATCTCGCGCGGCATCTGCGCTTCGGCGCGTTCGAGCGCCGCATCATCCGCAGGCTCGTGCAGCCGTACGCGCAGGTCGCCGCACAGGTCGCGCCCGGGCTCGCCGACCCCGCGGGCATGCTGCTCGAAACCCCGATCGCCGGACACCAGGTCAACGTCGACGGCTATGTGTTCGGCGGCGACGTGCGCATCCTCGGCCTGACCGACGCGCTGATGTACCCGCACGAAGCCAACGGCGCGCAGCATTTCCTGCGCTTCGCCTACCCGGCTCGCATTGCCGCGGACGTGCGCGCGCGCATCGAGCGGCTGACGCGCCTGCTGCTCGCGGAGCTCGGTTTCGTGCACGGCTTTTTCAACGCCGAGTTCTTCGTGCGGCCCGACGGCCGCGTGCAGTTCATCGAGGTCAATCCGCGGCTCGCGTCGCAGCTCGCGGATCTGTACCGCTGGGTCGACGGCCGCGACGTCTACCGCATGCTGGTCGCGGCTGCGCGCGGCCGCGACCCCGAGACCGTCGCGCGGCTGCCACCCGCTGCGGGCGCGGCAGCGAGTTTCGTCTGGCGCAAGTTCGACGGCACCGGCGCCGAGCGACTCCCGACGCGCGCCGACCTCGACTGGCTCGCGCGCGAGCATGCGGACGCCCGGCTCATGCTCTACGCCAAACGCGGGGCCGCACTCGCGCGCGAATACAAGTGGCTCGGCAGCCACCGCTATGCGGTAATGAACCTCGCTGCAGCCGACGAATCGAGGCTGCGCGCGCGCTACGAGGCGATCTGCGCCCGCTTTGGCTGGCCCGCACCGTATTGATGCCGGTCGGCGGCGTCATGCCCGGCTCGCGGGATTGCGCGGCCGGGGCGCCAGGCTTATGAGATCGAAGCCGTGCCGCCGCAGGGCACACCCCGGCCGCGCTGCAGCGGCGCCATGACGAGACATCGCCACAGGAGATCCTTCATGCGACTTGCCACCCGCGCGCTTGCCGCGCTGGCCGCATCGCTGCTCGCGATCGCGGCCAACGCCGACGAGACCTGCAACTCACCGTACATGAGCAGCCTGATCAAAGGTCAGGAGGATTATGTCCACGTCTGGACGCTCGGCGTCCCGGGACTGGGCGACGGCAACGACAAGCTCGTGACCATCGATGCCAACCCGAAAAGCAAGCGCTACGGCCAGGTGATCCATACGCTGTCGGTGCCCGGCCGCGGCGAGGCGCACCACATGGGCTTCACCGACGACCGGCGCTACCTGTGGGCGGGTCGGCTCGACGACAGCAAGATCTTCGTGTTCGATATGCGGCGGCCGGACCGGCCCAAGCTGGTCAGGACCATCGCCGATCTCGCGCAGAAGACCGGCTTCGTCGGTCCGCATACCTTCTACGCAATGCCCGGGCGGATGCTGGTGCAGGCGCTGTCGAACACCAAGGATCACGGCGGCGTCACGGGCATGGTGCTGTTCAACAACGACGGCAAGATTGTCGAGCGCATCCCGATGCCCATCGGTGAGGTCGGCGGCGTCAAGGGCGACGGCTACGGTTACGACATCGCGATCAACCCGGCCAAGAACGTGATGCTGACTTCCAGCTTCACCGGCTGGAACAACTACATGATGGACTTGGGCAAGCTGGTCAAGGATGCCGAGGCGATGAAGCGCTTCGGCAACACGATGGTGGCGTGGGACGTCAAGGCGATGAAGCCGCTGAAGGTGTTCAACGTACCCGGCGCGCCGCTGGAGATCCGCTGGTCGCTGAAGGAAGGCGACAACTGGGCCGTCACCGCCGCCGCGCTGACCTCCAAGCTGTGGCTGATCAAGCAGGACGCGCAGGGCCAGTGGCAGGCCAAGGAAGTGGCCACCATCGGCGACCCCGCCAAGATCCCGCTGCCGGTGGACATTAGCATCACGGCCGACGGCAAGGGACTGTGGGTCAACACGTTCATGGACGGCATGACGCGCTATTTCGACCTGTCCAATCCGGAGGCACCGAAGGAGGTGTACGCGCAGAAGACCGGACGCCAGGTGAACATGATCTCGCAAAGCTGGGACGGCAAGCGCGTCTACATCACTTCGTCGCTGCTCGCCAACTGGGACAAGAAGGGCGAGGACAACGAACAGGTGCTGCGCGCATACGACTGGGACGGCAAGGAACTGGTGCAGCGCTTCGAGGTCGACTTCACCAAGCTCAAGCTGGGCCGCGCGCACCACATGAAGTTCACCGCGCGGCCGGCGGGCAAACCGCTTGCCGAAGCCGCGATGCAGATCGCGCGCCAGTGAGCCTGCCCGGATCGGCGCGGCGCTGGCGGCTGGGCGCCCCGCTGGCGCTGGCGCTGGCCTATGGCGGGGTGCGCGCGGCGAGCGACGCCGCCGCCGGGCCGGCCCCGCGCGGCATGGTCGATGTTTCCCGGCTGCCGGCTCCCGGCACCTACCGCCTGCCGCGCATCCAGAAAGCGCCCGACGGCGAGGTGCTCGACAGCGATGGCCGCGCGCATCGGCTGCACCGGCTGCTCGCCGGGCGGCTGAGCGTGGTGTCGTTCATGTACACGTACTGCCGTGAGCCCGACGGCTGCCCCAAAGCCTGGGCCGCGATGAATGAGCTGCGTGCCGCGCTTCTGCGGGATCCGCCGCTCGCGGCGTTCGCGCAGCTCGTCAGCCTGAGCTTCGATCCGACGCACGACACGCCGGAGCAGATGCGCATGTATGCCGGCCGGCTGGCGAACGATCGGGAGGTCCGCTGGCGCTTTCTGACCACGCGCTCGGTGCCGGCGCTGCTGCCGCTGCTGGCCGGCTTCGGCCAGGACGTGACCGTCGAGACCGACGCACGTGGGCGGCCGACGCGCACGCTCAATCACTTGCTGAAGCTGTTTCTTGTCGATGCGGCGCTGTACGTGCGCGAGATCTACGGCGTGGCAACGCTCGCTCCCGAAGCGATGCTCAACGACCTGCGCACGCTCGCGCTGGAACGCGCCGCCCGGCAGTGAAGCGCGCACTCGCAGCGCTGGCGCTCGCTGCGGCCGCTTGGCCGGCAGCGGGGGGCGATTTCGCGCTCGGGCTGCCCGCCGTCCGGCCGCAGCCCGCGCCGCTGGTCGCGCTCGGTCGCAAGCTGTTCTTCGACCGGCGCCTGTCGGTCAATAGCACGCTGTCGTGCGCGATGTGTCACGTGCCGGAACAGGGCTTCACCGTCAACGAAACGCGCACCTCGGTGGGAATGAACGGCGTGAGCCTGCGGCGCAATGCACCGACGCTGCTCAACGTGGCGTTCGTCGAGCGGCTTTTCCACGACGGGCGCGCCGCAAGCCTCGAGGAGCAGGCGCTGCAGCCGCTGACGCAACCGGACGAAATGGCCAACCCGAGCCTGGCGGCGGCGATGGCGCGCATCGCCGCGCTGGCCGACTATCAGCAACCGCTGCGGCGTGCATTCGGCGACGCGCGGGCGACGCCCGAGCGCATCGCCGCCGCGCTGGCTGCTTATCAGCGCACGTTGATCGCGGCCGCCAGCCCGTTCGACCGCTGGTATTTCGGCGGCGAGCGCGCCGCGCTCGATCCGTTGGCGCAGCGCGGATTCGCGCTGTTCCGCGCCAGCGGCTGCGCCGACTGTCACACGCTCGGCGACCGTCACGCATTGTTCACCGACGGCGCCTTTCACAACACCGGCGTTCGTGCGCGCAGCGAGGCGCTGGCGACGCAGGCGGTCGAGGTCACGCTTCCTGGGCTGACCGCGCGAGTCACGCCGGAGGAGCTGCGGCGCATCGGTGTGCCCGATGCGCCGGACCTCGGGCGCGAGGAAGTCACCGGGCGCGCGGCCGATCGACGCGCGTTTCGCACGCCGACGTTGCGCAACGTGGCCCTGACCGCACCGTACATGCACGACGGCTCGCTCGCCACGCTCGACGAAGTCCTCGATCACTACGTGCGCGGGGGCTGGCCCGCCGATCCGGCGCAGGATGCGCGCATCCGGCCGCTGCGGCTCGACGCCGAAGAACGCCGCGCGCTGCTCGCCTTCTTGCAGGCGCTGACGTCGCCGGCGGCGCGCAGCAGCGCGGCGCGCTGAACGCGCGCGTCGAGTCGCGCGTCACCGTTGGGTGTCGATCTGCGGCGGCAACGGGCTGTCGAGCGCGGCGCAGATCGTGCGCAGGCAACTGGCGGCTTTCCAGTTGGTGGTGCCGTCGACGAAGGCGGTGGCGGTGCAGGCCTTGATGAAGGCGGGCTTGGCGAGCGGCGCGAGCTGATTGAGTTTGTCCAGCGCGCGGCTGACAGCGTCCAGCGCGATCGAGTGCGCCGGCACGAGCGATGCGTCCACGCCTGGCAGCAGCAGCACGCCGGCGTTGAACGCGCGCTCGGGTGCATCCGGCAGCCGCACGCTGGCCACCAGCGAAAGCACCAGCGCCGCCTCGGACGCAAGCTGCGCAACGCTCGCGTATTTCACCGGCACCGGGCGGTGCGCGTCAGGGCCCAGCCGGCGCTTCAGCACAGTAAACAGCAGGAACTCGGCGAGCGTGATGCGGCCGTCGGCGACGATCAGCCCGTGCGCAAGCGCGAGCAGTCGCGCAGCCGCCTCGGCCGGCAGCTTGCGCAGCGTCGGCATCACACGGTCGAGCAGCGGCAGCCGCGCGCCCGGCGGCAGTTGCTGCACGGCTTCGTGAAAGCGATCCACCTGCGTGAGCGCCACGGTGCCCAGCGCCTCGACGATCTGCTGGCGCTGCTGCGCGCCGAGGTCGCGGTCCTTGTCGACCAGCATGCCCAGCACGAGCAGTTGCGCGCTGGTCGAGTCGAGTCGCGCGGCGTCGAGCAGCGCGGCGGCGGGATGCGCGGCCGCGTGTTGCGCGACCGCGGACGCGCCGGCCTCGACGGTGCCGATCGCCACCGGCACGCGCTCGACGGCGGTCTGCGCGCCGCCGACCAGCGCGGCGAGCGGACTCGCGGCGGCGTCGATCGCACGCGGCGCAACGGTCGCGCCTGCGGGGGTGAACTCGATCGGCGAGGCTGCCGCCGGCACTTCCATCGGCGCCAGCCCGCCCATCGCGAGCGCGAGCGGCTGCTCTGGCGCGGGCACGAAGTCGAGCGCGCGGCCGTAGATGCGTTTGATACGTTCCGCCAGCGGCGGGTGGGTGGCGAACAGTCCGCCCGCAAAGTTGCGGCGCGCCGCGCCGAGAAACAGATGCGACAACGTCTCCGCGTTCGGATGCTCGATCTTCGTGCCGAGCCCGGTTTCCTGCGTGAGCCCGCCGATCTTGCGCAGCGCGCCGCCGATGCCGTCCGGGTTGCGCGTGAACTGCACGGCGCTCGCATCCGCCAGATACTCGCGCTGGCGCGACACCGCGGCCTTGATCAGCCGGCCGAAGAACACGCCGACGTAGCCGACGATCCACAGCGCCAGGCCCGCGAGCACGAGCCCGCCGGCGCCGCCCCTGCTGTTGCGGCTGCCGCGGCTCATCTCCATCAGGAAGCGGCCGAACATCGCGATCATCAGCAACCCGAATAGCACGCCGATCAGCCGTAGGTTCAGTCGCATGTCGCCGTTGAGGATGTGGCTGAACTCGTGGCCGATCACGCCCTGCAGCTCGTCGCGCGTCAGCCTTGTGAGCGCGCCGCGCGTGACCGCGATCACCGCGTCGTTGACCGAGTGCCCGGCGGCGAACGCGTTGATCGAGGCCTCGTTGTCCATCAGATAGACCTTGGGCACCGCCACACCCGCGGCGAGCGCCATTTCCTCGACGACGTTGACCAGCCGGCGCTCGAGCAGATCGCCGGTGGACGGATCGATCGGCCGCGCGCCGACCATCGTGGCGACGGCGTCGCCGCCCGAGCGCAGCCGCTGCATCTCCCACCAGGTGCCGCCGCCGATCAGCGCGAGCGTGACGATCGTGTTGGTCGCGTAGAAGCCGGTCGGCAGCCCGCGCCGGCCGACGAAGTAGCTGGCGTTCTCGACGAAGCCCAGATAGATGAACGCGGCGACCACGTTGACCGCGATCACCACGCCGATGACCGCCAGCACGAACAGCACGACCAGTCGCGTGCTGGTGCGGCGCGCGAGTTCCTGGTGCTCGAAGAAGTCCATCGGGGCCGCGGACTCAGGACCGAGGATTCCGGATCCGGCGATGCGCCGGCCCGCGACCGCGCGCCGACGCCGCCGCCGCGCGGGTGAATCCCGAGTCCCGAATCCTGAGTCCTAGCCCGGATATTTC
>JBBIQI010000184.1:0-6706 GCA_037442465.1 Burkholderiales bacterium
ACCCGCTGGGTGAGCGCAGTCGAAGCCGCAAACCCCGGCCGCGCAACGCACTTGCGCGAAACAGCATCGGTGGACTGCCGGATTCAGGTTCAGACAAGCCGAAGCGCCGCTCCGAGTTCGGCCCGGCTGTTCGGCCCGTCTGCGCGGCGAAATCGCCGGTCTTCGAGGTCCGCGGCACCGACCAAGGGACAGCGGGTACACGCGGGACAATCAGCGGCTGTCTTCGTTTTCTCGCGCCGCGGTGTCGAAGCGCGCTGCTCAGACGCCGAGATACGCGCGCTTCAGCGCCGGGCTTGCGAGCAACTGCGCCGGCGTGCCGGCAAAGCGCAGCGCGCCGTTTTCGAGCACGTACGCGCGGTGCGCGATCTGCAGCGACTGGCCGACGTTCTGTTCGACCAGCAAGATGGCCAGCCCCTGCGCGTTGAGCGCAGCGATCAGCACGAACAACTCCTCGACGACGCGCGGCGCAAGCCCGAGCGACGGCTCGTCGAGCACGAGCAGTTTCGGCTCGCTCATCAGGCCGCGGCCGATCGCGCACATCTGCTGCTCGCCGCCGGACAGCGTGCCGGCCTTCTGCTGCGCGCGCTCGCGCAGCCGCGGAAGGATGCCGAACACGCGCTCGAGGTTTTCCGCGCGGCGCGCGCGGCCACGGCGGTAGGCGCCCAGCTCCAGGTTCTCGCGCACCGTGAGGTTCGGGAAGAGCATGCGCCCCTCCGGCACCTGCACGAGCCCGGCTTCGACGATGCGCGTGTAGTGCACGCGCGTAATGTCGCGGCCATCGAACTCGATGCGTCCCGCGCTCGGCGCGACCAGGCCCGATAGCGCGTTGATCAGCGTCGACTTGCCCGCGCCGTTGGAGCCCAGCAGCGCGACGATTTCGCCGCTGCCGATCGCGAGCGAAACGCCGCGCAGCACCTCGACCGGGCCATAGCCGGCGCGCAAACCGTCGATCACGAGCAGTGGCATATCGTCGGAGCCCCTCATCCCGGCCCGTCGTCTGGACCCGGCGAGGGATCGGCAAACCCTGTTGTCCCGCCCGCTGCCGCCGCTCTCAGCCGCTGCGCCGTTCCGTGTCCGAGGTATGCCTCGATGACCGCCTCGTCGTGCGCGATGTCGCGCGGCGAACCCTGCGCGATCAGACGTCCGTTGGCCAGCACGTAGACATGGTCGGCGAGGTTCATCACCGCCTGCATCACGTGCTCGATCATGAAGACCGTCACGCCCGGCGCATCGGGCGTGCCGCGACGGATCGAGTCCACCACCGGCAGCATCTCGGCGACCTCCCGCGGATTGAGCCCGGCGAGCACCTCGTCGAGCAGCAGCAACTTCGGTTCGGTCGCGAGCGCGCGCGCGAGCTCCAGCCGCTTGCGGCCGGCGATCGTCAGACTCGCGGCGAGCTTGTCGAGCTGCGGCGCGAGCCCGACGCGGACGGCGACCGCGCGCGCGCGTTCGAGCGCGTCGCCGCGCCGGGCGTGATGCAGGTGCGCGCCGACCGCGATGTTTTCCAGCACCGTCTGGTTGGGAAACGGCTGCACGATCTGGAATGTGCGCGCCATCCCCAGCCGTGCGACCCGGTGCGGTGCGAGCCCCGCGAGCCGCGTCTCGCCGAAGATCACTTCGCCTTCGTCGGGCCGCAGGAAACTCGACACGATCGCAAACAGTGTCGTCTTGCCCGCGCCGTTCGGTCCGATCAGCGCGGTGATCGATCCCTGCTCGACGCCGAGCGAGACATCGTGCACGGCGAGCAGCCCGCCGAAGCGCTTCGACACGCGCGTGGCCGCGAGCAGCACCGCGTTCACTTCGATCCCCGCAGCCGCGCCGCCAGCGCGGCGAAAAGCCCCGCGATCCCGCGCGGCGCGAACCGCACGATCAGCACCAGCAGCGCGCCATAGATCATCAGATTCGCGCCGGGCACGTCGCCGAAGGCGTTGCGCGTCAGATCCGACAGCAGGTGCAGTGCGAACGCGCCGACGACCGGCCCCCACACGGTGCCGATGCCGCCGACCAGCGCGCCGACCAGCGCCTCGACCGAGTAGTGCGGCCCGTAGGCAAGCCCCGGGTCGATGTAGTGCAGGTACTGCACATAGAACGCGCCGGCCGCCGCCATCATCGCGCCCGAGATCGCGATCGCGCCGAGCTTGACGCGATAGGCGTCCACGCCGAGCGCCTGAGCGGCCTCCTCGTTGTCGCGCACGGCCTGCAGCCACGCGCCGAAGCGCGAGTGCTTCAGCCACGTGCCGATCGCCAGCCCCGCGACGACGAAGGCGAGCACCACGTACAGATACCCGGCGCGCGCATCGAACTGCAGCGTCGCCGGGCTGCGCGTCAGCGGGATCTGCAGTCCGGCGCCGGCGCCGGTGAACTGGAAGGTGTTGGCGAGGATGCGGAAGATTTCGGCGAACGCCAGCGTGGCGAGCGCAAAGTACGAGCCGCGCAGGCCGTAGCGGAAGGTCAGCGCGCCGATCGCCACGCCGACCGCCGCACCCACCGTCAGCGCCAGCGGCAGCGCCACCCACGCATTGACGCCGTATCTGACCTGCAGCACCGCCATCGCGTACGCGCCGGTGCCGAAGAACACCGCGTGCCCGAACGAGAACTGCCCGCCGAAGCCCGCCAGCACGTTCCACGCCTGCGCCATCAGCGCACCGAACAGCGCGAGCACAACAAAGTTCAGCCACGCGTCGGACGCGACGACGAGCGGCGCGAGCGCGACGACACTCGCGAACAACGCAATCGCGGCGGCGCTACGGATCATCGCGGGGCCTCGGCCCTGCCGTGCGACGCCGCCGAAGCGCCGGATCGATCGACACCGTCCCATCGCGCGCCTGCGCGCTCTTGCCACTGCGTGTCGGGGATTTTTCGTTTTCCGAGGACGGACGATCGACGATCGGACACCCGGACCGCAAACGAAAGGTCCCGCACGAATCGGCCGCACCTCACGCCTTGCTCCCGAACAGCCCCGTCGGTCTGAACATCAGCACGAGCAGGAAGATCACGAAAATCCCGATCTGGCCGAGGCTTTCGCCCAGGTACAGCCCCGACACCGATTCGACGACGCCGATCAGCAGCCCGCCGAGCAGCGCGCCGGCAAAGCTGCCCATGCCGCCGAGCACGACGATCGTGAAGGCGACCAGCACGAAGCCGTTGCCAACCGTCGGGTTCACGTAGTACGCGGGCAGCAGGAAGCACGCCGCCGCCCCCAGGCACGCCAGCCCGATACCGAAGCTCATCGCGAAGACGTGCTCGACGTCGATGCCGACCAGCTTCGCTCCTTGCCGCTGCTTGGCAGCCGCGCGGATCGCGCGGCCGAGATCGGTCTTCGCCATCACGGCGAGCAGGATCGCAGCTGCCGCCAGCGCGCCGGCGAAGGCGATCGCTTTCGGCACCGCGATGAACGCGCCGGCGACGTCGATCGTCGCGAGCGACCAGCGCGTCTCGATCGTGCGCGTGTCGGCGGTGAACAGCACCAGCGCGAGGTTCTCCAGCACGATCGCGATGCCGAGCGTCACCAGCAGGATGTTCTCGTCCCTGCCGTGGCTCGCGCGGCCGATCACGAAGCGCTGCAGCACGTAGCCGAAGCCGAACATGGCTGGCACCAGCACGACGAGGGCGGCGTACGGATCGACGCCGAAGCGCGTAAACAGCATTTGCACGCCGTACAGCGCGACCATCAGCGCCGCGCCGTGCGCGAAGTTGATGATGTGCAGCACGCCGTAGATCAGCGTCAGCCCGAGCGCCACCAGCGCATAGATCGCGCCGGTGGCCAGCCCGTTGGCGATCGACGGCCAGAGGATCGACAGTTCGAGCATCTACGGGTCCCACTGCCCGGAGATGGGCAAAGGGTCGGGGCAAGGGGCTGCACCGAGGTCGCGAAAGATCGCCGCTCGGACGCCCTGCAGATGGCCCATCACTTCGTTGGTCCGGAACCGAAGCATTCGATCGCCGAGCGCCGCGGATTCCGTCGTTCGCGCCACATCCACTGCGACGTCGTCGGCGCGCGCCCACCGTCGAGCTCGACGATCAGCGCCGGTTCGAGACAGACGGCGTCGACCACGCAGCGACCGACCTAGACACGTCGCTCGAGCCCGTGCCCACCAGGCCGACGATCGCGGAGCATCGAGCGCAACAGCCGTTCGGCGTCGGTCGAGTCGCGACGCAGACGCCTCGCGGCGATGCTTCCTTGCGTCGGCACACCCCCTCACCCGTGCCCTCACTCCAGTTCCGGGGAGAGGGACAGCGATCATGCTTTCCAGGGGAACACCGGCTCGGCTTCGCGAAACTCCTGCGGGACGATGACCTTGATGTCGTTTCGGAGCACCTGCGTCATCAGCGGGCGCGCGCCCTGGTTCTGGCCGTTGACGAACTTGGTCGGCCCGTACGGCATGATGTGGTTGGCGAAAGTGCTCGATTCGAGCGCGGCGATCACGTCCTCGCGCCTGGCGCTCTTCGCGCGCTCGAGCGCGTCGGCGAGCAGCCACATCGCCGTGTAGTTCATGAAGAACTCGTACACGAAGAATCCGCCCTTCGCCTCGACGCGCTTGCGCAGCGCCGGTACGCGCTTGTCCTTCGGGTTGTACCAGTGATTGACGTCGATGATGCCGTTGGCCGCGTCCGGGAACTCCTTGACGAAGCGGTAGTTTGACGCCGCACCGCCGAGCACCGAGTAGATCGCCATCGGCACGACCTTCTGCTGGCGCATCGTGCGCACCAGCAGCGCGTATTCGTTGTAATAGTTGGCCGGGATCACGATGTCCGGATTGACCGCCTTCATTCGCAGCACGATGTTGTTGAAGTCGCGCGTCGGGTTGGCGTGCTTGACGACCTCCTTGACCTCGAAGCCGTAGGTCGGCAGCTCTTTCGCGAGCAAATTGGCGGTGCCGGTGCCGAACAGCGACTCTTCGTGCACGATCATCGCGGTCTTGGCCGGCTTGCCGGCGAGCGTGTTCAGCAAGTGCAGGTTGTGCATCGCGATCTGGGTGACGGTGCGGTAGCCGGGGCCGAGGCGGAACGTGTTCTTCAGTCCCCGCTCGACGATCTGGTCGGCCACACCGACGTCGACGATGTGCGCGATGCCGTGGCGCGCGGCCGCCTGCGTGGTCGCCAGACAGATGCTGCTGGCGTAGGCGCCGACGATCGCGGCCACGCCCGCCTCGTTCATCTTCTCGACCTCGGAAGCACCCACCTGCGGCTGGCTCTGCGCGTCGCCGAGCACCGCTTCGAGCCGCGCGCCACCCATCGACTTGATGCCGCCGGCGGCGTTGATGTCTCCGAGCGCCATCAGCGCGCCTTCGCGACACGGCACGCCGGACACGGCCAGTGCGCCGGTGACCGGATGCAGCACGCCGACCTTGATCGCGGCGGGCCGCTGGCCGAGGACGACCGCCGGCGCGGCGAGCGTGGCCGCCCCGGCCGACAGCGCCGCGGTCTGCTTCAGGAACTTGCGCCGTGCGGGAAACCGGTTGCGATGATTGGTCATTGTTGTCTCCTTGGAGGTCGAACCGCGGCGCACCCGAACGTGCGCGCCGCACTTGCGCGAAGGATAACGCGGCGCGCGCGCCCGCCGGCGAACCGACGGCGCGCGACCCCTCGTGCCGGTGCCTACAGGAACAGGTCGGGCAGCAGTTGTCTGCTTCCGGGCACGACCGAGTACTTGTCGAAGTCCGTTACGCCCGCCTGCTTCAGCACCTCCTCGTCGATGAAGAAGTTGCCGGTCGTCGTGGCGGCGTCGCGCGTCAGGATCGCGTAGGCGGCGTCGGCCATGATCGCGGGCTGGCGGCAGTGCTCGGGCTTGACGCCCGGGATCATCTGCAGCGCTGCGGTTTGAATCACCGTGCGCGGCCACAGCGCGTTGACCGCGATGCCGTAGGGCCGGAACTCCTCGGCATGCCCGAGCACGCACATGCTCATGCCGTACTTGGACATCGTGTAGGCGACGTGCGGCGCGAACCAGCGCGCGTCCATGTTCAGCGGCGGCGACAGCGTCAGCACGTGCGGATTGCGCCGGCGCTCGGCGCTGTTCTTCAGATAGGGCAGACAGGCCTGCGTGCACAGGAAGGTGCCGCGCACGTTGACGCCGAACATCAGGTCGAAGCGCTTCATCGGCGTGGCTTCGGTCGGCGTCAGATTGATCGCGCTGGCGTTGTTGATCAGGATGTCGATGCCGCCGAAGTGGTCCGCCGTCTGCTTGGCCGCGGCGACGACCTGCGCCTCGTCACGGATGTCGCACTGGATCGGCAGCGCCTTGCCGCCGGCTGCCTCAATTTCCTGCGCGGCGGTGTAGATCGTTCCGGGCAGCTTGGGGTTCGGCTCCGCGGTCTTGGCCGCGATCGCGACATTGGCGCCGTCGGCGGCGGCGCGCTTGACGATCGCCAGCCCGATGCCGCGCGAGGCGCCCGAAATGAAAATGGTCTTGCCCTTGAGGTCCATGGTCGTCTCCGGTCGTGTGTCAATAGGTGTAAGTTTTCTCTGTTGCGCGGCCCGCTCGCGACGAAGTCTCCTCACCTTCCCGGTATCGCGGCCGTCGCGCCGACTCGTGCGCGTACCGCGCGGCGATCAGCTCGGCCCAGCGCGCATAGCCGCGCGCCGAGGGATGGAAGCCGTCGCGCGCGAAGAACTCGCGTGCGCCGTCGAAAGCGAAACGATAGTGCCGCACGGGCCGAGCGGGCGCGTCGAGCCGCGCCGCGACGCGCGCGAGCGCCACGTCGAG
>JBBIQI010000185.1:0-2963 GCA_037442465.1 Burkholderiales bacterium
GGGTCGCGGAAGAAGGCCATCCACAGCTCGTGATCGGGCATCTTGGCGACCAGATGCGGCGGCTGCTCGAAGTAAACGCCGGCGGACTGCAGCGTCGCCGCCGTTGCGTCGATGCCGGACACGCGCAGATAGATGCAGAACGCCGCATGCCCGGGGCCGCGCGGCTCGTGACCGCCCGCCAGCATCAGCCGCACGCCCGCGCAGTCGAAGAAGACCAGATCGCCGAAGCGGAACAGCAGCGGCAGGCCCAGCGTGTCACGGTAGAAGCGTTCGGCGCGGTCGGCATCCGACACGTGCAGCGCGATCTGCCCGATGCGGCCCAGCCCCGCAGCGTTCATCGCCTCACCCGTCACTTTCGTCGAAGCGCGGCTTGCGAACGAACCCGCGCGCCTCAGCGCTGCCCTGGTAGCCGCCCGGTTTGCGCGGACGCTCGGCGTAGCCGCGTTCGCCGCCCATGCGTGGCCGTGGCGCCGTGACCTCCATCAACTGGATCACCAGACGCAGCGCCTTGTTGACGGACGCGTCGCCGCGGAACACGCGCGCAACGTCGGGATCGAGCGTGACCGTGAAGCCGCGCGCGTGCCCCTCCTCGCCGCGCGCGCGTTGCGGCCGCTGCACGCGCTGGTAAGGGTCGGCGTAGGACTCGCGCGGCGGCCTGCCCCGCGTCGGACCGCCCGCCTCGTCACGGCGCGGTTTGCGCGGCGGCTGCGCATCGCGTGCACGGCGCGCCGCGCCGCCTTTGTCAGCGAACTTTTTCATGCTCGACCTCGTCTGCGCAGCGCGCGGTGTAGGTGCGCACGCAGCGGAAAAAGGTTTGGCGGCGCGCCCAGTGCAACTGTAGCGCGGCCCGCAAGAAAAACGCCGCCGTCCTGCGGGGCGGCGGCGTCCGGATACAGGTGCGAACGACTAGGCAGCCTTCTTCTGGTCGCGCAGCTCGCGCCGCAGGATCTTGCCGACGTTGGTCTTCGGTAGGTCCGTGCGGAACTCGATGTACTTGGGTTTCTTGTAGCCCGTCAGATGTTCCTTGCAGAACTCCTGCAGATCGCGCTCGGTCAGCGCCGGGTCCTTTTTCACGACGAACAGTTTGACCGCCTCGCCCGAATGCTCGTCCGGCACGCCGACGGCCGCGCATTCGAGCACGCCCGGGTGCATCGCCACCACGCCCTCGATCTCGTTCGGGTAGACGTTGAACCCGGACACCAGGATCATGTCCTTCTTGCGATCGACGATCTTGGTGTAGCCCTCGGCGTCCATGATGCCGATGTCGCCGGTGCGGAAGAAGCCGTCCGGCGTCATTACCTTCGCGGTCTCGTCGGGACGGTTCCAGTAGCCCGGCATCACCTGCGGGCCGCGGATCGCGATCTCGCCGGTCGCACCCACGGGCAGCCTGTTGCCGGCTTCGTCGAGGATCGCGATTTCGGTCGACGGCACCGGCAGCCCGATCGTGCCCGTGAACTTGTCGGTGTCGGTGCGGTTCGCGGTGGCCACCGGCGAGGTCTCCGACAGTCCGTAGCCCTCGGCGATCGGGCAGCCGGTGACTTTCAGCCAGCGCTGCGCGACCGCCTCCTGTACCGCCATGCCGCCGCCGGCGGTCAAAATCAGCCGCGAGAAGTCGAGTTTTTTGAAGTCCTCGTTGTTCAGCAGCGCGTTGAACAGCGTGTTGACCGCCGGGAAGACGTGGAACTTGTACTTGGACAGTTCCTTGACGAAGCCGGGGATGTCGCGCGGGTTCGGGATCAGCAGGCAATGCCCGCCGATGCGCATCGACATCATCGCGCACACTGTCAGCGCGAAGATGTGATACAGCGGCAGCGCAGTGACCGTCAGCGGATATTCGCCGGGCTTGAGTTTCTTCAGCGCCGGCTGGTACCAGGCCTCACACTGCAGCATGTTGGCGATGATGTTGCGGTGAAGCAGGGTCGCGCCCTTGCTCACGCCGGTCGTGCCACCCGTGTACTGCAGGAAAGCGACGTCGTCGTGGCCGACTTCGACCGGCTTGAGCGTCATCCGGTGGCCATCGGCGAGCACCTCGAGGAAGCGCTGCGCGCTCGGCAGCGAGTACTCCGGCACCATCTTCTTGACGTTGCGCACGACGAAGTTGACCAGCAGCCCCTTGACGAAGCCGAGCATGTCGCCCATCGCGCAGACGACCACCGTCTTGGTCGGCACCTTGTCGAGCACCTGCTGCAGCGTGGTCGCGAAGTTCTCCAAGATGAAGATCGCCTCCGCCCCCGAGTCCTTCAGTTGATGCTCCAGCTCGCGCGGCGTGTACAGCGGATTGACGTTGACCACCGTGCAGCCCGCGCGCAGCACACCGCACAGCACGACCGGGTACTGCAGGATGTTGGGCATCATGATCGCGACGCGCTTGCCCTTGCCGAAGCCCTTCGCTTGCAGCCAGGCGCCGATCGCGGCCGACTGCTCGTCAAGCTGGCGGTAGGTCAGCGTCGCGCCCATGCAGGTGTACGCCGGCAGTGCGCTGTATTTCTTAAACGCCTCGTCGAGCAGCTGGACGAGCGACTTGTACTGGTTGTAATCGATGTCCGCGGGCACCCCCGGCGGATAGTGCTTCAACCAGAAGCGGTCGTTGGCTCCCATCGATGTCTCCTTCCTCGTCTTATGTTCTGTCCGCGCGACCCGCTGCGGGCGGGGCGCGCCGATCATAGCCCGCGGCCCGCGGCTTGCGCTTGCGGCAGGGGTCCGGTCATGCGCACGGCGTCACTGGCGTAAACCCTGAGCCCACCGAGAACTACGAATCCTCGTGCACGCGCCAGCCGCCCGGCGCCCGCATCCCGGACCCGTCGTCGTTGCGTGCCGCAGTTTCCCAGCTATTCGGAGCCCGCCGTCCTCGTCATTCGGAGCCGGCCGTTCCTCGTCGTTCCGGCCACCCCCTTCGTCATTCCGAGCCAAAGGCGAGGAATCTCAGCCGCTCGCCACGCCGAGATCCCTCGCGCCGCTCGGGA
>JBBIQI010000185.1:3063-6650 GCA_037442465.1 Burkholderiales bacterium
AGCCCAGCACGCGTCGTTACTCCGACCCGAAGGCGGGGAATCTCTCCCGCCCCCAATGCCGAGATCTCTCGCGCGGCTCGGGATGACGAAAGCGGCGCCCGCGGGGGCGACACGAACTCGCAAGAAGCGACGTCACGAGATTGGGCAATCCTCGACAAGTCCGGCAGTTGACCCTGGATTCCTCACCGCAGAGACACAGAGGCACGGAGAACGCAGAAGTCCTTGCTCGCATTCCTCCGCCCTACCCGCCGGGTGAGCGAGCCGACTCACGCCACCGTTTGTTTTTCTCCGTGTTCTCGGTGTCTCGGCGGTTCAAAGGCGGTTTTCAGGTTGACGCTCTTGGCGTCGCGAAATCGCTCGTCGCTTTCGCGCCGGGCGCGGCGGTCAACCGCGCCGGGCGTCGGCGGCCGCCGCCCCATCGGCAGCGGACGGCGCGAGCGCGCGCAGCTCGGCGTCGCGTTCGTCCTTGGCAAGCGCGGCGAGCCGCCGCACTTCGGCGTAGAAGCGGCGCAGGTCGCCGCCTTGTCGCTTCAGCAGCGCCTCGAACGCGGGCACGAGGTCGTGGTAGGCGCCGACCGCCGCCAGGTGGGCATTGCCTAGCGGCTGCGCGAAGAACCGGTCATAGCCGGCCCAGCCGTCCCAGCGCGTTTCCTTGAGGCGCGCGTACTCGCGCTGAAGGTCCGCGAAGATCGCGCGTTTGCGCGCGCGCTTTTCCGGGTCGCTTCCGTGTGCGTACGCCTCGGCAAGCCGCCGCCGGTGCGCGAGCAGCAGCGCGACGAAGTCCGCACGGCGCGCCTCGAAGCGCGCGTATTCGGCGCGCAGCGCCTCATCGCCGTGCGCGGCCAGCCAGCGGCGCACGCCGGCGCGCTCCACCGCGGTGGCGAAACTCTCGTTGAACACCGTGTCGTCCCTGACGTAGACGACCTGATGCGCCAGCTCGTGGAAGATCATCCGCGCCAGTTCCCCGTCCGGGTAGCCGATGAAGGTGTTCAGCAGCGGATCGCCCCCCAGCCAGTCCATCCAGCCCAGCGTCGAATACGCGGGCACCGGCCCGACCTGCACGTCGTAGCCCTGCGCGCGCAACTCGTCGGCGAGCGCCTGCGCGGCACCGTGGTCGAAGTAGCCGCGATACGACGCGCAGCCGAACAACGGATAGCACCAGGTCTTCAACTGCAGCGACAGCTCGGGCGCCGCGAAAACGTTCCAGACCACCGCCGGCCGCTTCAGGTCCGCGTATGCGGTGTAGCTGCGGTTGTCGGGCAGGCCCAGCTCGCTCGACGCGAACGCGCGGATTGCACGCGCGCGCTCGAGCCGCTGCTTCAGCGGCGCCGGCGCGGCCGGGTCGGCGAGCCAGTCGTCGATCGGGCGCGCTGCGGCGAGCATCGATAGGTGCCCGTGCGCGGCCTGCGCGTAGTAGCCGAGCGTGCTGCAGCCGGCGCCGGCGGCGACCAGCGCGGCCAGTGCGAGCGCGGCGCCGGCGCGTCCAAGGTTCGTCGTGGGCATCAGCTTGCGCAGCCGTGAGAACACGGCGCCGATTCTGCCCGACACAGGCGTCGGCGGTCAGCCGCGCGGTCGCATCGCCTGCACGCGGCGCAGCTTGCCGCTTCTGGGCTCGCGCTGCGGGCCGATGGGTTCGATCGACACGCGTACGTGGCCGAGCCCCTGCGCGCCGAGGTAGGCGCGCAGCGCGTGCAGCACGCGCCGGCCGTGACGGCGCTCCCGGCTGCCCAAGCGAACGCCGAGCACGCCAGCGTCCGTTTGAACGAGCTGGAAGTCGTTGACGCCCGCGTCGTCCTCCAGCACGGTGCACAGCGCCAGCGGCAGCAGCTTGACCGCGATGCCGTCGGCGCGCGGGTACACGAGCACATCGTCGTGCCGCCCTTCGACGGTCATCGAAGGCAGCGCGCAGCCGCATGGGCAGGTGTGACGATCCAGCGTGACCGAGTCGCCCAGCGCGTAACGGATCAACGGCTGCACCCGGTTCGCGAGATTGGTCAGCAGCACCGTATGCGAGGGCGCGCCGGGCGGCACCGGGCGATGATGCGCGTCGACCGGCTCGAGCACGACCCAGTCGGCGTTCAGATGCAACCGGCCGTGCGTGCACTCCCAGCCGATCGACAGGAACTCCGACGCGCCGTAGCCGCAGCGCACGGTGCACCCGAATACGCTTGCCAGCCGGGCGCGCACGGCGCGCGGCAGGCACTCGCCGCCGGCCCAGATCTCGCTCAGCGCCAACCGCAAACGACCGGCCTCCTGCTCGTCGGCCAGCATCTCCGCGGCGGTTGGATAGGTCGCCAGCAGCGCCGGTTGGTACGCGTTCAGTTCGGCGACCAGCGCGGCCACCGGCTGCAGCAGAGAGAACGCGCGGGTCGTCGTCGCGAGCCATGGATACAGCAGCACGAGTCGCCGCAGCGTGGCGATGCCGGCAAAGTGCCCATCGATTGCGGCCACCAGCGCGTAGCGTTGCGCCGGCGCCCAGGCGGCCGCCGCGCCCGCTGCCGCGTTGGCCGCGCGGAAACGCAGCAGTTCGAGCGCGTCGTACACCGCGAGCGCGCGGCCGTCATGCACGAAATACCCCGGTTCGCCGAGCGTGCCGGAACTGCTCCATACCGCGTAACGCCCGAGGAAAGGCCGGCCGATGCGACGGGGGTCGGCGACGAAGCGCCGCACGCCGCTGCGGGTCACCGCGCGGTCGGTGACGACCTCGTCGAAGTGCTCCATTAACGCGCGCTTGTTCACGACCGGCACGCGGTCGAGCGCGAGCGCTGCGGTCGGCGGCAGGTCGCGATACAGCGCGCGGTAGTACGGCGAATAGGTGCGCGCGAACTCGATCGTCGCGCGCAGCCGCGCGTCGCGGCGCGCGGCGATTTCTTCAGCCGGCAGCCGTCCGCCCAGCCACGTTTCCCATCCGGCTTGCGCCGCATAGAGCGGATCGACGAACGGGACCACGGGGGCAGCGCCGATCTCGATCCAGCGCGACGAGTCACCTCGCCGACGCGCACGCGACTGCTTCACTGCGCTCTGAGCCGGGTCCATCGGAAACCGCCTGCTCCACCAACCTACCGAGCGCGCAGCGAGCGGGAGTAGACCGCCGACCGCGCGAACCGTCTTGCCCTCCGACGAACGGCGGCGGCGTGATAGGGCTGGGCGTTCAGACCGTCGCGCATGCCGCAACGCTCACTCAGTCTGCGTCGGGCCGACCGGCAGCGCCTATGACGCATCGGCGCGATCGTCGAATTCGCCGTCGAACCCGGCCCTTTTCGCCGTTTGTAGGAATTCGTCCGACACTACAGTGCACGTACGTCGGGAGGAAGCCATGGCAACCAGCATTTTGCGCGACACGCACGCTGCCGAACTGGCCGCACGGCTTGCCCCCATTACCTCGCGCCTGTGGATGCTGGGCGGTACGGCGAGCCTGCCGGCCGAGCGTCTGGCCGCCGACATCATCGTGCCGGGTCGCCGCGCGCATGACGTCGAACCCACGCTGCCTCCGATCGGCGTGGCCGTACTTCTGCACTGAACAAGCATGTATTGGCCATTACTCATCTTCGTGACACGGCCAACCGCTTGGCGTCCGCATGGCTGAG
>JBBIQI010000186.1:0-6603 GCA_037442465.1 Burkholderiales bacterium
CGCAATGCCGAGATCCCTCGCTGCGCTCGGGGTGACGGAACCGGCGACAGCCGGCGCGAGGCGAACTCGCAAGGTGGGGTGTCACGAGGTTTCGTAATCTTCGATATTTGCCGATAGGGCGGCGAAGATGGGCGTGCGCGGTGCGCGCCGCGCGGACCTTCGCACGCCGGTCGCCGCCGGTGAGCGTCGCACCCGTGTGCCACACCGACGATGCCGCTGTCCGCTTCGCACCGCGCGTGCTGCCGCGGTCGCCGCAAGCGAACGCGGGAGAAGGGGCCCGCGCATGGAGCGATGCGCAGCGCGCGCGCAGCGGAGGCGCGGCAGCGGTCGAACGTGCGCCGCTTGCGCGCTGCTCGCACCGATATGGCAGCGACGGCCGCGGATTGCGGCGGGCTCGTCGTGGCCGCCCGGCCCGTAGAATCCGTGCATGTACACCGAGGTCGATCACCAGCTGATGAGTCGCGCGCTGGCGCTCGCGCAGCGCGCGCTGTATCACGCGACGCCGAATCCGCGCGTCGGTTGCGTGATCGCGCGCGACGGCCGCGTGCTCGGCGAAGGTTGGACGCAGCCGCCGGGATCGAACCACGCCGAGATCGAAGCGCTGCTCGACGCGCGCCGCAACGGGCACGACCTGCACGGCGCGACCGCGTACGTCACGCTCGAACCCTGCTCGCACTTCGGCCGCACGCCGCCGTGCGCGACCGCGCTGATCGAGGCGCGCATCGCGCGCGTGATCGCTGCCGTCGAGGATCCCAATCCGCAGGTCGCCGGCAAGGGCCTGGCGATGCTGCGCGCCAACGGCATCGACGTGCGTTGCGGCCTGCTGCGCAACGAGGCGATCGAAGCGAACATCGGCTTTTTTTCGCGCATGAACCGCGGCCGCCCGTGGGTGCGCGTGAAGATCGCCGCCAGCCTCGACGGCAAGACCGCGCTCGACAACGGCGTGTCGCGCTGGATCACGTCCGAAGCGGCGCGCGCCGACGGCCACGCGTGGCGCGCGCGCGCCTGCGCGCTGCTCACCGGCATCGGCACCGTGCGGGCCGACGATCCGCAACTGAACGTGCGTCTGGTGCAAACGCGCCGGCAGCCGCTGAAGGTGCTCGTCGACAGCCGGCTCGACGTCGATCCCGGCGCGCGCATCTTCGACGGCGAACCGGTGCTGGTCGCCTGCGCGTTCGCCGACGACGGCAAGGTCGCGCGCCTGCGCGAACGCAACGCCGAAGTCATCGAGCTGCCGAACGACCACGGCAAGGTCGACCTCGGTACCCTGATGAAGGAACTCGCGCGCCGCGGCGTCAACGAGCTGCACGTCGAGGCGGGCTTCAAACTGAACGGCTCGCTGGTGCGCGAAGGCGTCGTCGACGAGCTGCTGGTGTATCTGGCGCCGCTGCTGATCGGCGAGGCGCAGGGCATGATCCACCTGCCCGCGCTGTCCGACCTCGCGCAGGCGCAGCGCCTGAGTTTTCGCGAAGTCGTGCCGGTCGGCGAAGACGTGCGCATCCTGGCCCGCTGGACCTGAGCCCGTCCCGGTTCGGCCAACAGGGGCACGGCGGATCGATCGAGGGGAAATCGACATGTTCACCGGAATCGTGCAAGGCGTGGGCCGCATCGAGCGCGTCGAGCCGCTCGGCGCCGACGCCGGTGTGCGGCTGACCGTCGACGCGCGGCGCGTGTCGCTCGCCGGTGCGCGCGTCGGCGACAGCATCGCGCTGAATGGCGCGTGCATGACGATCACGTCGCTCGCCGGACAGCGCTTCACGGTCGACGTTTCGCGCGAAAGCCTCGCCCGCACCGTCGGACTCGACGCGCCTGGCGAAGTCAATCTCGAAACCGCGCTGGCGCTCGGAGACAAGCTCGGCGGTCATCTGGTATCGGGGCACGTCGACGGCGTTGGCGAAGTGGTGCGCTTTGCGCCAGTTGGCGAGTCGTGGGAACTCGTGCTGCGCGCCCCGCACGAACTGGCGAAGTACTTCGCGCGCAAGGGCTCGGTCGCGGTGGACGGTGTCAGTCTCACGGTCAATCGCGTGAACGACACCGCGGCCGGCTGCGAGATGTCGATCAACCTGATCCCGCACACGATCGAGGTGACGACGCTCAAGCGCCTGGCGCCGGGAGCGCGCGTGAATCTGGAAGTCGATCTGATCGCTCGCTACGTCGAGCGCATGCTCGCCGCGCCTGCCGCTGCGTGAGCCGCCTGCATGATCCCGGCCTCGCCGCTGCTGGCGCTCGCGGTCGCCGTCGCGCTGCTTGCGCCGGCGCTCGCCGATCGGCGCAGGCGCGCGTACGCGATCGCGTACGCTGCCGCGCTCGCGCTGTACTTCGGCCTGACGGCGCTGCCGGCATCCATGCCGGGCGAGCGTTTGCTGGGCGACCGCTGGAACTGGGCCGGCGGGCTGCTGGCGGCGGCCGGGATGCTGGCGCTCGGCGCGATGCTCGTGCGGCGCGCCGGTCTTACGTGGCGCGAGTTCGGTCTGACCTGGGCGCAGCGGCCTGGCTCGCTGCGCGCGGTCGCGCTGGTGGCCGTGCCTGTCCTTGCGGCGAACTACATGGCGATGACGCTATCGCGTTTCCGCCTGCCCGGCGTGCCGCTGGAGACCTGGCTGTACCAGGCCACCCTGCCGGGTCTGGTGGAGGAGATCGCGTTCCGCGGCGTGCTGCTCGCGCTGGCGGACCGCGCGTTTGCGGCGCGTTGGACGCTTGGCGGCGCGCCGCTCGGCTGGGGCGGCGTGGTCGTCACCGCGAGCTTCTTCGCCGCGCACAATCTTTCGCTCGGCACGGCCTTCGGCGTGCTGCCCGCCGCGCTGCTGTACCTCTGGTTGCGCGCGCGCACCGGCAGCCTCGTGTGGCCGGTCGTCGTCCACAACGCGTGGAACCTGAGCGTCTATGCGGCGCATCTTTGATCCGCGAACCATGTCCAGACTTTTCGATCCCATCACCTTCCGTGGCCTGACGCTGCCCAACCGCATCATGGTTTCGCCGATGTGTCAGTACTCGGCGCGCGACGGCAGTGCGACGGCCTGGCACCACGCGCACCTCGGCTCGCTCGCGTTGTCCGGGGCGGGGCTCGTGTGCGTCGAGGCGACCGCGGTGACGCCGCAGGGGCGCATCACGCCGGGCTGCCTGGGCTTGTGGTCCGACGCCAACGAGGCGGCACTGGCAGCGGTCGTCGCGCTGGTTCGCGCGGTCGCACCCGTGAAGCTGGCGATCCAACTCGCGCACGCCGGCCGCAAGGGCTCGAGCCATGAGCCGTGGAACGGCGGCCAGCAGATCCCGCTCGCCGAGGGCGGTTGGATCGCCGAGGCGCCATCAGCGCTCGCGCACGCCGAGGGCGAGACGCCGCCGCGCGCGTTGACACGCGCGGACCTGGCGCGGTTGCGCGAGGCCTTTGCGGAGTCGGCGCGGCGCGCCGAGCGACTCGGCTTCGACGCGATCGAAATCCACATGGCGCACGGCTATCTGCTGCACGAATTCCTGTCGCCGGTGGCCAACCGGCGCGACGACGAGTACGGCGGATCGCTCGCTAACCGCATGCGCTTTCCGCTCGAAGTGTTCGATGCCGTGCGCGCGGCGTTTCCGGCGGCGAAGCCGGTCGGCGTGCGGGTTTCGGCGACCGACTGGCTCGACGGCGAAGAAAGCTGGACGCTTGCGCAGACGATCGAGCTCGCGCAACAGTTGAAAGCGCGCGGTTGCGACTGGATCGACGTGTCCAGCGGCGGTATCTCGCCGCGGCAGAAGATCGCGCTCGGCCCCGGCTACCAGGTGCCGTTCGCCGAAGCGGTGCGGCGCGCGACCGGCCTGCCGACGATCGCGGTGGGTCTGATCACCGAACCCGCGCAGGCGGAAGCGATCGTCGCGGAAGGCCGCGCCGATATGGTCGCGCTCGCACGCGGCTTCCTGTACGACCCGCGATGGCCGTGGCACGCCGCCGCCGCGCTCGGCGGCACGGTACAGGCGCCACGCCAGTACTGGCGTGCGCTGCCGCGCGGCAGCGCGCCGATCTTCGGTGACATCGCGTTCGGGCAGCGGTAGCGAAAGGCTCGTTTTCACCGCAGAGGCACACAGGAGGGCTTTGCTGTGCGCTCCGTGTGCCGGTGATGAATTCACCGGCCTGCGCAGAGTCACGAACTTACCGCCTATTGACCATCACTTGTCCTCGTGACACGTGCCGACCGCTCGACGTCCGCATGGCTGAGCCGTTGTCATTCCGCGCCAAGAGCGAGGAATCTGCGCCGCGCGCAGTGCCGAGATCCCTCGCTGTGCACGGGATGACGGAATCGGCGACAGCCAGCGCGAAGCGAGCTTGCGAGGTGGCGGTGTCACGAGGTTGCGTGATAGACGGCGAGAACACGGAGAAGCGAAGTTCTGTGTGCCTCTGTGCCTCTGTGCCTCTGTGGTGAAATCATCGGCCTGCGCAGGGGGATGAACTCACCACCGAGAAAGCGAGAACACCGAACACGGAAGTTCTCCTTGCCTCTGCGGTCAGCACGGATGACATCGTCCGGCACGGGCGCGCGCGCGTAGAATCCACGTTCCTTTCCGCCCGGTGCGGAGGTCGTGATGCTGCAAGCCGTTCCTTCCCCTTCGTCGCTGCCCGCGAAGTCGCCGATCGCGCCGATCCCCGAGATCGTCGAAGAGATACGCAACGGGCGCATCGTCGTGCTGATCGACGACGAGGACCGCGAGAACGAAGGCGACCTGATCTTCGCGGCCGACTTCGTCACGCCGGAGAAGATCAACTTCCTGGCCAAGTACGGTCGCGGCCTGATCTGTATGCCGATCACCGCCGAGCACGCGCAGCGGCTGCGGCTGCCGCCGATGGCGCCGCACAACCGCACGGTGCACGGCACCAACTTCACGGTCGCGATCGAGGCGGCCGAAGGCGTGACCACCGGGATCTCCGCGGCCGACCGCGCCCACACGATCCGTGTGGCCACGCGACCCGACGCGAAGCCCGAGGACATCGTGCAGCCGGGGCACGTGTTTCCGCTGGTCGCGCAGCCCGGCGGCGTGCTGATGCGCGCCGGCCACACCGAGGCGTGCTGCGATCTGGCGCGCATGGCGGGGCTGACGCCGGCGGCGGTGCTGTGCGAAATCATGAACGACGACGGCACGATGGCGCGGCTGCCGGACCTGATCCCGTTCGCGCAGCAGCACGGCTTGAAGATCGGCACGATCGCCGACCTGATCCACTATCGCGCCGCGCACGAGTCGCTGATCGAGCGCGTCGGCGCGCGCCGCGTGCGCACGTTCGCCGGCGAGTTCGAACTCGTTGCGTACCGTGACGCGCCGAGCGGCGCACCGCATCTGGCGCTCGTCAAGGGCCCGATCGATCCGCAGCGCGAGGTGCTGGTGCGCGTGCACGAGCCGACCTCGGTGCTCGACCTGATCGACACCGAAGTGAGCGTGCATTCGTGGCCGTTCGGAAAGGCGCTCACCCGCATCGCGCAGGCTGAGGCCGGCGTGCTGATCCTGCTAAATTGCGCCGAACCCGTCGACCGTCTGTTCGACAAGTTCGGCGCGCTCGCCGACATGGACGCGGGCAGGGCGCCGGCGCCGCGCACGGCGAAAATGGACCTGCGCACCTACGGCGTCGGCGCGCAGATCCTGCGCGATCTGAACGTCGGCACGATGAAGCTGCTGGCCCGCCCGCGCAAGATGCCATCGATGGCGGGCTTCGGACTGCACGTGACCGGCTACCTGGAGGAATAGGACGCGCCATGGCCATCGACTTCATCGCTCCCGCGCTCGACGGCGAAGGACTGCGCATCGGTCTGGTGCAGTCGCGCTTCAACGAGTGGGCTGGCCAGGCGCTCGCGCGCGCCTGCCTCGACGAACTCGCCGAGCTGGGTGTGGACGAGGACGACATCACGCACGTGACGGTGCCCGGCGCGCTGGAGGTGCCGGTCGCGCTCGCCAAGCTCGCCAGCACCGGTGACTTCGACGCGCTGATCGCTGTGGGCTGCGTAATCCGCGGCGAGACGTACCACTTCGAAATCGTTGCCACCGAGTCGGCGCGCGGCGTGGCGCGCGTCGCGCACGACTACGGCGTGCCGGTGGCCAACGCGATCCTGACGACCGACACCGAAGAGCAGGCGCGCGAGCGCGTCTTCGACAAGGGCCGCGACGCCGCGCGCGTCGCGGTCGAGATGGCCAATCTGATGTGGGCGCTCGAAGAAGCCGGCGAGGACGCGGACGAGTTCCGCGACGAGGAGCGTTAGCCGCGATGAGCGGGCGAGCCGCGGTCAAGTCCCGCAGCGGCGGGCGCAGCGCGCGCCGGCGCGCGCGCGAGTTGGCTTTGCAGGGGTTGTACCAGTGGCTGGTCGGCGGCCAGGACGTAGCCGCGATCGAGGGCCATCTGATGGAGAGCGAGGGCTTCGACAAGGCCGACGCCGCGCACTTTCGCGAGGTCCTGCACGGCGCGACCGATGGCGCCGAAGCGCTGCGCGCCGAGTTCGCGCGCTTCATCGATCGCGACGTGAAGGAGCTGTCGCCGGTCGAGCACGCGATCCTGCTGATCGGCGCCTACGAGCTCAAGCACCGGCACGAGATCCCGTACCGCGTCGTGATCAACGAGGCGGTCGAACTGGCCAAGAGCTTCGGCGG
>JBBIQI010000187.1:0-6572 GCA_037442465.1 Burkholderiales bacterium
ACGCCGCGCGTGGCGGCGACCTGGCGCGTGCGGCGTGGCGACGAGCCGAATGCGCCATCGCCGCTGCTGGCGCGGTTGCAGTTCGTCGCGTGGTGCGCATCCGGCGACGACCTGCAACGCACGGCTGCACGCACGGCATTCGAGATCGATGCCGTCGGCTCGCAGGCGCCGGCGCCGAGCGCGCCCGCGCTGCTCGCCGCGCGCGTCTCGGCGAGCCAGGCGCAAAGCCTCGTCGACTGCGCGTATCAGTTTTACGCGCGACGGCTGCTCGGGCTCGCCGAGCTTGACGACGTCATCGAGATGCCCGACAAGCGCGACTTCGGCGAAGCGTTGCACGAGATCCTGCGCCGTTTCCATCAGACCTGGGGCGTGACCGACTTCGCCGCGGCCGCTCGCGGCGGGCTCGTAGCGAGCCTGCGCGAGCACGCGCACGCGGTGTTCGCGCCGCAGCTCGAGCGCACGCCGGGGCTGCTGGCATTCGCGCGTCGTTTCGACGGACTGGTCGAGGGCTACGTCGACTGGCTGCAGGCGCATTGCGCGCAGGGATGGCGCTGGCGCGCGGCCGAGCACCGGCAGGCGCAGCCGCTGGCGCTGCGCGATGGAAGTCGGCTCGAGCTGGTGGGCCGGATCGATCGCATCGACGCGCACGCCGACGGCAGCGCGCTCGTGATCGATTACAAGGCGCGCCGGGCGCAGGACCTGAGGTCGTCGCTGAAGACCCCCGGCGAGGATGTCCAGCTTCCGTTCTATGGCCTGCTGCTCGCCGACCGTCCGCTCGCGGCGGCCTACCTCGCGTTCGAACGCGCCACCGAAGACGACGCCGGTATCGAGAAAGTCGAGCCGCCGCAACCGTTCGCCGAACTCGTCGAGGCGGTCGGCGCGCGACTGCGCGCCGATCTGCAGCGCATCGCCGACGGCGCGCCGCTGCCGGCCATCGGCGCGCGCAGCGTGTGCGAACGCTGCGAGATGCGCGGGCTGTGCCGGCGCGACTACTGGGAGCGCGCCAGCGGCGCAGTGCGGGAGCGCGACGCATGAGCGAGTATCTGGCCGACGACCGGCCGATCCAGGAAGACGAGTTCACGCGGCGTGCGTGCGATCCGCGCGCCAGCGTGGTCGTCGAGGCGTGCGCCGGCAGCGGCAAGACCTGGCTGCTGGTCGCCCGCATCGTGCGCGTGTTGCTGGCCGGCGCCGACCCGGGCGAGATCCTCGCGATCACGTTCACGCGGCGCGCGGCCCAGCAAATGCGCGAGCGTCTGTTGAAGGACCTGCAGGAACTGGCGGCGGCCGATGACGCTACGGTCGTCGCCTTCCTGCAGCAGCGCGGCATGCCGCGGGGCGAGGCGGCCGCGGCGGTCGACGCCGCGCGCGCGCTGTACGAACGCGTGCTGACGGCGCGTGTGCCGCCGACCATTGACACCTTTCACGGCTGGTTCTGGCGGCTGCTGGCGCGCGCCCCGCTCGGCGCCGGCGTGCCGTTCGCGCCGACGCTGCTCGAAGCGACCGACCGCGTGCGCGCCGACGCGTGGCTGCACTTCAGCGCGGCGCTGCTGCGGCCCGAACACGCTGCCGAACGCGTCGCGTGGGAACGGCTGATCGACCAGATCGGCGAGGACGCGGCGCGCAAGCTGCTGATGCAGTTGCTCGCCCGCCGCGCCGAATGGTGGAGCTTCGCCGGCGCCGACGAAGACGCGGCGGTGGCGCGCGCGCTGCAGCCGTTGCGCGCTGCGGGTGACGAAGATCCGCGCGCGCGGCTGCGCACGCCGGCGTTCGTCGCCGCGCTGCGCACGTTGCTCGACGCATGGCAGGCGATCGCCGGACCTGGCATCCAGATCGGCGCCACGATCGAGGCGGCACAGCGCTGGCTGGGGGGAGCGGGCGCGAGCGTCGCGCGCGACTACGCCGACGCCTGTGCGCTCGTGCTCACGCGCGAGCGCGAGCCGCGCAAGCTGCTGGCGCCGGCGGCGATCGGCAAGAAGCTGCCGGCGCTGGCGCAGCGCTACGCGCAGGCGCACGCCCTCGTCGTCGACCACCTGCAAGCGACGTGGCAGGCGCTTTGCACGTGGCGCGCGCTGCGGCTGAACGAGGCGGCGCTCGCCTGCGGCCGATTGCTGATCGACGCGTATCAGCAGTTGAAAACGCAGCAGCAGGCGCTCGACTTCACCGATCTCGAATGGCAAGCGCACCGCCTGCTCGCCGATGCGGACAGCGCCGCGTACATGCACGCACGGCTCGATGCACGCTATCGCCACGTCCTGCTCGACGAGTTCCAGGACACCAATCCGCTGCAGTGGCAGGTGCTGCAGTCCTGGCTGGCCGCCTACGACGCGTCCGACGGGCGGCCGAGCGTGTTCATCGTCGGCGATCCCAAGCAGTCGATCTACCGGTTCCGGCGTGCCGAGCCGCGCGTGTTCGGGGCGGCGCTCGAGCTGCTCGCACGCGATTACGGCGCAGTCCACCTGCGCACCAACGTCACGCGCCGCAATGCGGGCACGGTGATCGACGTGCTGAATGCGACGATGCCGGGCGGCAATCCGCTGTACCAGCAGCAGAGCACGCGCGCGGCATGTGCCGGCACATTCGTGCTGTTGCCGCTCGTCGAGCCGGCGGCGGCGCCGGCGCCGCACGCCGGCGAGGGGTTGCGCGACGTGCTTGCCGTGCCGCGCGCCGAGCGCGACAACGACGCGCGCTACCGCGAAGGTCGCGCGCTCGCCGGCCAAATCGCGCACTGGGTCGGTCGCCTGCGTGTGCGCGAAAACGGCGTTGCGCGCGCTGCGCGCTGGTCCGACGCGCTGCTGCTGGTGCGACGGCGCACGCATCTGGCCGAGTACGAGCGCGCGCTGCGCGACGCCGGCGTGCCTTTCGTCAGCGACCGCAGCGGCGGACTGCTGGCCACGCTCGAGGCCGACGACCTGACCGCGCTGCTCGAGTTCCTGTGCGCGCCATTTGCCGACCTGAAGCTCGCGCATGCGTTGCGCTCGCCCGTGTTCGGCTGCAGCGACGAGGATCTGATCCGGCTAGCCGCAGCCCCTGGTGCAAGCTGGTGGGAGCGGCTGCAGTCGCTCGGGTACGACGCGTCGCCCGCGCTCGAGCGCGCGCAGCGACTGCTCGGCTACTGGCTCGATCTTGCCGGCGTGCTGCCGGTGCACGACCTGCTCGACCGCATCTATCACGAAGGCGATGTGCGGCGCCGTTATGCGGCGGTCGCGCCGGCGGCGTTGCACGCGCAGATTCAGGCCAACCTCGATGCCTTCATCGAACTGGCGCTCGCGATCGATGCCGGCCGCTACCCGAGCCTGCCGCGCTTCATCGACGAGCTGGCGGGGCTGAAGCGGCATGCGGTCGAGGAAGCGCCCGACGAGGGCGCGGCCGACCGCGGGGACGCGGTGCGCGTGATGACGATCCACGGCGCCAAGGGCCTGGAGGCCGAGATCGTCGCGCTCGCCGATGCGCATGCGCCCGCACGTGCCGACGGCGAAAGCGTGCTGGTGGTCTGGCCGCCGGCGGCGGCCGTGCCCGAACACGTCTCGGTGGTCGCACGCGGTGCCGAGCGCGATGCGGCGCGTGCCGCGTGGTTCGCGCAGGACGACGCGCAGCGCGCGCAGGAGGACTGGAACCTGCTGTACGTGGCGGCCACGCGTGCGCGCCAGGTGCTGATCGTCTCGGGCTGCGCACCGGCACGCAGCGCGACGGGCGAGACGTGGTACACGCGGCTGCAGCGTGCTGCGCCGTTTTCGCTCGGTGCGGCCGCGCCGCCGCCGCCGCCGCCCACGCCGGCGCGGCGAACGGTATTCGACTTCCTGCCGGAGCCTCTGCCGACCGGCAGCCGTGCGACGACGCCGGCGGAGTCCGACGCGATCCGGCTCGGCCGCGCCTGGCACGCACTGCTCGAATCCGGTCCGGCCGCTTGCGCCGCTGCGGTCGCGCGTCGGCACGCATTGACCAGCGCGCAGGCGCAGATCGCGGCGGAAGCCGCAGAGCGCGTGCGCGCCGCACCGCAGCTGCGGCGCTTCTTCGAGGCGCCCGGTGCGAACGAGATCGAGCTCGTCGATGCCGACGGCAACGTGCTGCGCGCCGACCGCATCGTCGAGTTCGACGACGCGCTGTGGGTGCTCGACTACAAGTGGCGCGTGGGCGCAGCCGAACGCTCCGGCTACGAGGCGCAGGTGCGCCGTTACGCCGCCGTGCTCGCGCAGATCCGGCGCGACAAGCCGGTGCGTGCGGCGCTGATCGACGCGCAAGGCACGCTGATCGAAGTCGACACCGCCGATGTGGCGCGCGCGTGAGACGGGCGCATCGGCGCGGCTGATACCATTGGTGTCGGCGGGCCCCCTCGCATCGGTGTGCCGTGAACCTGGTCAGGTCGGGAACGAAGCAGCCATAGCGGAGTGCATCGAGTGCCGAGGACAAGGCTCGCCTTTCGCGCCACCCGCGAAAGGCGTTCCGCCTCGACGCGAGCGGGGCCACACCCGCTCGCTGCGATCGGCGCGCGAGGTTCCCTGCGACCGGTTCGATGCTCGAGGGGGCCGCGGCCTGCGTCCTGGAACTCGACCGAAGCTCAATGACCTTCCGAATCGCTCCCGCGCGGCCCGAAGACTGCGCCACGCTCGTCGAGCTGATCGGCGCGCTCGCCGAGTACGAGCGGCTGTCGCACCAGGTCGTCGCGAGCGCCGCGCAGCTGCGTGCGGAGCTGTTCTGCGAACGCCCGGTGATCGAAGCGGTGATCGGCTGGGAAGGCGAGCGCGCGGTGGGCTTCGCGCTGTTCTTCCACAACTTCTCGACCTTTCTGACCCGGCGCGGAATCTACCTGGAGGACCTGTTCGTGATTCCCACGAGGCGCGGACGCGGCTACGGCAAGGCGATGATGCTGCATGTGGCTCGGCTGGCTGTCGAACGCGGCTGCGGACGCTTCGAATGGGCCGTGCTCGAATGGAACCGGCCGGCGATCGACTTCTACGAGGCGCTTGGCGCGACGGTGCTGCCGGACTGGCGCATCTGCCGCCTGACCGGCGAGGCGCTGGCGCGCTGCGCCCGCATGCAGGCGTCGGGCGCCGCAACCGAGCCGCGGGCCGCCGATGATTGAACAGCACGAATCCGCGTGGTACGTGCCAGCAGCCCCACGTTCGCATCCCTCGCCGGCGGCCATTCCGAGTCAATCACGCCTCGTCATGCCCAACCGATCACCCCTCGTCACTCCAGGCCGATCACGCCTCGTCATGTCGGGCCGATCAGCCCTGGTCATTCCGAGCCGATCAGCCTTGGTCACACCGAGCCGAAGGCGAGGAATCTACCCCGCGTGCAACGCCGCGACCCCTCGCGCTGCCCGAGATGACGGCGCCGACGCCCGCGCGGTCGAAACGCACTCGCAAGATGGCGGTGTCACGAGATCGGCTCATCCTCAATAGACTTGCGCCATGTCGTACCAGGTTCTCGCCCGCAAGTGGCGCCCCCGTGACTTCTCTTCGCTGATCGGCCAGGACCATGTGGTCCGCGCCTTGACGAATGCGCTCGAACAGGGGCGCCTGCATCACGCGTATCTGTTCACGGGCACGCGTGGCGTCGGCAAGACGACGATCGCGCGCATCCTCGCCAAGTCGCTGAACTGCGTCGGTCCCGACGGGCGGGGCGGCGTGACCGCCACGCCGTGCAACCGCTGCGAAGTCTGCTCGGCGATCGACGCCGGCCGCTTCGTCGATTACATCGAGATGGACGCGGCGAGCAACCGCGGCGTGGACGAGATGACCACGCTGCTGGAGCGCGCGGTGTACGCGCCGAGCAACGCACGCTTCAAGGTCTACATGATCGACGAAGTTCACATGCTGACGACGCACGCGTTCAACGCGATGTTGAAGACGCTGGAGGAGCCGCCCGACTACGTCAAGTTCGTGCTCGCGACGACCGATCCGCAGAAGATCCCGGTCACGGTGCTGTCGCGCTGCCTGCAGTTCAACCTGAAGCAGATGACGCCGGCGGCGATCGCCGCCAGGCTTGCCGACATCCTGCGGCAGGAGGGCATCGCCGCCGAGCCGGCCGCGTTGCATCTGCTGGCGAGCGCCGCGCGCGGCAGCATGCGCGACGGCTTGTCGCTGCTCGACCAGGCGATCGCATTCAGCGCCGGGCGGGTGACACACGAGGCCGTGCGCGAGATGCTGGGCGCGATCGACTCCGGCACGCTCGCGGGCCTGCTCGACGCGCTGGCGGCGCGCGACGCCGCGCGCATGCTCGCGATCGCCGACGGGATGGCAGCGCGCAGTCTGTCGTTCGCGCAGGCGCTGCGCGATCTGGCCGCGCTGCTGCACCGGATCGCGCTCGCGCAGCAGATCGAGCACGCGGTCGAGGCGTTCGCCGATGCCGATGGCGGTGCAGACGTTGCGCGCTTCGCCAAGTCCTTTGCGCCCGACGAGGTCCAGCTGTACTACCAGATCGCGCTGCACGGCCGCAACGAGTTGCATCTCGCGCCCGACGAATACGCCGGCTTTACGATGACCTTGCTGCGCATGCTCGCCTTTGCGCCGGCCGAGGTCGCCCAGGCGCCGAAGACGGCGGCGTTGGCGGTGACACGGCCGCCGCGAACG
>JBBIQI010000188.1:0-6540 GCA_037442465.1 Burkholderiales bacterium
CGCGACGGTTTCCATCGCCGAAACTCGCCGCGCCGGTCGCCACTGCGCGCTCAGACTACGGGTGCCCTGCGCCGCTGCCGAATGGAAGATGCGGCATCGGAGGTGAGGAAGATTCGCCGCGCCGGACCCGGATCCCGCACGCATCGGACCCACCGTGCGTCACGCGACGATGACGTGCTGGTCGCGCGCCCTGCGGCCGGTCCGGCGCCGAGGGTGCCGTCGTGCCACCGACCGGGCGCGTTGCGCCGCCGACGCCGCCGGCGAAAAGCCCCCGTTTCACGATCCATTTCAAGTCTTGCCGCGACGCTGCCGAAACAGGGGCGAGCGGTATAGACCTGGGCAGGCCGACCGTGCGCAAAGAACGACCGGCCGCCCTGCGCCAATCACGCGCACACGAAGGGCTGTCGGGGAATGTTCGTCATCATCGGTTACATCGTCGTCACGGCCGCCGTCTTCGGCGTCTACGCCGCCGTCGGCGGCAACATGACGATCCTGGCGCACGCGGCGCCGCACGAGATGGCCGTGATCATGGGCGCGGCGATCGGTGCGTTCCTGGTGGCCAATCCGGCCAAGACGCTCAAGGCAGTCGCGGCCGCGCTGCCGACCGTGTTCAAGGGATCCAAGTACACCAAGGCGCGTTACATGGCGCTGATGGCGCTGCTGTACGACATCCTTTCCAAGGTGCGCAAGGAAGGAATGATGGCGATCGAGTCCGACGTCGAAGACCCGCACAAGAGCCCGCTGTTTCAGAAGCACCCAGTCGTCGGCAACGATCACCATCTGGTCGAATTCATCTGCGACTACCTGCGGATGATGGTCAGCGGCAACATGAACCCGCTGGAGATCGAAAGCCTGATGGACCAGGAGATCGAGACGCACCATCACGAGGCGACGGTGCCGGCGCACGCAATCCAGAACATGGGCGACGGCCTGCCCGCCTTCGGCATCGTTGCGGCCGTGCTCGGCGTGGTCAAGACGATGGCCTCGGTCGGCAAACCGCCGGCGGAACTCGGCGCGATGATCGCTTCGGCGCTCGTCGGCACGTTCCTCGGCATCCTGCTGTCGTACGGCTTCGTGAGCCCGCTCGGCAAGCTGCTCGAGAAAAACGCCGACGAGGCAACCAAGGAACTGCAATGCGTCAAGGCGACCCTGCTGGCGAGCCTGCAGGGCTACGCGCCGGCGGTCGCCGTCGAGTTCGGTCGCAAGGTCCTGTACTCGACGGAGCGGCCGAGCTTCGCGGAGCTGGAAAAGCACGTCAAGCAGAAGCGCTGAAGAGCGCGCCACTCGCCTCGGTAATTGCACGCCGCCCGCTTCGCTGAACCCAGAGAGCTATCCATGGCCGCCGCCGGCGAGAAGACCAAATCGACGATCGTCATCAAGCGCATCAAGAAGGGCGGACACGGCGCCCACAGCGCGGCGTGGAAGATCGCCTACGCCGACTTCGTGACGGCGATGATGGCGTTTTTCCTGCTGATGTGGCTGCTCGGCTCGACCACGCAGGGCGACCTGAAGGGCATCGCCGAGTACTTCCAGTCGCCGCTGAAAGTCGCGCTGTCCGGCGGCTCGGGCGCCGGCGACGCGACCACGGTGATCCAGGGTGGCGGCCCCAACCTCACCGCCTCGGTCGGGCAGGTAAAAAACGGCGACAACGACACGAAGAAGCGCTCGCCGAACCAGTTGCGCCAGGAACTCGAGAAGATGGAAAAAGAACGCATGCTCCGACTGAAGCAAAGACTCGACGCCGCCATCCTCGCCAACGCCAAGCTGTCCGAATTCCGTCATCAGATCCGCGTCGAGATCACGCCCGACGGGCTGCGCATCCAGATCGTCGACGACTTCAACCGCCCGATGTTCGAACTCGGCTCCTCGCGCGTGCAGCCGTACATGCGCGAGATCCTGCACGAGATCGGCAAGGTCTTGAACGAGGTCGATAACAAGATCGCGCTGTCGGGCCACACCGACGCGGCGCCGTACGCCGGCGGCGAGCGCTTCTACTCCAACTGGGAACTTTCGAGCGACCGCGCCAACGCTTCGCGCCGCGAGCTGATCGCCGGCGGCATGCTGCCGGCGAAGATCGTGCGCGTCGTCGGGCTCGCCGATTCGAACCTGCTGGTCAAGGACGAGCCGCGCAGTCCGCTGAACCGCCGCATCTCGATCATCGTGCTGAACAAGCTCGCCGAGGAACGCTTGAACCGCGCCGGCGGCGAGCTCGAGGCAGGCACTGCAGAGGAAGTCAAGGATTCGCTGCCGCCCGAACCGGACAACGGCGCGATCCCTTCGGCCCAGGCACCGACGCCGGCGCCGCCGCTGGCGGCCGGCGCGGTGACCGCGCCCGCGGCGGCGCGCTGACGATCGAAGTACCGCAGTGAAGCGCGCGCCTTTTCATCCGATCGGCGGATGCGCAGCGTCGGCAGACTGTCGCCAAGCGCCGCCGCGGTCGTCCGCGGCGCGCCGCATGCAGGAGTGGACATGGGAGCTCAACCGCGCTTTCTGATCGTCGACGACTTTTCGACGATGCGGCGCATCGTGCGCAATCTGTTGAAGGAAATCGGCTATCCCAACGCCGAAGAAGCCGAGGACGGTGCAGCCGCGCTGAACATGCTGCGCGCGAGCAAGTTCGACTTCGTGGTCTCGGACATCAACATGCCGAACATGAACGGCTTCGAACTGCTGAAGAACATGCGTGCCGACGAAGCGCTGAAGTCGATCCCGGTGCTGATGGTCACCGCCGAGGCGAAAAAGGAAGACATCGTCGCCGCCGCCCAGAGCGGCGCCAGCGGCTACATCGTCAAACCCTTCACCAAGGCCACGCTCGAAGAGAAAGTGCAGAAGATCCTGCAAAAACAACAATAAGGAGCGCGCGATGGACTACCGCGACACCACGGGCGGTGTGGCGTATTACTGCGACGCCACGGGCGTCGAACACGCCGGCGCGAGGTCGAAGCCCCGGCGCAAGCCACGCGCACGCAAGGGCGTGCCCGCCGCCGGAGTGACGGTGCACGGCGACACCGACGCCTCCCGCCTCGCGATCGACGAGGGGCATGCGGGCGACGATGTGCATCAGCGCATCGGCCGGCTCACGCGCACGCTGCACGACGCGCTGCGCGAGCTCGGCTACGACAAGGCGCTGGCCGGCACGCGCGAACAGTTGCCAGACGCGCGCGACCGGCTCGCGTTCATCGCGCGCGTGACCGGAGAGGCCGCCGAGAAAGTCCTCAACGCGGTCGATCGCGCGCGCGCCGTACAGGAAGCGCTGACCCGGCAGGCCGCCGACCTGCACCGCCGCTGGCAGGCGGTGGCGGCGTTCGCGGCCGGCGCCGGCGAGCGCGCCACGCCGACCGGCAAGCAGCTCATCGACGAGACCTGCGCGTTCTTCGCGGGCGTCGAGGCGCAGACCGATCGCACCAACGCGATCCTGACCGACATCATGATGGCGCAAGACTTCCACGACCTCACCGGCCAGGTGATCCGCAAGGTGGTTGCGCTCGCGCAGACGATGGAGGAGCAGCTCGTGCAGTTGCTGATCGAGACCACGCCGCCGGCGCAACGCGCCACGCTCGAGGCGACGCACGGCGCACCCGCGCCGAGCGGCCCCGTCGTCAATCCGGCCGGACGCACCGACGTGGTGACCGACCAGGCACAGGTCGACGAGCTGCTCGCCTCGCTAGGGTTCTGATCGCGGTCCATCGCCTGCCGGCACGCGTGACGCGCGCTCGCGAAGGTTTCATCTCTGACCCAAGGAGCGTATCCATGAGAATTGCGTTTTGGTTCGTGCTGATCGCCTGCGCATGGCCGGCGTGGGCTGAGGATTCCGGCGCAGCGGGCGCGGGTCGGTCAGCGGCGCCGCCGGATGCACGGCGTTCTGCCGCGCCGAACGCATCCGAACACCATCACTTCCTCAAGATCGAGCGGCGCGCGAACACACCGGCGCGCGCCGTCGGCACGGGCGAGTCCGCCAAAGACGAGAAACCGTCGCAGCCAGCCAGCGCCGTGACCGCCGCCGGCGCTCGAACGAAGCACGACACCGTCAAGAACTCGATCAGCAACATCCGCTGATCCTTGATCCGGCAGTTGACCATTCGTCGTCCGGTCGCTCGGGCGCCTCGGGTCACTCCGAGCCAAGTTTCCTCGTCATTCCGGGCCGAAGTTCCTCGTCACTGCGGTCCGAAGTTCCTCGTCACTCCGCGCGCAAGTTCCTCGTCATTCCGAGCCAACCGCGCCTCGTCATTCTGAGCCAACGCGCCTCGTCATTCCGAGCCAACCACGCCTAGTCATTCCGAGCCGAAGGCGAGGAATCTCTCCCGCTTGCGACGCCGAGATCCCTCGCGCCGCTCGGGATGACCGAACCGACGTCATTCCGAGCCGAAGGCGAGGAATCTCTCCCGCTTGCGACGCCGAGATCCCTCGCGCCGCTCGGGATGACCGAACCGACGCCATTCCGAGCCGAAAGCGAGGAATCTCAACCGCTCGCCACGCCGAGATCCCTCGGCTTCGCTCGGGATGACAACGTCGGCGCGGCGGACGGCACCCTCGCCGCTCGGGCTGGTCGCGTCGCCGCTCGGGCTGGTCGCGTCGCCACGCGGGGTCGTCGCGTCGGCGCTTGGGTCAACGCCGGCGCGGCATTCCGGGCTTGCTCCTCGCACCAGCGCGAGACAACCTCGCCGATTGCGCCTTCACCCGATAGGTGAGCGTCGTCGAAGCCGCAAGCCCCGCTCGCGCAACGCACTTGCGCGAAGTTGCGTCGGTGAACAGCCGAATTCAGGCTGACCCGTGCGCCACCGGCGGGCCGCCTGGCGAGCATGCGGCGGTCAAACGTGCCCGAGCACGGGATGCGGCCGGTACGGCGCTTCCAACTGGGCGACTTCCTCCGGGCTGAGCTGCACGTCGAGTGCGGCCACCGCCTCTTCGATCTGCCAGACCTTGCTCGCGCCGACGATCGGCGCGGTCACGCCGGGACGGCTCGCGAGCCAGGCGTAGGCGATCTGCGCGTTGCTCGTGCCGCGTGCGCGGGCCAGTGCCGACAGCGCCTCGACGATCGCGAAGTCGCCTTCCTGGTAGTAGAACTTCAGCGCGATCTCGTCGGTCTTCGCGCGCGGCGTAGCACCGGCGGTCGCGTCGTCCCTGGCGCGGTTGCCAGCCAGAAAGCCGCGCGCCAGCGGGCTCCACGGCAGCAGCCCCACGCCCTGGTCACGCGCGAGCGGAATCATCTCGCGCTCCTCCTCGCGGTAAACGAGGTTGTAGTGGTTCTGCATCGAGACGAACTTCGTCCAGCCGTGCCGCTCGGCGACGTGCTGCATCTTGGCGAACTGCCACGCCCACATGCTGGAGGCGCCGAGGTAGCGCGCCTTGCCGGCGCGCACGACGTCGTGCAGCGCCTCCATCGTCTCCTCGACCGGCGTGTCGGGGTCGAAGCGATGGATCTGGTACAGGTCCACGTAGTCGGTGCCGAGCCGCGCGAGGCTCGCGTCGATCGCCGCGAAGATGCGCTTGCGCGAAAGCCCGCTCATGTTCGGCCGCCGCTCGGGTTTCGGCCGCGGCGCGTTGCCGCCCTTGAATGCGAGGTCGACCGGGAAGTACACCTTGGTCGCGATGACGATCTCGTCGCGCCGAGCGAATTCGCGCAGCAGCCGCCCGGTGATTTCCTCCGAGCGCCCCGCCGAATACATGTCGGCGGTATCGAACATATTGACGCCCAGCTCGACCGCGCGCCGCACGATCGGCCGCGCAGCGTCTTCCTCGATCACCCAGGGCCGCCACTCGGGCGTGCCGAAGGTCATCATGCCCAGCGCGATGCGCGAGACCTTCAGTCCCGACGCGCCAAGGTTGACGTACTGCATCGTGGCCACACTCCCGTCCGAGGCCTATCCTACACAGGATCGCGCGGCCGCCCGGGCGTACGCGCCGGCCCGCTTCAGAACAGTTCGAACACCGCGTTGACCGCCGCGTCCTCGATCTCGACCGCGTTGCGGCCGCTCGCCTTGGCGCGATAGCAGGCGGCGTCCGCGCGCTTGACCATCGCGTGCGCGTCCTCGTCGCCGATGGCAAACGCGCTGATGCCCTGGCTGGCGCCGATCGCGAACTCGCGCCCGCCGCGGACAACCCGCAACGCGCCGATCTCGGCGCGCACGACCTGCGCGATGCCCTGCGCGCGCGCCACCGAGCAGCCCGGCAGCAGCAGCGCGAACTCGTCGCCGCCGAGGCGCGCGGCCAGATCGGACTCGCGCACCGCGCCGCGCAGCACGGCGGCGACCTTCTTCAGCATCTCGTCGCCGGCGTCGTGCCCGCCTTCGTCGTTGATCCGCTTGAACCAGTCCAGATCGACGAGCACGAGCGCGGAGTTCACGCCGTGGAACGCGAACGCTTCGTACCGCTGCGCGAGCGCCTCGTCGAATACCGCGGCCTCGGCGCGCGCTTCGCGAAGTGGCGCGCGGTGATCTCGATCACCGACGCGTTGCCGAGCGCGACTTGTCTGCGCGCCAACGCGGACGCGCTCGCGCGCTACGCCGCACTCTGCGTGGACGAGGGCCTGGTGCCGATCGT
>JBBIQI010000189.1:0-6506 GCA_037442465.1 Burkholderiales bacterium
GAAACCCCGCCTCCGCCCGCAGGCGCCGCGCAAGCCCGCGTAGCCCCGGCGGTACAAATGGGATCGGCAGTCCGCGGACCGACAGCGCGGATTCGCCGCGACAGAACGCACGCAAACGGGGGCGACCTCGTGAAATATCCGGGCTAGGGGAAGACCGGCATCGTCGGATCGACGCCGCGGTCGATCGCGTCCGGATGACGGTGCGTGATCAGCGCCTCGATCTCCTCGATGCGCGCGACCGGAACGTCGACCATCAGCAGGATCTTTCCGGCTTCGATGTCGCCTTCGAAGGGCTTCAACTTGCCGTTCGGGATGGACAGACCAACCAGCGTCGAGCACCACGCGCCGAACAGCGCGCCACCGATCGTCGCCAGCAGGAAGGTGCCGACGTCGAACGCGTAGCCGCCGATCGGCGTGAGCTTCAGATAGATGCCGAGCAGCATGCCGCCGAGCGCGCCGAGCCCGGCGCCGAGGAAAAGCGCGTGCCGCACGTTGGACCGCTGCAGGACGCTCGCTTCGTGCAGTCCGCCGAGCGACATGCCGCGCCTGCCGAGGAAGTGCATGTGGCGATCCTCGATGTGCGCAAGCAGCAGTTCGTTGGCGAGCCGGATCGCGCTGGCGAGATCGGGCAGCACCACGTAAAGACGCCGTCTCATGGGGCCTCCATCGAGTGCGAGCTGTCGTACCGCGCACGACCATTAATAGGCGCGCAGTTGGCAGGTGTCAACCGCGCCTATCGGTCAAGGCGAGCACCGCCACCATGGCTTGGTTTGCGGTGCACTACGGTCGGCCAGCGCCTATATTGTTGGCGGCATGGGGAAACGCCCGCTCCGGTACGGCGAATCCCCTTTCGACGAAGGAGGTGCCATGGATCATGCATTCGATCATCCGACCGGCCACGCCTTCACCCCCAACGTTCGAAGGGTCGAAGCGACACGGCCGCTGCAGTGGCTGCATCGCGGCTGGACCGATCTGCGGCAGGCGGCACGGCTGAGCCTCGGCTTCGGCGCCTGGATCGCCGCGGTGGGCGTCGCGTTGCTGGTCGTGGTCTGGGAGGCGACTCATCTCGCGCCGGCGCTGCTCGGCGGCTTCCTGCTGGTCGCGCCGTTCGCCGCAATCGCGTTCTACGCGATCTCGCGGCAGCTCGAACAGGGTCGCGCGGTCGATGCCGGCGACGCGCTGTTCGCGTGGCGCAGCAACGCGGGGCAGATCGGGCTGTGGGGCGCGTCGCTCGCGCTGGCGCTGATCCTGTGGGAGCGCACGGCCGCGATCGTCTTCGCGCTGTTGTACGACGGCGGCACGGGCAGCCTCGGCGCACTCGCCGAAGGCATTCTGCGCGGTGAGCATGCCGATCTCGTGATCGCGTACTTCGGCAGCGGCGCACTGATCGCGCTGGCGGTCTTCGCCTTCGGCGTGATCACGACGCCGCTGCTGCTCGACCGCGACCTCGACGTAGTCACAGCCGCGGTCACGAGCCTGCGCTGCTGCCTGCGCAACCCGGGCGCCGCACTGCTGTGGGCGTTCCTGATCGCCGCGCTGACCGCGCTGGGCTTCGCGACGCTGATGCTGGGGCTCGTGGTGATCTTCCCGTGGCTGGGACACGCGAGCTGGCACGCATATCGCGACCTCGTCGAGTAGTCGAGCGGAGCCGATGGCGGTCGTCGCGGCGCGGAAGCGGCGCGGCCGCGCGTGCGGGCTGCTCGCGTTCAGCCTCGCGCTGCTCGCCGCCGCCGCGCCGCACGCCGCGGAGTTGCCGATCTTCGACGCGCACGTGCACTACAGCCACGACGCGTGGGAGCATGTGCCGCCCGATGTCGCAATCGATCTGCTGCGCCGGGCGGGCGTGCGGCGCGCGCTGGTGTCCAGCTCCAACGACGAAGGCAATCAGAGGCTCGTCGCTGCCGCGCGCGAGCTGATCCTGCCGGCGCTGCGGCCATATCGCACGCGCGGCGAACTGTCGACCTGGACGCGCGACGAATCGGTGATCGGCTACGTCGAGGAACGTCTGCGCAGCCACCGTTACGTCGCGCTCGGCGAGTTCCACCTGTACGGCGCGGATGCCGATCTGCCGGTGCCGCGCCGGCTCGTGCAGCTCGCGCGCACGTACGGGCTGGTGCTGCACGCGCATGCGGACAGCGATGCGGTCGAGCGGCTTTTCGCGCAATGGCCGGAGGCGAAGATCCTGTGGGCGCACGCCGGTTTCGAGTCGCCCGAGCGCGTGCGCGCGCTGCTGCGCAGGCATCGCAACCTGTGGTGCGACCTGGCGTTCCGCAGCGATCATGGCGCCGGCGGCCGGGTGGACCCGGAATGGCGCGCGCTGTTCCTCGAGTTTCCCGACCGCTTCATGGTCGGTACCGACACGTTCACGCCGGAGCGCTGGCCCTTCATCGTCGAGCACGCGCGCTGGTCGCGCGCGTGGCTCGCGGATCTGCCCGCCGCAGTCGCCGAACGCATCGCATGGAGAAACGGCGAGGCGCTGTTCGGCGCCGCGCTTCGATGAACGCGCGGTCGGCGCTGGCCGGCCTGCTGTTCGCCGCGCCCGCGCTCGCCTGCGATCCGGGACTGCCGGCAAGCGATGCGGCGCGCATCGAAGGCCAACGCTACGTCGTCGCGTGGCGCCCGCGGCCGGCGCCGATCCGGCGCGGCGAATTCTTCGCGCTCAAAATCGCCGTCTGTGCGCGCGCCGGCGCGAGCCCGCCGGCCACGCTGCGCGTCGACGCGCAGATGCCAGAGCATCGGCACGGCATGAACTACCGGCCGAGCGTCGCGCGCGCGGGCGAGGGCCGTTTTGTCGCCTCCGGCCTGCTGTTGCACATGCCCGGCCGCTGGGAGTTCAGCTTCGAGCTGCGCGCAGCCGAGCACGGCGAAACGCTGCGTGCGAGCGTGTCGATCGACTGACCGATGCATCGTCGTGGCCGTGTCGCGTTTGCCGTCGTCGCGTCGCTGCTGCTCGCGAGCGCGCGCGCCGAAGTCGATTTCACCCCCGAGGAAGTGCAGCGCATCCTCGCGCACGGTCCGTGGCCGCCCGCGTTCGTGCGCGACCCCAGCAATCGGGTCTCGGGCAACGCCGCCGCGATCGATCTCGGCCGGCGGCTGTTCGCCGACGCACCGTTGTCGGCCAACGGCTATGTGGCCTGCGTATCGTGCCATCAGACCGATCGCGCGTGGACCGACGGCATCCCGCGGGCGCGCGGCATGGGACCGCTGGCGCGCAACACGCCGAGCGTGGCCAACGCGTGGCTGAACCGCTGGTTCGGCTGGGGCGGCGCAGCCGACAGCCTGTGGATGGCGAGCCTGCGGCCGCTGCTCGATCCGGACGAAATCGGCACGACGCCACAACGCGCGGTCGAGCGCTTCAGGCTGAACGACGATCTTGCCTGCCGCTACCGGCGCGCCTTCGGCCGCGCGCCCGATCACGCCGACGAAACGCTGCTGGTCAACATCGCCAAGGCGATCGCCGCGTTCCAGGAGACGCTGACGACGGGCCGCACACCGTTCGACGATTTTCGCGATGCGCTCGCGCGCGGCGACCGTCGCGCGCTGGCCGCCTACCCGGAATCCGCGCAGCGCGGGCTCAAGCTGTTCGTCGGTCGCGGCAATTGCTTCTTCTGCCACTCGGGACCAGCGTTCACGAACGGCGAGTTCCACGACGTCGGCGTGCCGTACTTCGTCGCGCCGGGCAAGGCCGACGGCGGCCGTTATGCAGGGATCCAGGCGCTCGCGGCGAGTCGCTTCAACCTGCTCGGCCCGTACAACGACGATGCCGCGCGCACGACCGCGACCAAGACGCGCCACGTCGCGCTCGCGCCGCGCCAATGGGGCGAGTTCAAGACGCCGGGGCTGCGCAACGTCGCGGTCAGCGCGCCGTACATGCACAACGGCTCGCTCGCGACGCTGCGCGACGTCGTGCGGCATTACTCGGAGCTAAACGAGGAGCGGCTGCACGCCGACGGCGAACGCATCCTGCGCCCCTTGCGGCTCGCGCCGTCCGAGATCGACGATCTGCTCGCGTTCCTCGAGTCGCTGACCGACCGCGAGGGTGCGCGGCGCGTGTTGCCGCCGCCCGATAGCTCGGCCTACCACTGAGAGCGGTTGCAGAGGCGGTCGGGCGCCGCGGATCGGCCGGGCGCCGTTCGTCGGGACGCCGCGCACCCCGTCGCGCGGTCGCACGGGAGGCTCTCAAGCGTTCGGCAGTTCGGACGATGGTCGTTAATCCGTACGGCTGGCCGGCGCGTGGCTGCGCGCGCGTATGCCGATCCGTACGATGACGACTCGACTCGCGCGCTGCATCGATGTCCCGCCGCTACCTGCAAACCGCTTTGTGCCTCGCTGTCGTGCCCGGTTCGCTCGCGCTCGGCGGCTGCGCGACGATGACAGGTACCGCTACGCAGTCGATCAGCATCCACACCGTCGATGCGAGCGACCGTCCGATCGAGGGCATGAAGTGTCGCGTCGTCAACGGTTCGGCCGAGTACTTCGGCACCTCGCCGATGTACGACCTGCAGGTCAGGCGCTCCTCGAGCGACCTCGACATCGAATGCCGGCGCGGTCCCCTGGTGGCGCGCGGCACCGCGGTGTCGCGCGGCTCGGCGGCCACCGCCGCCATCAAGGCACTGCTGCCGGGCGGCACGGCGAGCCTCATCGTCGACCACGTCAGCGGCTACCGTTACGCCTACCCGTCGACGATGCGCCTGCGCGTCGGCCAGCACCTTGTCTTCGACGCCAGCGACGATGCCCTCGGCCGTCCCACACGCGGCGTTCAGGTCGACGCCGACCGCTGAGGCGCCGCTCGCACCCGCGTTCACGCCCGAACTGGGCGAACGCTTCGCGCGCGTGGCGCTCGCCAATCTGGCCACCGAGTATCCGCATCAGTTGCAGCACCTGTTGGCGACCGACGCCGACGCGCGCACGCCGCGCGCGCTGCACCCGGTGTTCTGGGGCAGCTACGACTGGCATTCGAGCGTGCACATGCATTGGACGCTCGCGCGCTGCCTGCGGCTGGCGCGCGATCTGCCGAGCGTGGCGCGCGTCGCCGCGCACTTCGACGCGCGCCTGCTGCCCGCGCACGTCGAAGCCGAACTTGCCTACTTCCGTAGTGCTGGCCGCACTTCGTTCGAGCGGCCGTACGGGTGGGCCTGGCTGCTGAAGCTGCAGGCAGAGCTTGAGTTGCTCGCACGCGAACGCGAGTCGGCGCGGCGCTGGCGCGATGCGCTGGCGCCGCTCGCCGACGAGCTTGCGGTGCGGCTGCTCGCCTTCCTGCCGCGTCTGGACTATCCGGTGCGCGCCGGCACGCACGGCAACAGCGCGTTCGCGCTGATCCTGGCGTTCGACTATGCGCGCGCGGCGCAACACCGCGCGCTCGCACGCTCGGTCGCCGAGCGCGCGCACACCTGGTTCGGCCGCGATCGCCGCTATCCCGCCGACTACGAACCGGGCGGCGACGACTTCCTCTCCGGCGGGCTGGTCGAGGCCGTGCTCGTGCGGCGTACCTCCGACGATGGCTTCTTCGCCGACTGGTGGGATGCCTTTGCGCCGGCGCCCGAAGCGCTGGCGCGCTGGCTTGCGCCGGTACGCGTCGGCGATGCGCGCGATCCGAAGATCGTTCACCTGCACGGGCTGAATCTGTCGCGTGCGTGGTGCTGGCGCGTGTTGCGGCGCAGCCTGCCCGCCGCACTGCATAATCCGGTGGATCGCGCGATCGAGGCGCACTGGGTCGAGTCGTCCGCGGCGTCGCTCGGCGGCGACTTCGTCGGCACGCACTGGCTGGCGTCTTTCGCGCTGTTGGCGCTGACTGACGCGGCGAGCGGCGCCGGCAACGGCTAAGCCGCATACGCCGTCTGCATGATCGGCACCGCCTTCAGGCGGCGCTCGATCGTGCCGATACGTCGGATACGCCCTTGCGCATCCGCATGACTCGCCCGCTCGCCCTCGCCCTTGTCGCGGTCGCCACGCCCCTTGCGGGTTGCGCGACGCTGAGCGGCTCCGCGACGCAGGCGATCGAAGTCCAGGCGGTCGATGCGCGCGAACGGCCGGTGCGGGGAATGACGTGCCGGGTGGCCAACGACGCCGGCGAGCAGATCGTGTCGCTGCCGGCGCAAGCGATCGAGGTTCGCCGCTCCGCGAGCGAGCTGCAGATCGAATGCCGGCTCGGCGCGCAGATCGCGCGCGGCACCGCGGTGGCCCGCGGTGACGCGAAAATGGAACATTCGTTCATTCCGGGCGGTTCGATCGCCGCGCTGGTCGATCATCTGAGCGGCTACATGTACTCGTACCCGACGCCGCTCACGTTGCGCCTCGGCGAACACCTGCGCTTCGAGTTCTCGGACGCGCCGCGCGCCGAGCTGATCGCCTCGCTGAGGCCGTCCGGCGCCTCGGTGCCGGCGCCCGCGGGCCCGCTGCCCGTCGTCGTCACGCCGGTGATCGCAGCGCAGGTTTCGACGCAGCCCGTCGTGCCCGACATCGCCGGTGCGCCGGCCCGTCCGGCGCCGCGCCGATCGGCAAATGCG
>JBBIQI010000190.1:0-2128 GCA_037442465.1 Burkholderiales bacterium
CGGCCTCGATCTGCGCGCGCGCGATCGCGCCCGGCCGCAGCAGCCGCGGCGCGGCGGCCGACAGGTCGACGATCGTCGACTCGATGCCGACCGGGCAGGCGCCGCCGTCGAGGATCAGGTCGACCTTGCCCGCCGGTTTTTCGCCGAGGTCGGCGCGCACGTGCGCGGCGGTCGTCGGGCTGATGCGGCCGAAACTGTTGGCGCTGGGGGCCACGATCGCACGCGTGCGATCGGCGCCGGCGAATGCGGCGAGCAGCGCGCGCGCCCACGGATGCGCAGGCGAACGCAGACCGACGGTGTCCTGGCCCCCGGTGACGACGTCCTTCGCGCGTGGCGAGCGCTTCAGCACCAGCGTCAGCGGCCCCGGCCAGAAGCTTGCCGCCAGCCGGTGTGCCGCGGCCGGTACGTCGCGCGCCCACGCATCGAGCGCGGCGGCGTCGAGCACGTGAACGATCAGCGGATGATCGGCCGGCCGCCCCTTGGCCGCGAAGATCGCGCGCACCGCGGCTTCGTCGTCGGCGTCCGCCCCCAGGCCGTAGACGGTCTCCGTCGGAAACGCGACGAGTCCGCCGCGCGCGAGGATGCGCGCCGCCCGCTCGATCGCCGCGCTATCGACCGGCCGCATGCGCGGGGCCGCCGCAGCGCGACGTCTGCGGCCTGGCTGGCGTACGCCGCCGGCACGGGGCTGAGACGACCGGCATCGCGGCGTTCATTTCTGGCGGTGCTCCAGGCGATGCGCCTTCAGTTCGCCGGCGCGATGCCGAGCGCCGCCGCAGCGGCGTTCGCCTGCGCGAGGGCGTCGTCCGGACTGCGGCCCAGCAGCGTGACGTGCCCCATCTTGCGGCCCGGTCGCGCCTCGCGCTTGCCGTACAGGTGCAGTTTCGCGCCGCGGATTCGCAGAACTTCGGCCCACGGCGGCTCGCGCCGCTCGCCGTGCCGGAACCACAGGTCGCCGAGCAGGTTCAGCATCACCGCGGGCGCGAGCTGTTCGGTCGAGCCGAGCGGCAGCCCGGCGAGGATGCGCGCCTGTTCGTCGAACTGGCTGCTGACGCAGGCGTCGATCGTGTAGTGCCCGCTGTTGTGCGGGCGCGGGGCGATCTCGTTGACGACGAGCCGGCCCTCGTCGAGCACGAAGAACTCGACGCACAGCACGCCGACGTAGTCGAGCGCGGCGGTGATCGCGCGCGCGAGCTGTTGCGCGTGCGCGGCCACCTGCGGCTCGATGCGCGCCGGCGCGATGCTGACCGCGAGAATGCCGTTGCGGTGCTCGTTCTCCGCGACCGGGAAGGCAGTCGTTTCGCCGTCGGCACCGCGGCAGACCACGCACGAGATCTCCCGCCGCAGCGCCAGCCGCTTTTCCAGCACGCACGGCACCCGCTGCATGCGCGACCATGCCTCGCGCGCCTCGTCGCGCGTGGCCACACTTGCCTGCCCCTTGCCGTCGTAGCCCAGCCGCGCCGACTTCAGGATGCCGGGCAACAGCACGGGATCGAGGTGGTCGATGTCGTCCATGCGCCGGATCACCGCATGCGGCGCGACCGGGATGTCGTGCGAAGCGATGAATTTCTTCTCGAAAATGCGGTCCTGCGCAACCGCGACACTCGCCGCGGCCGGCCGCACCGCGCAGTGCGGCGCCAGGAACTCGAGCGAAAACGCCGGCACGTTCTCGAACTCGGTCGTCACCGCGCGGCAGCGCGCGGCGAGCTGCTTGAGCGCCGCTTCGTCGTGGTAGTCGGCGACGATCTGCGCGTCGGCCACCGCGCCGGCCGGGCTGTCCTCGATCGGGTCGAGCACGCAGACGCGAAAGCCCAGGCTCTGCGCCGCCATGCAGAACATGCGGCCGAGCTGCCCGCCGCCGAGCAGGCCGAGCCAGTCGCCGGGAAGAATTTGAGCGATCGGTTGCGTCACGGGCAGATCGACAAGCCGGAGTTCAACACGGAATCACCGAAAGCACGGAGTACCGACAGCACACCCGCTCTTTCTCGTTGATCTCATGCAGGATTACGCAATCTCGCGACACCGCCGCCTTGCGCGTTCGTTTCGCTCGCGTGGGTGCCGGTCCCGTCATCCCGAGCAACGCGAGGGATCTCGGCTTAGCGAACGGCCGAGATTCCTCGCCTTCGGCTCG
>JBBIQI010000190.1:2228-6449 GCA_037442465.1 Burkholderiales bacterium
CAGACAGTCAGCACGTGTCACGAGGACCAGTAAGCGCTCCATGGCTGCTCGGTAGTGAATGAACAAGCGCCCGCCGGCAGCTACAGCGGCAAGGTCATGTTGCGCGCCTTTTCGGTCTGCGTGGCGCGGTACTGCGCGAGCTTCATCGCCAGCTCCGCGTCCTGCGTCGCGAGCAGCGCGACCGCGAACAGCGCCGCGTTGGCCGCGCCCGCTTCGCCGATCGCGAAGGTGGCGACCGGAACCCCCTTGGGCATCTGCACGATCGACATCAACGAATCCTCGCCGCGCAGATACTTCGAGGGCACCGGCACGCCGAGCACCGGGATCACGGTCTTCGACGCCAGCATGCCGGGCAGGTGCGCGGCCCCGCCGGCGCCGGCGATGATCGCGCGCAGCCCGCGCGCGCGCGCCTGCTCCGCGTACGCGAACATCTCGTCGGGCATGCGGTGCGCCGACAGCACCTTCGCCTCGAACGCGACGCCGAACTCGCGCAGCACGTCGCACGCGTGCTGCATCGTGTCCCAGTCGGTGTTCGATCCCATTACGACCCCGACCAGCGGCGATGTGCGGCTCTTGGTATTCATGGCTCGACCCAAAGCGAGCATTGTAACGAGCGCTTCCTTCGATCGACATCGAACCTCACTCGATCCACACCCATGCCAGCGTCAATCGCATCGGCGCGCCCGCGCGTCGTCATCGTCGGCTGCGGTTTCGGCGGACTGTTCGCCGCGCGCCGCCTCGCGCACGCGCCGGTCGACGTGACGGTCGTCGACCGTACCAATCACCACCTGTTCCAGCCGCTGCTGTACCAGGTCGCCACCGCGGGACTCGCGGCGCCTTCGATCGCCGCGCCGATCCGGCACGTGCTCGCGCGCCAGCGCAACACGACGGTGCTGATGGCCGAAGCGGTCGACATCGACACGCGCGGGCGCGCGGTCGTGCTCGAGGACGGCCAGCGGCTCGCCTACCACTTCCTGATCGTCGCGCCGGGCGCAACCCACAGCTACTTCGGTCATCCCGAATGGGCGCAGCACGCGCCCGGGCTCAAGACACTTGCCGACGCGTTCGAGATCCGCCGCCGCGTGCTGCTCGCCTACGAGCACGCCGAACGCGAGCCCGACCCGCAGGCGCGCGCGCCCTGGCTCACGCAGATCGTCATCGGTGCGGGCGCCACCGGCGTCGAGATGGCGGGAACGATGGCCGAAATCGCACGCCACACGCTGCGGCGCGAGTTCAGGCGCTTCGACCCGAAAAGCGCGCGGGTGATCCTGCTCGAAGGCGGCCCGCGCGTGCTACCCGTCTATCCGCCCGATTTGTCGACCAAGGCGCAGCGGCAGCTCGAGCGGATCGGCGTGACGGTGCGGCTCAACAGCCGCGTCACGCACGTGGATGCGTCGGGCGTGGTCGTCGACGGCGAACGGATCGAAGCCCGCACGGTGGTCTGGGCGGCCGGCGTGCAGGCTTCGCCGCTCGGCGCGGCGCTGGCGCGGTCGAACGACGTCCCGCTTGATCGCGCCGGCCGCGTGATCGTGACGCCGGAACTGACGGCGCCCGGGCTGCCTGAGGTCTACGTGATCGGCGATCTCGCCGCGGCGGTCAGCGACGGGCAGCCCGTCCCGGGCGTGAGCCCCGCCGCCAAGCAGATGGGCCGACACGCGGCGGAAAACATCCTGCGCGCGTTGCGCGGCGGGCCACCGCGGCCGTTCCGCTACCGCGACTACGGAACGCTGGCGACGATCGGCCGCAGGGCCGCGGTCGCGCAGATCTTCGGCGTCAAGCTATGGGGCTACCCCGCGTGGCTCACGTGGCTGTTCGCGCACCTGTACTTCCTGATCGGCTTCCGCAACCGGCTCGTCGTGCTGGTCGACTGGGCGTGGGCGTACTGGACCTTCCAGCGTTTCGCACGCGTCGTCATCGAGGGCATCCGGCGCGGCTGAGCGCTGCATCAGCCTCGGAGTTCCTTGCCGGTGAGCCGGCGCAGCGCTTCACGGTACTTCTGCGCGGTCTTCTCGACGATTTCGACCGGCAGATCGGGCGGCGGCGGCGTCTTGTTCCAGTGCTGCTGCTCGAGCCAGTCGCGCACGAACTGCTTGTCGAACGACGGCGGCGAGCGGCCGATCGCGTACTCGTCGGCCGGCCAGAAGCGCGACGAGTCCGCGGTCAGCGCCTCGTCCATCAGGCGCAGCGCGCCGTCGCGGTCGAGGCCGAACTCGAACTTCGTGTCGGCGATGATGATGCCGCGCGTGGCCGCGTACTCGGCCGCGGCCTGGTACAGCGCGAGGCTCACCGTGCGCACGCGAAACGCCAGTTCGGCGCCGACGATCTCGCACATGCGCTCGAACGGGATGTTTTCGTCGTGGCTGCCGGCGGCCGCTTTGGTCGCCGGCGTGAAGATCGGCTCCGGCAGCTTCTCCGCCATCTGCAGCCCGGGCGGCAGCGCGATGCCGCACACTTCGCCGGTCTTCTGGTAGTCCTTCCAGCCCGAGCCGATCAGGTAGCCGCGCACGACCGCTTCGCACGGCACGGGTTTGAGTTTCATCGCGACGACCGCGCGGTCGCGCACCTGCTCGACCTCGTCGGGCGCGACCACGCTTTCGGGCGCGATGCCGGTCAGATGGTTCGGCACGATGTGCTGCAGCCTTTCGAACCAGAAGTTCGACATCGCGTTGAGCACGCGTCCCTTGTCCGGGATCGGCTGGTTCATCACGACGTCGAACGCGCTGAGGCGGTCGGTCGTGACGATCAGCAGCTTGTCGTCGCCGACCGCGTAGCTGTCGCGCACCTTGCCGCGATACACCAGCGGCAGCGACTTGATCGAGGTCTGGAACAGCCCGGCGCCCATGGCTTGCCTCTTTCTCAGAGTACGAATCGGTTCACGAGGATCGCCGCCCAGGTCGCGCCGGCGAGCACGAGCGCCAGCATCACCGCGGCGCTGCCGTAGTCCTTCGCGCGTTTGGCGAGCGCATCGATGCGCAGGCTGTCGCGGTCGATCGCCGCCTCCACCGCGGTGTTCAGCAGCTCGACGATCAGCACCAGCAGCACGACGGCGACGAGCAGGATCTTCTCGACCGGCGTGACCGGCAGCGCGAGTGCGACGGCGATCAGCGGCGCGCCGACCACGACTTCCTGCCGGAACGCGTCCTCGTGCCGCCACGCCGCGCGCAGCCCGTCGAGCGAATAGCGCGTCGCGTCGAGCAGCCGCCGCAGGCCGCGCTTGCCCTTCAGTTCTTCGGCCGACGCCGGTTCGCTCGCCATGGCCCGCATGATAGAGCCGATGCGTCGGGCACAATGCGCGCGCATGGCGCACCCCGCTCCGCTCCGCGTGCTGATCGTCGAAGACGACCGCACGATCGTCGGCAACCTGGTCGAGTATCTGGAGGCGCATGGCTGCGCGGTCGACCCGGCGCACGACGGCGCGGCGGCGATCGCGCGGCTCGCCAGCGACACGTACGACGCGATCGTGCTCGACCTCGGGTTGCCGCGCGCCGACGGTCTGCAGGTGCTGCAGCACCTGCGCCGCCGACTGGGCATCGCCACCCCGGTGCTCGTGCTCACCGCGCGCGATGCGCTGGCGAGCAAGGGCGAGGCCTTCGAGCTGGGCGCCGACGACTATGTCGTCAAGCCGTTCGCGCTGGCCGAGATCGAGATGCGCATCCGCGCACTGCACCGGCGCGCGCGCGGTGCGGCGGTCGAAGACGTTCGCCGCGCCGGCCCACTCGCGCTCGACCGCCGCACGCGCGAGGTGCGCGTCGGCGGCGTGCCGCTGAAGCTCGCGCCGCGCGGCATGCAGATCCTGGAGATGCTGCTCGCCGACCCCGGCCGCGTGGTCACGCGCACCGAGCTGCAAGCCGCATTGTGGCCGCACGATCCGCCGGCGAGCGACGCGCTGCGCAGCCAGATCCATCTGCTGCGGCAGGCGCTCGCGCAAGCCGGCTACGACGGCTTCGAAACCGTGCACGGCGTCGGCTGGCGGCTGCGCACCGACGCATCGCCTTCACGATGAACCTCAAGCGCCGCGTCACGCTGGCACTGGTCGCGGTCGTCGCGCTGTTCGTCACGACGCAGGGCGTGCTGGCGTATCTGTCGCTGGTCGAGCAGGAGGACGACCTGGTCGACGAACTCGTGCTCGCGCAGGCGCGGCAACTGGCGACGCGCGCCGAGCGCGGCGAGCCGCGGTCCCGCTGCCGCGGCGCTGTTGCGGCCCGGGCCGAATCTCGCGGC
>JBBIQI010000191.1:0-6436 GCA_037442465.1 Burkholderiales bacterium
AGTCCCCGCAACTGCGCGTGAAGTCGCCAAACACCGCGAGCTGCGCAAGCCTGAGCCGATAGCCGAGCAGCCGCGGCAGCCGGCCGCGATCGACGACGGAGTCGGACGCCGGCGCTGCATCCCGGCGTTTCGCTGCGCTGCGCAGAGCCATCGTCGTTTACCCGGCGATTGTTGGACCTCCAACAGTTTAGGGCTAGACTCGCACGCACTGCCATTGTTCCCGTCACGCCGTGCCGCTGCTCCACGTCGATGGCCACACCGTGCCGCTCGTTGCCGAAGATGGCGAAACGATCCTCGCCGCGCTCAAGCGTCACGGTCTGCCCGCGGCTTACTCGTGCGAGGCCGGCAACTGCGGCACCTGCAAGATCGAGTACCTGGGCGGAGACATCTTCGAACTCGATCGTTCCGAGTACGCGCTCAGCGCCGAGCTGCGTGCGAGGAACGTCGTGCTCGCCTGCCGCACGCAGGTGTGGGGCGACGTGGCGGTCCGCCGCATCGATGCCGACGAGCTCGTCGAGCATCCGTCGCGGCTGCTCGCCACGCGCGTCGTCGCGCTCGATGCGCCGACGTCCGACGTGCGCCGGCTGCGACTGGCCATCGTCGCCGGCGGGCCGTTCGATTTCTCGGCGGGCCAATACGCGCGGCTGGAGTTCGCGCGCGGCATCGCGCGCGACTATTCGATGGCGAACGCGCCGGGTGAGCCGCTGCTGGAGTTTCACGTGCGGCTCGCCGGCGGCGAGGGCAGCCGGTTCGTGGCGGAAAAGCTGGCGGCCGGCGATCGGGTGATCGTCGAGGGGCCGCGCGGCGCGTCGTACTGGCGCGAGCGACATCGCGGCCCGATGCTGCTGGTGGCAGGCGGCACCGGGCTGGCACCGATGCTGTCGATCGTACGCGCCGCGCTTGGCGCCGGGCGGACCGAGCCGATGCGGCTGTATGTCGGCGCGCGCGCCGAGCGCGACGTTTACATGGAAGACGCGCTCGCCGAACTCGCCGCGCGGCATGCGAACTTCGGATACGAAATCGTGCTGTCGGAGCCTACCGGCACGACATCGCGCCGGACCGGACAAGTCACCGACGCGGTCGCGCGCGACTACCGCTCGTTCGACGGGGTCAAGGCGTATGTCGCCGGGCCGCCGCCGATGGTCGCCGCCGCGACCGCGCTGCTGACCGCGCGCGGGTTGCCGTTGCGCGATCTGCACGCCGACGCGTTCGTCACCGAGGCCGAGCGCGCCGCGCTCGGGCGCGGCTGACATGAGCCCGACGCGGGTCGCCATCGTCACCGGCGCTGCGCGCGGGATCGGCTTCGCCATCGCGCAGCGGATGACGGCGGACGGTTTCGCCGTCGCGCTGGTCGACAGCGGCGCCACGATCGATGGCCGCTCGCACGACCCGGCGGCGGTCGCCGACGCCGCCGCGCGCCTGGGCAAGCACGCGCTGCCGCTCGCGCTGGACGTCGCGCAGCCGGGCGCCGGCGCAGCCGCGGTGCAGGCAACGCTCGATGCGTTCGGTGCCGTCGATGTGGTGGTCAACAACGCGGCGATCCTGCGCGACGCGTTCATCTTCAAGACGCAGCGCGCCGACTGGGAAGCCGTGCTGGCGACCAACCTCGGTGGCGCGTTCGAACTGCTGTCGGCGGCCACGCCCCCGATGCGCGATGCGGTCAAGCAGGGACGCGCGCCGGGAGCGATCGTGAATATCGTGTCGACCGCCGGCATCTACGGCAACTTCGGGCAGAGTGCGTATGCGGCGGCAAAGGCCGGACTGATCGGGCTGACGCGCGTGGTCGCGCTCGATCTGGCGCGCAGCGGCATCGCGTGCAACGCGGTCGCGCCGTTCGCCGCGACGCGTGTGACCGAAAGCATCCGGCCCGCCAACGATGCGCAGGCGGACTACAAGGAGCGCGCGCTGAAGGTGCCGGCGGCGCGCGTCGCCGACCTGGTCGCGTATCTGGCCTCACCTGCGGCCGCGCAAATCAGCGGGCAGGTCTTCGGGGTGCGCGGCCGCGAGGTGTTCTTGTTCGCGCAGGCGCGTCCATTGGCGAAGTTCGTCGCGCCTGCTGCGCCGGATGCGGACGAGTTCGGCGCGCTGCTGCGCGCCGCGTTCGAGCCGCACTATGTCGCGCTGAGCACCGATCTCGAGGCCTTCAATACCGATCCGATCCTGTGAGGAGGGAACGTGACGACCGAGACCACCCAGTACGAATGCAGGACGGTCGCCGAACTGGCGTCGATGCCGCCCGGTTATCGCGAGGCGGTCGAGAAGATCGTCGTCAGCCACGCGGTCAACGAGCTGGCCGGCGCGCAGGCGTTCGACGAGCCGGCGATCGCGCTGGCGCCCACGCCGTATGCCAAGTACCTGACCTGCCGGGTGGCAATGGAGGAGTATCACCATCACGTGCGCTTTCGCCAGCTCGCCGAGGAGATGGGCGTAGCCCCCGAGCGCATGGATGCGCGCAGCAAGAAGCCGCTCTCGATCTTCGGTTTCGCGCTGCGCACCTGGGAGGAGTTCTGCGTGATCAAGCTGCTCGCGGACTACGCGGAGATCCTGCAGGTCGAGGATCTGCTGCACTGCTCGTTTCACCCGCTGCGCAACCTGGGCCGCATCACGATGCCGGAGGAGAAGTTCCACGCCCAATTCGGCCGCGACTTCTGCGGCGAACTGTGCAGGACCGCGGACGGCCGGGCGCGCGTGCAGGCGGCGGTCGACGCGTACTACCCGCAGCTTCCGGCGTTTTTCGGCTCGAGCCAGTCGAAGAACAACGACGCCTTCCGCCGCTTCGGACTGAAGCGGCGGACCAACGACGAGATGCGCGCCGACTTCGTTGCGCGTGCGCAGCGGCTGGTCGAGGGCGAACTGGGTCTGCGGTTGCCCGCGGTGCCGCTGACGTACCAGCATGCGGGGGCGTAGGCTGGCGCCACGCAGAGACGGCGGGTGCGGACGATGGCGTTCGGGATCGTCTCGGCGCCTTTCGTGGCTGCACGTCGGATGCGCGGCGGGTGCTTACCGAGCATTGCAAGTCCGCGTGACACGTGCCAAACGCCAGGCGGTGTGCATCGCCCAGCCCTCGTCGCTCGGAGCCGAAGGCGAGGGATCTCGCCCGCTCGCAACGCCGAGATCCCTCGCGCTGCTCGGGATGACGGAACCGACGCCCTTGAAGGCAATAGGAACTGGCAAGCTGGCGATGTCGCGAGATTGAGTAATCGTGGATAGGAAGAGCTTCGGTGCCATGAAAGGGGACTCGACGGCGGTGGCCGCGCGCGCCGCGTTCTATCGCGAGATCGACCGTTTCGCGCTGACGCCGCTGTGGGAGGTGCTGCACGCGCTGGTGCCGCCGCAGCCGGGCTCGCCGTGCGTGCCGGCGCTATGGAAGTTCGCCGAGATCCGCCCGTTTCTGGCGCGTGCCGGCGAACTGATCAGCGCCGAAGAGGCGGTGCGGCGCGTGCTGATCCTGGAGAATCCGGCGCTGCGCGGGCAGTCGTGCATCACGCAGAGCCTGTACGCTGGACTGCAACTGATCCTGCCCGGCGAGATCGCGCCTTGCCACCGGCACACGCAATCGGCGCTGCGCTTCATCGTCGATGGCCGCGGCGCGTGGACGGCGGTCGACGGCGAGCGCACGACGATGCAGCCCGGCGACTTCATCATCACGCCGAGCTGGACGTGGCACGATCACGGCAACCCGCGGCTGGAGGAGGGCGGCGAGCCGGTGATCTGGCTCGACGGGCTGGACATTCCGATGCTGCGCTTCTTCGACGCCGGGTTCGCCGAGAATCTGCCGCAGAAGACGCAGCCGGTCGTGCGCGCTGAAGGCACGTCCGCCGCGCGCTACGGCGCGAATCTGCTGCCGGTTCGCTACGAACCGCCGCACGGTGCGACCTCGCCGATCTTCAACTATCCGTACGCGCGCACGCGCGAAGCGCTCGCCGCGCTGGCGCGCAACGCGCCGCCGGATCCGTGGGACGGCGTCAAGCTGCGCTACGTGAATCCGGCCACCGGTGGTTATCCGATGCCGACGATCGCGACCTTCATGCAGCTTCTGCCGGCCGGATTCGAGGGCAAGCCGTACCGGTCGACCGACGGCACGGTGTTTTCCGTGGTTGAAGGTCGCGGCCGCGCGCGCATCGACCGCGGCGACGCGCAATATGTCTTCGAATTCGGCCCGCAGGATCATTTCGTCGTGCCGTCGTGGTGGCGCGTGGCGCTGGCGGCCGCCGAGGAGTGCGTGCTGTTCAGTTTCTCGGACCGGCCGGTGCAGCAGGCGATGGGCGTCCTGCGCGAGGAGCGGCTGCCGTGAACGCGCTCGCCGCCGCGCAGTCGGCCTGGTTCGCGCGCTGCGGCGCGCCGCCGACCGCCGCCGAGCGCGCGCTCGCGCAGACTTGGATCGACGCGCTCGGCGAGTCGGCGTCGATCGTTTTCGTCGACGGGTGGCACGACGCGGCGACATGGCTGCGGGCGCACCGCTTCGTCGGCGGTTACGACGCGCGCGAGGACGCGCTGCGCGGCGAGCTGCGTCGCCGGGCGCTCGCTCGGCACGGCGAGGCTGCGCTGCGCGAACGGCTGACAGCCGTCACGCAGCCGCTTCTCGAGCCGTTGCGCGCTGCAGCCGAGGTAGCCGCGGCGCGGGCGGGTGCCGACGACGAAGGCATGATCCGCGCGGCCGCCGGCGCGGCGGCGCTCGCCGAACATCAGCGCGCGTTGGCGCAGCTTGCGTGCGCGCCGCCCGCGCATCCGTTCTTCCGCCTCTACCGGCTGTTCGCGCACGGGCGCTGGCCGTTGGGTGTATTCGCCAGCGCCGGCGGTGCGGTCGCCGCGATTCTGTGAAAGGAACGCTTCGATGGGTTACGTCTTTGCCGCTGCCCCACAGGCCGTCGTGCCGGTGGCCGGGTCGTCCGACCTGTTCCCGATCCACCGCATCTACTGCGTCGGCCGCAATTACGAGGAGCACGCGAAGGAGATGGGGTTTTCCGGTAGAGAGCCGCCGTTTTTCTTCATGAAGCCGGCGGACGCGGCGATGCCGGTACCGGAAGGCGCGATCGGCGAGCTGCCATATCCGCCGGAGACGTCGAACCTGCATCACGAGATTGAGCTCGTCGTCGCGCTCGGCAAGCGCGGGACGCGCATTGCCGCCGCGCACGCGCGCGAGCACATCTTCGGCTACGCGGTCGGGCTCGACATGACGCGGCGCGACCTGCAGGGCGAGATGAAGAAGCAGGGCCGGCCGTGGGAGATCGGCAAGGCGTTCGACTTCTCCGCGCCGATCGGACCGATCAAGCCGATCGCGCGCAGCGGCGAGATCACGGCGGGCCGCATCTGGCTGAATGTGAACGGCGCGCCGCGCCAGGCGAGCGACGTGTCGAAGATGATCTGGAACGTCGCCGAGACGATCGAGTGCCTGTCGCGCTACTTCGAGTTGCAACCGGGCGACCTGATCTTCACGGGCACGCCGGAGGGCGTGGGCGCGGTCGGCCGTGGCGACTTGCTCGAAGGCGGGGTCGACAACGTCGGCACGATCCGCGTGCGGGTGGCATGAGATCTTCATCGGCGGTAGCGCGCACCGGCGCACCCGCGAGCCGGATGGCGCGCGCGTCGGTGCACGATTCGCCGCCCGGGTGAACGGATCGCACCGATGCGGCTCGCACCGTTCCTGCGCCCCCGCTCCGTTGCGATCGTCGGTGCCGGCGACCGGCCCACCAGTTCGGGCGGCGCGGTACTGGCCAATCTGCGGCGCGCCGGCTACCCGGGCGAAATCGTCCCGGTCAATCCCAAGCTGCCCGCCGACGGCCGGATCGCAGGTCTGCGCGCACGCGCATCGCTGCGCGAGTTGCAGCCGCCGGTCGAACTGGTCGTCGTCGTGGTCCGCCCGGAGCTGATTCCGCAGGTGGTGCGCGACGCGGCCGCGAGCGGCCACCGCCACTTGCTGATCCTGCCCGGCGGTTTCGCCGAAGCCGGCGCGGCCGGACGCGCGCGCGAGGACGAAGTCCGGCGCATCGCAGATGAAGCGCGCATCACGATTGCCGGCCCCAACTGCGCCGGGACGATCGACCTGCTCGACGACGCGCGCCCGTTCGCCGCAACCTTCCTGCGCGATCTACCCAACCGCGCGAGCTTCAGCGGCCGGCGCGTCGCATTCGTATCGCAATCGGGCGCGATCGCCGAGGAACTTATCGCGCAAAGCCATGCGATGGCGATCCCGCTCGGCGCGGTGGTCAGCGTGGGCAACGCGATGCATCTGTCGCTGGCCGACTATCTGGAACACTTCGGCGCCGACGACGCGTGCAGCGCGGTCCTGCTGTACGCGGAGAGCTGCGGCGATGCCGAGCGCTTTGCGGCGGTGGCCCGCGCCGTGGCGCGCCGCAAGCCGGTGGTCGCGCTGCTCGGCGGTCGCCTGCGCGAAGGTGCCGACGCCGTGCAGCGGCACACCGGCTCAGCGTCGCTG
>JBBIQI010000192.1:0-6399 GCA_037442465.1 Burkholderiales bacterium
ATGACGAGGGTCCTGGCGATCGCCGCCACACCGGGCGCGAGCCGCGGATCGTCGGCGACGTGGTTCACCCGTTCGCCGTCGACGTAGACGGTGGGCTTCAAGCGCCGCAGCGATTCGCGATAGGCGTCGGCGGACATCAGCATGGCGGCCTCCGTGGGTGTCGCGCCGACTCTACTCCCGCGGCTTGGCCCGGACGAAGAACGTCATCACCAGCCCGAACGCGGCAGCCGCAGCGAGCAGCGCGATGCCGCGGTTCCACGCGGCCGCCAAGTCGCCGGCCGCGCGGCCGCGGTCGAGCACCCAGCCGACCCACGGCTGCAGGATGCCGGTGCCGAGAAAGATGCCGACGTTGACCACCGAGGTCGCGATGCCCGAGTACGCGGGCGGGTTCGCTTCCTTCGCGATCGTCCACGACAGCGTGAAGCCGGGGATCAGCAGCCCCATCAGCAGGAACCACGCGAGTGTGGCCCACGGCGGCCACTGCGCGTGAGCGAGCCACGGCAGCCACGACAGCGTGTACGCGAGCACGAACACGCGCATCACGCCCTGCCGGCTCTGCAGTCGATCCGAGATCATGCCAATCGCCACCGACCCGATCGCCACGCCGAGCAACAGCAGACTCGCGTGCTGTGCGGCGTCGACGCGCGGCATGCCGTAGGTCTGCTGCAGATAGGGCACCGCCCACAGCCCGGCGAACGCTAGAAAGCTGCCGCCGACGCCGACGTTGACGAAGAAGGCCGGCCAGGTCACCGGGTTGGCGAGCACGTGCGCGAGCGCGCGCATCCACGGCAGCTTGGTGGTCGTCGCCGGCGCGGCGTGCACCGGCGGAAAACCCAGCTCCTCGGGGCGATCGCGCACGGCGAGCCAGGTCGCGATCGCCAGCAGCGCAGAGAGGATCGCGAGCGCGACGAACACCGTGCGCCACGACGTGAAGGTGACGATCCATGCGAGCGGCGCGCCCGCCGCGACCGCGCCGAGGTTGCCGGCGAACATCGTCACGCCGGCGAGTGTGGCGAAGCGGTCGGCCGGGAACCACACCGCCGACACCTTCAGGATCGCGATGAACGCGACCGACACGCCCACCCCCACCAGCGTGCGGCCGACCGCGGCGATTTCCCATACCGGCGCGAGTGCGAACAGCAAGGAGCCCGCCGCCGCGATCGCCGAGCCGGTGGCGAGGATCTTGCGCGGGCCGAGCGTGTCCGCCAGCACGCCGACCGGAACCTGCAGCAGCGTGTACACGTAGAAGTAGGTGGCGGCGAGCGTGCCCAGCACCGCGGCGCTGATCGAAAACGCCTGCGTCAGCTCGCCGGCGATCGCCGCCGGCGCGGTGCGATGCACGAACGACAACACGAAGCTCGCGAGCGCGAGCCCGAAGACGATGCGGCGGGCTTGGACGAGGGTCATAGCGTTTCGGTTTCTTGTTGCAGTCCGGAAGCGAGTTCCGCGTCGCGGGCCCGCCTCTTACGCCGTTCGTGCCGAGCCCTTCCATCGAACTTTGCCAAACCGCGTGGCACCTTCCTCCCTCACCCCAACCCCTCTCCCAAGGGGAGAGGGGCTTTTCTTCCCTCTCCCTTCGGGAGAGGGACCGAGGGTGAGGGTTTGCGGCGTTCACTTCGGCGCAGAGTCACGCGGTTCGGTAAGTCTGAATAACTCCGCGCATCGAGTACGCGGCACAGGCGCACTTCGACAGGCGCCTTCGCCAGGCTCAGGACGCAGTCAGGGCGAACGGCGTCACTCGGGTTGGCCGCGATCCTACCGGCCAATCGCTCGGCATTCGTTTCGCGCGCGCCACAGCCCGGATTCACTACACTGCCGCCACGCGCACGAAACCCGCCGTGCGCGCGCAGGAACTTCCACGAGGAGGACCGCGATGACCGATCTTTCGACTCCGCGCCTCGTGCGCGCTCCCACGGGCACGCAGCTCGCCTGCCGCAACTGGCAGATCGAGGCCGCGTACCGGATGATCCAGAACAACCTCGATCCCGACGTGGCCGAAAGGCCCGAGGATCTTGTCGTCTACGGCGGCATCGGCAAGGCCGCGCGCAACTGGGCGTGCTTCGACGCGATCCTGAAGGCGCTGCGCGAACTGGCGCCCGACGAGTCGCTGCTGGTGCAGTCGGGCAAGCCGGTCGCGGTGTTCCGCACGCACACGGACGCGCCGCGCGTGCTGATCGCCAACTCCAACCTCGTTCCGCGCTTGGCGACCTGGGAGCACTTCCACGAGCTGGACCGCAAGGGGCTGATGATGTTCGGCCAGATGACGGCGGGATCGTGGATCTACATCGGTTCGCAGGGCATCGTGCAGGGCACGCACGAGACCTTCGTCGAACTGGGCCGCCAGCATTACGGCGGCGACTGGTCGGGCAAGTGGATCCTGACCGCGGGGCTCGGCGGCATGGGCGGCGCGCAGCCGCTCGCGGCGGTGCTCGCCGGCGCGCATTGCATCGTCGTCGAATGCCAGGAGTCGCGCATCGACTTCCGGCTGCGCACGCGCTACGTCGACCACAAGGCGCGCACGATCGACGAGGCGCTCGCGCTGCTCGCGCACGCGAAGCAGCCGACCTCGATCGGGCTGCTCGGCAACGCCGCCGAGCTGATGCCGCGCTTCGTCGAGATCGCGCGTAACGGCGGTCCGCGCCCGAGCGCGGTGACCGACCAGACCTCGGCGCACGATCTGGTCAACGGCTATCTGCCGATCGGCTGGACCGTCGATCGCTGGTTTGCCGCGCGGACGGGTTCGGAGGCCGACCGCAAGGCGCTCGCGCGCGCCGCGGCGGCCTCCTGCGCGGTGCACGTACGCGCGATGCTCGACTTCCACGCGATGGGCGTGCCGACGATCGACTACGGCAACAACATCCGCCAGGTCGCGCTCGACGAGGGCGTGCGCAACGCGTTCGACTTTCCCGGTTTCGTGCCGGCGTGCATCCGGCCGCTGTTCTGCGAAGGCAAAGGACCGTTCCGCTGGGTCGCGTTGTCGGGTGAGCCCGAGGATATCTATCGCACCGACGCGAAGATCAAGGAACTCTTTCCGGAGAACCGCCCTCTGCACCGCTGGCTCGACCAGGCGCGCGAGCGCATCGCGTTCCAGGGGCTGCCGGCGCGCATCTGCTGGCTCGGGCTCGGCGAGCGGCATCGCGCGGGGCTCGCGTTCAACGAGATGGTGCGCAAGGGCGAATTGAAGGCGCCGATCGTGATTGGCCGCGACCACCTCGACAGCGGCTCGGTCGCAAGCCCCAATCGCGAGACCGAAGCGATGCGCGACGGCTCCGACGCCGTGTCCGACTGGCCGCTGCTCAACGCGCTCGTCGCCACCGCCGGCGGCGCGACTTGGGTCAGCTTCCATCACGGCGGCGGGGTGGGCATGGGTTATTCGCAGCATGCGGGGGTCGTGATCGTCTGCGACGGCAGCAAGGAAGCCGACGCGCGGCTCGAGCGCGTGCTGTGGAACGACCCGGCGCTCGGCGTCGTGCGCCACGCGGACGCGGGCTACGAGCGCGCGCTCGAAACCGCGCGCAGGTTCGGATTGAAGACGCCCGGGATCGAGCTGGGTTAGCGTGAAGCGTTCTCTGCCTGCCGCGACCGGAAATCCCCCGCACGCTGCGCGTGCCGCCCCCTTTTCGAAAGGGGGCTGCGGATCACCACCCCCTATGAAAAAGGGGGTCGGCCGAAGGCCGGGGGGATTTCGCTCCCTCTCCGCGGTCATCGGGTCGGCGCAAGGGGTGAGCCACATATCGCGAATGCCGACGCATCTTCCATGCTCACCCTCCACCCCGGCCACCTGACGCTCGCCGACTTGCGCACGCTCGCCGGCGGCTTCGTGCCGATCGCGCTCGATCCCGCGTGCCGCGCCGGAATCGAAGCGAGCGCGCAAGCCGTTGCGCGCATCGTCGCGCGCGGCGATCCCGCGTACGGCATCAACACGGGGTTCGGCAAGCTCGCGCGCGTGCGCATCGCCGACGACCAGCTCGCGCAACTGCAGACCAACCTCGTGCGCTCGCACGCGGTCGGCGTGGGTCCGCTGCTCGACGACGACACGGTGCGGCTCGTGCTGCTGCTGAAGATCGCTTCGCTCGCGCGCGGCTACTCGGGCGTGCGGCCCGCGGTGATCGATGCGCTGCTGGCGCTGTACAACGCGCAGATCCTGCCGTGCATCCCGTCGCAGGGTTCGGTCGGCGCCTCGGGCGATCTCGCGCCGCTCGCGCATCTGGCGCTGCCGCTGATCGGCGAAGGCGAGGTGCGCGTCGACGGCCGCGTGCGGCCGGCGGCGGCTGCGCTGCGCGACGCGGGCATCGCGCCGCTGGTACTCGAAGCGAAGGAGGGACTGGCGCTGCTCAACGGCACGCAGGTGTCGACCGCAATCGCGCTGCGCGGGCTGCTGCGCGCCGAGCAGGTGTTCGCCGCGGCGGTGGTCGCCGGCGCGCTGTCGGTCGACGCGGCCAAGGGTTCCGACGATCCCTTCGACGAGCGCATCCAGAAGCTGCGCGGCCACGCGGGGCAGATCGAAGTCGCGCGGCTGTATCGCGAGCTGCTCGCGGGCAGCGCAATCCGCGCGTCGCACCGCACCGGCGACGATCGCGTGCAGGACCCGTATTCGCTGCGCTGCCAGCCGCAGGTGATGGGCGCATGCCTGGAACTGATCCGCAACGCCGCGGCCACGCTGCTGACAGAAGCGAACGCGGTATCCGACAACCCGCTCGTGTTTGCCGCCGACGGCGCCGTGCTGTCGGGCGGCAACTTCCACGCCGAGTGCGTCGCCTTCGCCGCCGACACGCTTGCGCTCGCGATCGCCGAGGTCGGCGCGCTGTCCGAGCGGCGCATCGCGCTGCTGATCGACGCCACACTGTCCGGGCTGCCGCCTTTCCTCGTGAAGGAGGCGGGCATCAACTCGGGCTTCATGATCGCGCACGTGACCGCCGCGGCGCTGGCCAGCGAGAACAAGACGCTCGCGCATCCGGCGAGCGTGGACTCGCTGCCGACCTCGGCGAACCAGGAGGACCACGTCAGCATGGCGACGTTTGCCGCGCGCAAGCTGGCGGACCTGGCGATGAACGTGCGGCACATCATCGCGATCGAGCTGCTCGCCGCCGCGCAGGGCATCGACTTTCACCGACCGCTGCGAAGCTCGGCCGCGCTCGAAGAAGCGCACGCGATGATCCGCACGCGCGTGCCGCATTACGAACAAGACCGCGCGTTCGCCGCCGACATCCGCGCGGTCGAACAGTTGATCGACGCCGACGCGTTCACCGCGTACGCGCGCAGCGTGTTGCCTTCATGGAATCCGTAATGAGCGACTGGCGTTCGGCGTGGCAGGGCCGCATCGACGCGGCCGACGGCGAAGCGGGGCTGCGCTGGCATCAGCTCGTCGAGCCATGGCGCGCGGGCGCGGCGCGCGGCGTGGCGCTGCTCGGGTTCGCGTCCGACGAGGGCGTTCGCCGCAACCAGGGCCGGATCGGCGCAGCGCAGGGACCGCAGGCGCTGCGGCGGACGCTCGCCAATCTGCCGGTGCATTCGCGTTTTGCGCTGTACGACGCCGGCGACGTGACGTGCGAAGGCGGCGCGCTCGAAGCGGCACAGCAGGCGTACGCCGAGCGCGCGGCGATGCTGCTCGATGAGGGTCAACTCGTCGTCGGGCTCGGCGGCGGCCACGAGATCGCTTGGGCGAGTTATCTCGCGCTTGCTCGCAGCGGTGTGATGAAAGGCTCGAACGCGAGACTCGGCATCCTGAACTTCGACGCGCATTTCGACTTGCGCAAGGACCAACGTTCGACCTCCGGCACGCCGTTCCTGCAGGCGCTCGATCACGCGGCGGCGAACGGCTTGCACGTCGAGTACCGCTGTCTTAGCGTGAGCGAATCTTCGAACACGCGCGCGCTGTTCGAGCGCGCGCGCGAACGCGGCGTGGTCTGGCGGCGCGACGACGAGCTGACGGTGCTGGCGCTCGACGCGCGCACGGCGGAACTCGCCGACTGGTTGCGCACGATCGATCATCTCTATCTGACGTTCTGCCTCGACGTGCTGCCGGCATCCGTCGCGCCCGGCGTCAGCGCGCCTGCCGCGCGCGGGGTGCCGCTGGAAGTGCTCGAACCGCTGGTCGCGCTCGCCGCCGGCAGCGGCAAGCTGCGGTGCGCGGACATCGCGGAGCTTTGCCCGCCGCACGACATCGACCAGCGCACCGCGCGCGTCGCGGCGCGCATCGCGTGGCGGATCGTGCGGGCGCATCTGGACGCGCCGCGCTGAGGTCGACGTGCGCGCCGACCTGCTGATCCGCAAGGCTCACGTCGCCACCCTCGCCGAACCCTCGGGCTACGGCGAGTTGCGCGACGCCGCGCTGCTCGTGCGCGACGGCCGCATCGCCTGGCTCGGCGCAGACGGCGCGCTGCCGGCGGGGCTCGACGT
>JBBIQI010000193.1:0-6381 GCA_037442465.1 Burkholderiales bacterium
GGCCGCGGCGCTGCGCGCGGCCGGCGCCGCACGCGTGGACGTGGCGGTGACGCACGCGCTGTTCGTCGGCGACGCGCTTGCCGCGCTCGCGGCCGCAGGGGTGAGCGAGGTCTGGAGCACGGACTCGATCGCTCACGCATCGAACTGCATCGCGCTCGCCCCGACGATCGCCGCCGCACTGCGCGGGTTGCGCGCCCAATGAAAAAGGGCCCGGTCGCCCGGGCCCCGCTTGCCGCCGCGCCGAACCTGAGCTCAGAGGGCGCGGTCGGCACGCACGCTTGACTGCTGACCGCCCACCTGTCTTCGGGGTGAGGCGCGTCCGGACAGCACGAACGGCTCTAGCCGCTGGCTCTCGGACGTTCAGCAAATCGGTGCGCTTACGGCTTCAGGTGCTTGCTGACGTACTTGGTCAGCTCGAACATCGACGCCTGCGCCTTGCCGAACAGCGCGCGCAATTTTTCGTCGGCGTTGATCATGCGCTTGTTGACGGCGTCCTGCAGCTTGTTCTTCTTGATGTATGCCCAGATCTTGCTCGTCACCTCGGTACGCGGCATCGGGTTGGCGCCGATGATCGCGGCGAGCGGGCCGGTCGGCGTCATCGGCTTCATGAACGCCGCGTTCGGCTTGCGCGCGACCTTCTTCTTCGCGACTTTCTTGACCGCTTTCTTGGCGACCTTCTTGGCGGCCTTCTTCGGAGCCGCTTTCTTGGCCTTCTTGGCCGGGGCCTTCTTGGCCGCTTTCTTCGCTTTCTTCGTTGCCATGTCGATCTCCTGATTGAGTTGGCGAATCACAGCGACAGCGTTCTCGACTCGAAGTGCAGGAAGAGCGCTCTCGTTGCGTGAGCCGGATACTAAGCGAAACGCGTCGGGAATCAAGCGTTTTCAGAGGGAAAACGCAGAAAATCTTGCGATGGAGCAACGTTGCCCAGAGGGAAAACGCCGCTTGTTCAGAGCGCGCTTCCGTTTGCATCGACCGATCGCACTACAAGATATTGAAGAAGTACGGTCAGAAATTCCATATCTTGTAGTCGACGTTGGGTCACAAAGCGATCTGGCGCACGACATAGGTCAACGAGGGGCGCAGCGGCAGCGCCAGCGCGCGCCAGAGCGCGGCGAGATCGCCGACGGACAGTTCGTCGGCGACGACGTCGGCCATGGCGGGGCCGCCCGGCGTCGGATACTCGATGCGCGGCGCGCCGTTCAGTTCGCGTGCGACCCAGCCGAGCACCGCCAGCTCGTCTTCGGCGCGCTCGGCCCACGCGGTCAGCAGCAGATGGACGTCGAGCACCGCCGGCGGCGCGTCGCCGCTCGCCCGCGGCCGCAGATCGCGCGGACGCGCGCTGCGCAGGTTCTGGTTCTGCGCGAAGCGGTACGCGTAGAGCGTGCAATTGATCGTCTGGCGCGGCGTGCGAACGAGATCGCCCGCGCCGACGATGCTGAAGGTGCACGGCGCGCCGCCGCTGCGCGCGTAGCCGTCGGCCAGGTGCTGCGCGATCCGCAAACAACTGGCGTGCAGGGTGTCGCCGACCATCGTCGCTCCTTGACCCGCGCGGCGGGCGCCGCCGGGGAAAGGTGCAGTGTGCGCCGCGCCGGCGGCGTGCGCAAAGGCGAATCGGTGTGCCGGACCGCCGGCAGCGATCGACGCGGCCGACGAGGACGACGACGCACAGGCAAAGAAAAAGCCGCCCGACGGGCGGCTTTTTCCGAGGGCGCCGCAGCGCTTACTTGACGCCGAGGATCTTCATGGCCTTGGCCAGCGTATCGACCGACTCCTGGTGCTTGCCGGCCTTGTGCAGCGCTTCGCCGTCGGCGCGGTATTTCTTCACTTCGGCCATCTGCTCGGCGCTGAGCTTCGGGTTCTTGGCCATCGCCTCGTCGATCTTCTTCATGTCGGCCGGGCAGTGAAAGGCCAGCGCGGCCGACGAAAAAGCCAGTGCCGCCGCGGCAAACGCAAGTCTCGTCCTCATCGTTCGTCTCCTTGGGTTGATCGTCCTTTGCCGGACGAGTCTCAAACAGCGCGACGGGCCAGTGTATTCCCGCGCGGTGCGCGTGCGCACGCCGACCTCGCGCCGGCGCGGTAGCGCGGCCTTGGGATGGGGGCGCGCCGCGCGCGGCGCCGGCTTACTCGACGGCGGCGGGCACGCGCCGCGACGATTCGGCCAGCACGACGCCGACGCCGAAACCGGCGAGCACGTGCGTGCTGCGGCGGACCAGCGGACTGGACTCGTACACCGCGCCGGCCAGCGTTTCGGCGCGGACGAACCCGAACAGCCGCAGCGCGCCGTGGCGCCGGCTTGCGGTCAACGTGAACTGCGCGCCCGCGTAGCCGCCGCGCGCACTGTAGGCGGGCCGATCGGGCGTGGCATAGGCGTCCGGCACGCCATAGACGTACTGGTGGAACGCGCGCGACGCATACATCGGCCCTGCGGCGGCGTCCACGTCCCAGCCCCAGGCGGCCGCGCGCCAGGACGTCCGCAACTGCGGCGTGAACACGGCGCCGACGCCGCGCAGGCGCCCGCTGTCGAGCGCGACTGCAGCGCGCGCCGGCAGCCGCAGTTCGACCGTGCGCCGTCCGTCCGCGCTGCGCGCCAGCCGCACGACGAGCGACGGGCCGAGTTCGAGCACAGGGTCGAGCGTCGGCATGCCACGGCGCGCATCGTTGCGCCCGGACCGCACGGGCAGCGAACCGCCGAGGCTGAGGTCGAGTTCGACGCGGTCGCTATCGAACAGGCGCCCGCGCAGGCCCTCGCGGTCGGCGCGCAGCCGCTCGCCCCGATAGAACACGACCGGAAATGGCAGCAGGTAGCCGCGCGCCTGATCCGCGCCCCGGTAGTCGGGCAAGCGCAGCGCGGCGGCTCCGAGGCCGAGCTCCCACAGCGGAAGTTCCTGCGCGACGCCGCCGGCGGGCGACGCGAGCCCGCACATCGCGCAGGTGGCGGCCGCGAGCCACCGCCGTGCGGGACTGGCGGTGACCTGCTCGGCCAGGTCCGCAGGCGTGCGGCCGCGTACGCGCACCTCAATAGTCCCGCGCCCGCGCCAGCACGACCGTCGCCAATCGCACGATGCGGTAGGCAAACCAGTCGCGCAGCCGCGCCAGCCAGGAGCGGCGCGCGTAGTCCTCGGCGCGCAGCCGATAGGCATCGCGCTCGATCGCGCGCTCGAGCACCGTCTGCAGTTCCGCGCCGAAGCGCGCGTCGTAGACGACGACATTGGCCTCGCGCGCGAGCAGCAGCGAGTACGGATCGATGTTGCTCGACCCGACCGTCGACCAGAAACCGTCGATTACCGCGACCTTCGCGTGCAGGTAGCTCGGCATGTACTCGTAGATCTCGATGCCCGCCGCGAAGAGCGGGTCGTACAGCGCGCGCTGCGCGTGGTGCTGCAGCGAATACTCGACGCGACCCTGCAGCAGCAGCCGCACCCGCACCCCGCGCGTGGCCGCATCGACCAGCGCCGCGCGAAAACGCCGCCCCGGAAGAAAGTACGCACAGGCGATCACGATGTCGCGGCGCGCGGCGGCGATCGCCTCCAGATACGCGCGTTCGATCGTGCGGCGATGGCGCAGGTTGTCGCGCAGCAACAGGCTCGCGCGTACGCCGTCGGCGAAGTACGGCGTGCGCGGCTGCCCGGCCAACTGCGGCAACGGCCCCGCCCGCTCGGTCGGGTCCACCAGCGACAGCGTCCACCACAGCCGCTTGGCCGCCAGCGCGATCGCCGCGACGATCGGTCCCTCGCAGGAGACCGCGAAGTCGAAACGCGGGCCCAGCCGCCCGCGCTCGCCGCCCGGGTGGTTATGGTCGTCGATGATGTTGATGCCGCCGACGAACGCGATCGCATCGTCGATCACCGCGATCTTGCGGTGCAGCCGCCGCAGCAGCCGCCGCTCCAGCCGCCACCAGCGCTCCGGCCGGTAGATGCGCACCTGCGCGCTCTGTGCGCCGAGTTCGCGCACGAGCCGGCGCGCATGCTCGCCGCCGCCGTAGCCGTCGATGATCAGATGCACCTGCACGCCGCGACTGGCGGCGGCGGCCAGCGCAAGCACCACGCGCTGGCCGATGTTGTCGTCCGCGAAGATGTAGGTCTCGAGGTGGACCGAGCGGCGCGCCGCCTCGATCGCCGCCAGAAGCTGCGGAAAGTACTGCTCGCCGTTGACGAGCAGCCGCACGCGATTGCCCGCGTACACGACCGGCCGCGCCGACAGCTCGAAACGGCGCGCCACTTGGCGCGACTGCGGCGGGCGCGCGGACATCGAATCGGCGGCCTACCTGGCGAACTGCAGTTCCGCGATCAGCGGCACGTGATCCGAGCGCTTCGCCCATGTCGGGCCGCGCGGTACCTGCACCGCGCCGACGCGGAAACCCCGCAAATAGATGCGGTCCAGGTGCAGCCAGGGCAGCACAGCGGGGTAGGTGCGCGCCAGCCGCGCCTTGCGCACGCCGTTGGCGCGTTCGACTCCGCGCCACGGCAGCAGGCGGTCCAACAGCGTCGGCTCGGCCGCCGCGTCGGACACCTCAATCACGCCGAGCCACCGGCGCAGCTCGGTGTCGACGCGACGCTGCCAGTCGTTGAAGTCGCCGGCGATGATCAGCGGTGCCTTGGCGGGAATCTCGGCCTCGACGAAGTCGATCAGGAAGCTGGCCTGCCGCAGTCGGCTGCGCTTGAACAGGCCGAAGTGCACGCAGATCAGGTGCACGTCGCGCTTGCCGAATTGGCAGACCGCGTGCAGCAAGCCGCGCTTTTCCAGCGCGTGGTCCGACACGTCGTGATTGGTGAACTGCCGGATCGTGTGGCGCGACAGGATCGCGTTGCCGTGGTGGCCATGCGGATAGACCGCGTTCATACCGTACGCGTGGTGCTCGTAGATCTGTGCGGCGAGGAACTCGATCTGCGTGGACTTCGGGTAGCCGGCATGGCGCGCCGCCAGCCGCTCGTTGCGGTCCTGCACCTCCTGCAGGAACACGATGTCGGCGTTCATCGCCTGCAGCGCCATGCGCACGTCGTGGATGCGCGGACGCCCGCGCACGGTCACGCCCTTGTGGATGTTGTAGGTGGCGACGCGCAGCTTCACGGCGCAGGTCCAGCAGCAAAGAAATTGGCAAAGAAATTGGGGTCAGACACCATTTTCCCTATCGGACCACCTCGAAGTACTTGTCGAAGAGCAACGGATCGTCGAAGTGGCGGCGGCCGACGAACGCCGTCGCGTGGCGGCCCCACTGACGCATCTGCCCGGCACTGGCGATACCCATCGGCCAGAAGAAAAAGCGCTCGGGCCGCTCGCTGCCGGGCACCAGCCCGTCGGGGCCAAACGCACTGCGGCGGCCGCCGGCGGGCAGCGGCAGGCTGCGCAGTTCGTCGTCATCGCGCAGCGCGTAGACGATCGCAGCGCCGATGTCGACGGTGGCGCGCACGCGCTGCAGATAGTGCGTGCGGTTGGCCACGCGCAGCACGACGCGTTCGCCCGCCGCAGGCACTGCCGCCGTCTGCGGCGCGAACAGCCCTTCGTCGAGTGTTTCGGGCTGCGGCCGCGCGCGCACGCGCGCGGTCGGGAAGAACATGTGATAGCAACCGCAGGGGTGGATCGAGTCGTAGACGAGCGGCTCGAAATCCTCGCCCAGCGTCACGCGCCAGACGAGTCCGTCCAGACGGCCGGCGAGGATGTCGAAGGCGCTTTCGGGCGGACGCGCCGGAAACCAGAACGTGTAGACGAGCTGCAGGTGCACGCGGCCCGCGATCCGCGTGTGCGCGATGCGCACGTACGCCACGGGCCGTTCGACGTCGACGCCGAGGCGCGGCGGCTCGGCCGCCTGCCAGACGAGCGCACCGATGCGGTCGTCGTCGCTCGCGGTATCGACTTCCAGCACCGGCGCGTTGTGCCGGACCAGTTCGACGAGCCGCGCGGCCGGCAGCAGGGGCAGTCCGAACGCGGCGGACTGCGCGACCGACGGCACCGACTCCATATGCGCCGCGGGTGCATAGCGGCGCAGCCGGCCCGCGACCGGCAGCGCTTCGAGCGGGGTGGCGAAGACGGCGCGCGTGCGGTCCTGCCAGGCGCGGATGCCGGCGGCAAACGGAATCCGTGTCAGCGGATACAACCCGAGCGCGCGCATCAACAGCGAATAGTCGTCGGGTACCTGCGCCGCTTCGGCCAGCCGCGCGATCTCGCCGTGGTCCGCCACCGCAAGCTGGTAGCGGCAGGCGTCGAGCGCGGCCGCCGACGGCAGATCGCCGGACTCGCCGTTGGCCAGCTCCGCTGCGCGCGCCTGCCGGTCGAGCCGCGCCATCAGCTCGCTCCAGACGCCGAAGCTCGAGCGCGCGGCGAGCGCTTTGTCGCGCAGCGCGGCGGTCGCGCGATCGACCCGCAGGTACGGGAAACCGGGCACGC
>JBBIQI010000194.1:0-6375 GCA_037442465.1 Burkholderiales bacterium
GCGCCGTCGCCACCGGCGACGTGCCGGCCGAAGGCTGGGCGCGGTTGGCGCGCGGCTTTCACCGGATGCGCTACGCGACGCCGCGCGCGGCGGTGCAGGAGCTGACCGCGGCGCAACGCTGCTTCGAGACGGTGCGCGACCGCGCTGGCGCGATCCTCGCGCAGGTGGGCATCGGCCGCTGCTGGCTGATGGAAGGCCGCGCGCGCGAGTCGCTCGACCTCGTGCTGCCGCTGCGCGCCGAGGGGGTTGCGTGTCTTGCGTCAGGAAGAGCGCGGCATGCTGCTCAACGGCATCGCCGGCTCGTATTCGGCGCTCGGCGACTCTGCCGAGGCGTTTGCCTACATGTACCAGGCGCTGCGCGAGTCGAGCCCGGCGCGCGATCACGGCTTCGATGCGGTCTTGTACCGCAATCTGGCGCACGAGCTGTACCAGCTCGGCGATTACGACGAGGCTCTGCGCTACATCGCGCAGGGCATCGAGCGCTGCGCCTTCCTCGACAACGCGCGGCTGCTCGCCGTGCTGCTGGTCAACCGCGTCATCTGCCTGACCGATCTCGGCCGCCCGCGCGAAGCGCTGCCGGACATCGAACAGCTGCTCGCGGCTCCGGCCGATGCCAGCGGCCGCGGCGCGCACGGCGCGGCCTTCGAGACGATGGCGATCGCCGCGCTGCGCGCGTGAGAAGCCGCGCTCGGCCGCCGCCTGCTCGAGCAGGCGCGCGCCGCGCTCGCGCAGAACGCGGTCGCCGAGGAACGGATCGAACTCGCGGTGGCCGAGGCGGAGCTGCTGCGCGCGGAAGGCGATGCGGCCGGTGCGGCCGCGCTGCTCGAAGGCGCGCTGCCGCTGCCGAACGAAGGGCCGAGCCTGCGTGCGCGCTGCCTGTATTTCGGCGCGCTGGCGGATCTGCACGAGCAGCTCGGCAACGCGCAGGCCGCGCTGCGGCACCTGCGCGTCTGGCAGACGCTGCACGTCCAGCGTGCGCAGCGCGCCTCGCAGGCGCGCTTCCAGGCCGCTTCGCTGCAGACCGAACTGCTGCGCATCCGGCGCGAGCGCGACGCGATCGACGCCCGTCGCCGCGCGAGCGAGCGCGCCAAGGCGCAGCTCGAAGCGATCAACCGTCAGCTCGCGCACAAGGTGCGCGAAGTGCAGGCGCTGCAGACCGAGCTGAAGCAGCAGGCGCTGCGCGACTTCCTGACCGGGCTGTACAACCGCCGGCACCTGAACGAGGTGCTGCCCGCGCTGTTCGCGCTGGCGCGGCGCGCAGGTGCGCCGCTCGCGGTCGCGCTGATCGACCTCGATCACTTCAAGGCGGTCAACGACCGCTACGGCCACGGCGCGGGCGACCGCCTGCTCGCCGCCTTCGGGCGGTTGCTCGCGCGCCGCATCCGCGGCAGCGATGTCGCGTGCCGCTACGGCGGCGAGGAGTTCTGCCTGCTGATGCCGCACACGGACGCAGACGCCGCGGCACAGAAGGTGCGCGCGCTGCTCAAGCACTGGCGGGCGTTCGTGCTCGCGGCCGACGGCGACGACGGGTCCACGATCATGGGCTGCACGTTTTCCGCGGGCGTCACCGATACGCGCCGGGCGCCCGATTCGATCGAGGCACTGCTGAAAGCGGCCGACGACGCCGTGCTGGAGGCGAAGCGGCTCGGCCGCGACCGCGTGGTCGTCGCCGGCCGCTGAGGCGCGGGCGGTTGTGCGCGCCGCCGGTGCCGACATTTCCCAAGCGCAGGGCACGGCGGCATACTCGGCCGATCGCACACAAGAACGACACGGGAGACGCCGATGAACAAGCCGGCAACGCCCCACGAGGAGCTGATCGACGCCGCGGTGGCGCACGCACAGCAGAAAGTCGCCGCGGCGGAACGCGCGCTGATCGAGGTGTTCGTGCGCGACTACTACCGGCAGGTCGACCCGGAGGACGTCGCCGCGCGCCGTCCCGAGGATCTTGCCGGCGCGGCCCTGTCGCACTGGGAACTGGGCCGCGTACGCGCGCCGGGCACGCCCAAAGTGCGCGTCTACAGCCCGAGTGCGGCCGAACACGGCTGGGCGCTGCGGCACACCGTGATCGAGGTCGTCAACGACGACATGCCGTTTCTGGTCGACTCGGCGACGATGGAAGCCAACCGTCAGGGGCTGACGCTGCACCTGCGCATCCATCCGGTGTTCGCCGTCGAGCGCGATGCGGGCGGCCGCCTCGTGTCGTTGCGGCCGCGCCGCGAAGCGCCCGAGGCGAAGCTCGAGTCGTGGATGCACATCGAGGTCGACCGGCTGGTCGACCCGCAGGCGCGCGCGCAGCTTGCCGCCGGCATCGAGCGCGTGCTGGGCGACGTGCGCGCGACCACCGAGGACTGGAAGCCGATGCTCGCGCGGCTGCGCGAAGCCGCCGCCGAACTCGCGGCAAGCGCGCCGCCGGCGGCCGCCGACGAGCTCGCGGAAAGCCGCGCCTTTCTCGAGTGGCTGGCCAACGGCAACTTCCTGCTGCTCGGCTACCGCTGCCACGATCTGGTCGTCGCAGACGGCGAAGACGCGCTCAAGCTCGTCCCCGGCAGCGGGCTCGGCATCCTGCGCGAGACCGGCGCCGAGCAGGTGTCGGGCAGTTTCGCCGCGCTGCCCAAGCAGGCGCGCGTGCTCGCACATGCGCCGACACCGCTGGTGATTGTGACCAAGGCCAACGCGCGCGCCACGGTGCACCGGCCCGGCTACGTTGATTACATCGGCGTCAAGCGCTTTTCGCGCGCGGGCAAGGTCGTCGGCGAGCACCGTTTCCTCGGGCTGCTCACGTCGACCGCATACAGCGCGCGCGTCGTCGACATCCCGCTGCTGCGCGGCAAGGCCGCGGCGGTGATCGCCCGCGCTGGGCTCGCACCCGACAGCCATCTCGGCAAGGCGCTGGTGCACATCCTCGAGACATACCCGCGCGACGAGCTGTTCCAGATCGGGCTCGACGAACTGTACGAGACCGCGCAGGGCATCCTGCAGCTCGGCGAACGCCAGCGGCTGCGGCTTTTCCTCCGGCGCGATCCGTTCGAGCGCTTCGTCACCTGCCTGATCTACGTGCCGCGCGACAAGTACGGCACCGACCTGCGGATCAAGTTCCAGGACATCCTGATGGCGGCGTTCGCCGGCACCAGTAACGAGTTCGACGTGCTGCTGACCGACGACGTGCTCGCGCGCATCCTGTTTACTGTGCGCACGACCCCCGGGCAGGTGCCCGCGGTCGATCGGCGCGAGCTGGAGGCGAAGCTCGCCGCCGCGGCGCGCCGCTGGGAAGACGAACTGGCCGACGCGCTGATCGAGTCCGAAGGCGAAGGCCGCGGCATGCAGCTTTACAAGCGCTGGCAGCGCGCTTTCCCGAGCGCCTATCGCGAACGCACCGCGGCGCGCGCGGCGGTCGCGGACATCCGCAAGATGGACGATCTGGCCGCGGGTCAGCTCGCGGTCAAGCTGTACCGCCCGCTCGGCGCGCGCGCCGGCGCGCTCGGTTTCAAGATCTACCGCGCCGGCGATCCGGTCGTGCTGTCCGACAGCCTGCCGATGCTCGAGCACATGGGCGTGCGCGTGCTGACCGAGCATCCGGCGCAGGTTCGCCCCGCCGACGGCGGGCCGATGTGGATCCACGACTTCGAGCTGCTTGCGTTGTCGACCGACGAGTTCGAGGTCGATACCGTCAAGCCGCTGTTCGAGGACGCCTTCGTCCGCGTGTTCGACGGCCGCATCGAGAACGACGAGTTCAATCGGCTCGTGCTGCGCGCCGCGCTCGCCGCGGACGACGTCGTCGTTCTGCGCGCGTATGCGAAGTACCTCAGGCAGATCGGCTTTGCGTTGACGCCGGCGTTCGTCGAGGCCACGTTCAACGCGCATCCGCGCATCGCACGGTTGCTGATTCAGCTCTTCCGCGTGCGCTTCGATCCGGACGAGGCGGGCGCCTGCGGCGGCACGCCGCGCGCCGAGGCGGTCGCGCGCCAGGTGCGCGCGCTCGAGCAGGCGCTGGAGAAAGTGGCCAACCTGAACGAGGACCGCGTGCTGCGGCAGTACCTCGCGCTGATCCTGGCCACCACGCGCACGAACTTCTGGCGCACCGACGAGCGCGGCGAGCGGCGCGAGTTCCTGTCGTTCAAGTTCGATCCGTCGAAGGTGCCGGGGCTGCCCGAGCCGAAGCCGATGTTCGAGATCTTCGTGTACTGCGCGCGCTTCGAGGGCGTGCATCTGCGCGGCGGCAAGATCGCACGCGGCGGGCTGCGCTGGTCGGACCGGCACGAGGACTTCCGCACCGAGGTGCTGGGGCTGGTCAAGGCGCAGATGGTGAAGAACACGGTGATCGTGCCGGTCGGCAGCAAGGGCGGCTTCGTGCTAAAGAAGGCGCCGCCGCCGACCGAGCGCGACGCTTACATGAAGGAAGGCGTGGCCTGCTATCAGGACTACCTGCGCGGGCTGCTCGACCTGACCGACAACCTGGTCGCGGGCAAGGTCGTGCCGCCGCCGCAGGTCGTCCGTCACGACGACGACGATCCGTACCTGGTGGTCGCTGCCGACAAGGGTACGGCGACGTTCTCGGACTACGCCAACGCGATCAGCAAGGAGTACGGCTTCTGGCTCGGTGATGCGTTCGCCTCCGGCGGGTCGGCCGGCTACGACCACAAGAAAATGGGCATCACCGCGCGCGGCGCGTGGGAGAGCGTCAAGCGCCACTTCCGCGAGCTGGGCGTCGATACGCAGACGACCGACTTCACGGTGGTCGGCATCGGCGACATGTCGGGCGACGTGTTCGGCAACGGCATGCTGCTGTCCAAGCACATCAAGCTGGTTGCCGCGTTCGACCACCGGCACGTGTTCATCGACCCGGATCCCGATCCGGCGCGCAGCTGGGACGAACGCAAGCGGCTGTTCGACCTGCCGCGCTCGTCGTGGGCCGACTACGACACGCAGCTGATCTCCGCGGGCGGCGGCGTCTGGAGCCGCTCGGTCAAGTCGATCCCGATTTCGCCGCAGGCCGCGCGCGCGCTCGGTATCGACGCGAAGCAACTGACGCCGAACGAGCTGATCAACGCGATCCTGAAGGCCCCGGTGGATCTGCTCTACAACGGCGGCATCGGCACCTATGTGAAGGCATCGACCGAAACGCACGCCGAGGTCGGCGACCGCGCCAACGACGCGATCCGCGTCGACGGCCGCGAGCTGCGCTGCAAGGTCGTCGCCGAAGGCGGCAACCTCGGCTGCACGCAGCGCGGCCGCATCGAGTACGCGCTGATCGGCGCCAGCGGCAGCGGTGGCCGCATCTACACCGACGCGATCGACAACTCCGCGGGTGTGGACACCTCGGACCACGAGGTCAACATCAAGATCCTGCTGGGGCTCGTGATCGCCGAGGGCGAGCTGACCGAAAAGCAGCGCAACAAGCTGCTGGCGGACATGACCGACGAGGTCGCCGCGCTGGTGCTGCGCGACAACTACTTCCAGACACAGGCGATCAGCCTCGCGGTGCGCAGCGCGCCACAGCTTCTCGAACAGCAGGCGCGCTTCATGCGCTTCCTGGAAAAGGCGGGTCGGTTGAATCGCGCGCTCGAGTTCCTGCCGAGCGACGAGGAGATCGCCGAGCGCAGGCGCCGCGGCATCGGGCTGACGGCGCCGGAAAACGCGGTGCTGCTCGCGTATTCGAAGATGTGGCTGTTCGACGAGCTGCTCGCCTCCGACCTGCCCGAGGATCCGTGGGTCGCCACGGCGCTGGCGCGCTACTTCCCCGTGCTGCTGCGCAGCCGCTACGGCTCGTACATCGACCGCCATCCGCTCAAGCGCGAGATCGTCGCGACCCACGTGCTGAACAGCATGGTCAATCGCGTCGGCAGCGCTTTCGTGCACCGGCTCGCGGAGAACACCGGGGCGACGCCGGCGCAGGTCGTGCGCGCGTACCTGCTGGCGCGCGAAAGCTTCGGCGTCGTCGCGACCTGGCGCGCGATCGAAGCGCTGGACAACCGCGTGGCCGACGCCGGGCAGGCCGAGATGCTGTTCGAGATCGCGCGGCTCACCGAACGCGCGACGACCTGGTTCCTGCGTTCGCGCCGGCTGACCGATCCGATGGATCGCACGATCGCGCGGATGGCGCAGGCGGCCGCGGCGCTTGCCGCGTTCATCGCCGCCGAGCCCGGCACGCCGCGGATCAACGCACCGTTGCGCGATCGCTGGATCGCCGCCGGCGTGCCCGCCGAGCTGGCGGCGCAGGTCGCTTCGTGCGAAGCGCAGTTCGGCGCGCTCGACGTCGCCGAGATCGCCGAGCACGCGCGGCGCAGCCTCGACGAAGTCGCCGCCGCCTACTTTGCGCTCGGCGACCGGCTCGGGCTCGACCGCCTGCGCTCGCAGATCGCCGCGCTGCCGGCCGAC
>JBBIQI010000195.1:0-6330 GCA_037442465.1 Burkholderiales bacterium
GCCCGCATGCCGCGCGTGCGGACTCCTCGCCCGATTGCCCTGCCGCCTGGTTGAAGCAGGCAGATGCGGGAACGCGGACCCGTCGCCGCAGTGCCCGCGCCGAGCGATCCGCAATTCGCACAGATGCACGAACGCCGAACGATCCCGGGGCCGATCGGACGCATCGAGGTCGCGCTCGACTGGCCGGACAGCCGCGCAGCACTTGCGGGCGTTGCGTTCGTCGGCCACCCGCACCCGCTGTACGGCGGCACGCTGGACAACAAGGTCGCGGCCACACTCGCGCGCGCGTTCGTCGCGGTCGGCTGGCTGGCGGTGCGGCCGAATTTTCGCGGCGTCGGCGCGACCGACGGCGCACACGACGAAGGCCGCGGCGAAACCGACGACTTTCTGCACGTGATCGCCACGTTGCCGCAGTGGCTGGCCGACGCGCCGGCGGCGGCGGCGGCGCCGCGCGCGCTCGCAGGCTTTTCGTTCGGCAGCTTCGTCGCCGCGCGCAGCGCACGTACGCTGGCCGCGCAGCATTATCCGGTCAGGCACCTGGTGCTCGTGGGCACGGCCGCCGGCAAGTGGCCGATGCCGCCGGTGCGCGCCGGCACGCTCGTCATCCACGGCGAACGCGACGAAACGATCCCGCTCGCCGACGTGCTCGACTGGGCGCGCCCGCAGGACCTGCCGGTCGTCGTGCTGCCCGGCGCCGATCACTTCTTTCACAAGCGGCTGGGCACGCTCAAACAACTGGTGATCGATCACGTGCTTGCGGCAGCCGCGATTGACGCGCGCGACCAAAGCCGATAAAAGCGGTGCCTCTTGGCCGCAGCTGACACAATCGGTGCGCGGAGCGTTTCGCGAAACTGGCACCCCCGGGTCGGACGTCTTGCGCGGATGGACGAGAAGCTTGTCTACACCAAGACCGCTAAAGGGGTTGCCGAAGTCGCCACGCGCGGCGGCGCCCTGTCGCTCGCGGCGCGGCGCATCCTGATCATGGTCGACGGCAAGCGCAGCGTCGCCGATCTGGCGCCGCTGGCGCGGCCGGGCGAAATCGACGGTCTGATCGCGACACTGGAGACGCGGGGCTATATCCAGCGCATGCACGGTGCCGATGCGCCCGGGCCACGCCCGGCCGCGCGCGCGCTCGACGTTCCGACCGTCGCCGGCGTCGAGGTGCATTCGCTTGGCGCCGAGCCGGGCGAAGAACGCGCGCTGCTGACGCTCGAGGAGGCGAAGCGGCGCGCGGTGCGCGCTTTGACCGACCGCCTGGGCCCCGACGCCGAAGTGATCTCGCTGCGCATCGAGCAGACGCGCACGGCCGACGAGCTGCGCGAGCGGATCAAGGAAGCCGAGCGCATCGTCTCCGCCCTGCTCGGCGAAGCCGCGGTCGCCGAGTTCGTGCGGGCGCTGCGCGCGCGCTGACGCGCTGCTGCACCCGGCCGCGGACGGCGGCACGGGTACGATTCGAACTTCGATCAACGACGGGCGCCGGTGGCGCCGCGCATGCATGGACTGGCAAGACGCGACCTGCTATCTCAACGGCGAGTGGCAACCGCTCGCCTCCGCCAGAATCTCCGTGCTCGACCGCGGCTTCATCTTCGGCGACGGCGTGTACGAAGTGATCCCGGTCGACACCGTCGAGCCGGGATTGCGCGCGCCGTTTCGCGCGCGCGAACACTTCGCGCGGCTCGAGCGCAGCCTCGCGGCGGTGCGCATCGACAACCCGCTGGCGATGGCCGAATGGCTCGGCCTGCTGGCGGCGTTGATCGAGCGGCACCCGTGGCCGCGGCAGACCGTGTACCTGCAGGTCACACGCGGCGCGGCCAAGCGCGACCATGCGTTTCCGCCGGGCGTGGCGCCGACCGTGTTCGCGGTCAGTTCGCCGTGGCCGCCGATTCCGCCGGAAAACCTCGAGCGCGGGGTGGCCTGCGTCACGCACGCCGACGAGCGCTGGCTGCATTGCGACGTGAAAAGCATCTCGCTGCTCGGCAACGTGCTGATGAAGCAGTTCGCGGTCGATCACGGCGCATTCGAGACGATCCTGTTCCGCGACGGACTGCTCACCGAAGCGTCGAGCGCGAACGTGTTCGTCGTGCGCCGCGGCACGCTCGTCGTGCCGGCCAAGTCGAACCTGATCCTGCCGGGCATTACGTACGACGCCGTGCTCGACATCGCCCGCGCGCGCGGCATCGAGACCGAAGTTCGCCCGGTCGACGAGTCCGAAGTGCGCACGGCCGACGAGCTGTGGCTGTCGTCGTCCGGGCGCGAGGTGCTGCCGGTCACACAGCTCGACGGCGAGCCGATCGGCGACGGCGCGCCGGGTCCGCTGTTTCGCAAGATGCATGGCTGGTTCCAGCAGGCCAAGCGCGAGGACGCGCTGCGCTGGAAGTCGCTGCTGCCCGGCCTCAGACTGGCTGCATGAACGAACCGATCCGGCACCCGGGCGAGTCACCGCTGCAGTTCCCGACCGACTTTCCCATCAAGGTGATGGGACGGCGCGTCGACGAGTTCGCGCAGGCGATCGTCGCCGTCGTCACCGAGCATGCGCCCGACTTCGATCCCGCGACGCTCGAGATGCGCGCCTCCAGGGAAGGCAACTACCTGTCGCTCACGGTCACCGTGCACGCCACCTCGCGCGAGCAGCTCGACAACCTGTATCGCGCGCTGACCAGCCATCCGCTGGTCAAGGTCGTGCTGTGACCTCGGCAACATGAGTGTCGCGCTCGCGCCACCGCTCGTCGTTCGCGCACTCGGCCGCGCCGAGTACGTGCCGACCTGGCAGGCGATGCGCGAGTTCACCGCCCAGCGCGACGCGGACACGCCGGATGAGCTGTGGATCGTCGAACATCCGCCGGTGTTCACGCTCGGGCAGGCGGGCAGGCGCGAACATCTGCTGGCGCCGACCGCGATCCCCGTCGTCGCGACCGACCGCGGCGGGCAGATCACCTACCACGGACCGGGGCAGGTCGTGGTTTACACGCTGATCGACCTGCGGCGGCTCCGCATCTTCGTCAAAGAACTCGTGTACCGCATCGAGCAGAGCGTGATCCAGACGCTCGAGACGTATGGCGTCGAGGGTCGGCGCGTGAAAGGGGCGCCGGGAATTTACGTGCCCTTTGGCGGCAGCCCCTTACCTCGGCCCCTTCGACAAGCTCAGGGCGGCCCATCGTCCCGTCTGCACGAAGGGGAAGAAAAAAAGGTGTCTGACCCCGATTTTTCGGGGGTGGCCAAGATCGCGGCGCTGGGGATCAAGGTGACGAACGGGCGCAGCTATCACGGCGTGGCGTTGAATGTCGCGATGGATCTTGCGCCGTTCGCGCTGATCGACCCTTGTGGCTACCCGTCTCTGGCGACGGTCGACTTGGCTACACTGCGCGTGCAGACGACCTGGCACGAAGCCGCCGACCGACTCGCGGCGCGGCTTGCCGATCACCTCCGTCCATGAGCTCCGACGTCATCCGCACACCCACGCCCGGCGCCGACCCCTACGCGAAGAAGAAGGGCGAAGCGAAGACCGCGCCGGTCTTCAAGAAATTCCCGATCAAGGTTGCGACCGAAACGGCGCCGCTGCGCAAGCCCGACTGGCTGCGCGTGCGCGCCGGCTCGCCGACGACGCGCTTCTACGAGATCAAGAACATCCTGCGCGCGCACCGGCTGCACACGGTCTGCGAAGAAGCCACCTGCCCGAACATTGGCGAATGCTTCGGCAAGGGCACGGCGACCTTCATGATCATGGGCGACAAGTGCACCCGCCGCTGCCCGTTCTGCGACGTCGGCCACGGCCGTCCCGATCCGCTCGACGCGGACGAGCCGCGCAACCTCGCGCAGACGATCGCGGCGCTAAAACTGTCCTACGTCGTCATCACCTCGGTCGACCGCGACGACCTGAAGGACGGCGGCGCGCAGCACTTCGTCGACTGCATCCGCGCCGTGCGCGCGCTGGCGCCAGCGACGAAGATCGAGGTGCTGGTGCCCGACTTCCGCGGGCGCATGGAGCGCGCGCTCGACATCCTGGAAGCCGCGCCGCCCGACGTGATGAACCACAACCTCGAGACGGTGCCGCGGCTGTACCGCGAGGCACGGCCCGGCGGCGACTACGCGCATTCGCTGGCCCTGCTGCGCGAACTCAAGCGCCGCATGGCTGCGCGCGGGCTCGCCGTGCCGACCAAGAGCGGGCTGATGGTAGGGCTCGGCGAAACCGACGACGAGATCCTGCAGGTGATGCGCGACCTGCGCGCGCACGAGGTCGACATGCTGACGGTGGGCCAGTACCTCGCGCCGACCAACCATCACCTGCCGGTGCGGCGCTACGTGCATCCGGACACGTTCAAGATGTTCGAACGCGAGGCGCGGGCGATGGGGTTTTCGCATGCGGCCTGCGGCGCGCTCGTGCGCAGCTCCTACCACGCCGACCAGCAGGCGCACGCGGCCGGTTACGCGTAGGCGACAGACGGTCCGCGGCTGCAGCGGTTCCGATGATCGAATTCCCCAACGCGCTTGCCGGCACGATCACGATCGTCGCGCTGGTCGCGCTCGGCATCTTCGTCTACCCGTGGCTGCTCGCGCGCAAAGGCGGGCCGGTCGCGGTCGTCGCCGCCACCGCCGTGCTGGCGTTGCTGTTCCACCAGTTCGATCGAGGCAGCGGCGCTTCGACCGCGTTGTCCGCTGGATTCGCACTGCTGTGGGCGCTCGCGCCCGTGATCACCGCCGTGATCGTGCGGCGCTTCACGCGCTAAGCAGGCCTGTTCCTTCCTCTTCTTGGGGGGCGAGGGAGATTTCGTTCCTCCCGCTTTGAAGAGGGGGACCGCAGCGGAGTTTTCGGCTTTCGTGACTTACGACGCGCCGTCGAAGTTGCCCCCGCCCCCTTTACGACAAAGGAGGGCTGGTCAGCCTGCCAACTCGGCGGCGATGCGCCGCTCCAGATCGTCGAAATCGGTGCGGCCGACGTACACGCGCACGATGCGGCCTTGCGCGTCGATCAGGAACTTGGTCGGCGTGACCTGCGGGTCGCCGAAGTCGCGCGCGACCTCGCCGTTGAAGTCGAGCACGACATCGAACGGCAGGCCGCGCGTACGCGCGAAGTCGAGCACGATGTCGGGCCGGTCGTGGCGCATCGCCACCGCGAAGGTCGTCAGTCCACGTTCGGCGTGCCGGCGATGCAGCGCGACGAGCGCCGGCATCTCGGCCAGGCACGGCGCGCAGGTCGTCGACCAGAAGCTCACCAGCACCGGCCGCCCGCGCAACTCGGCGAGCGACCTCGCCTCGCCCGCGATGTTGGTCAGTTGGACCTGCGGCGCGGGCTTCGGCCGGTTCGCGAGAAACGGCAGCGCCGCCAGCGCGGCGACCAGCACGAACGCGCAGGCGCCGAGCGCGAACGCGAGACGGCGTGCCGAGCGCGCGCTGGAACAATCTTGCGCCTGCGCATGTTCGCGCTGTGTGCTTTCTGCCATGATCGTCCGGTCCCTTCGCCTGCGGCGCAGTGTAGCCACCGCGATCGCGGTCGCGCCGCGCCGACACATGAGGTTTTTCACCGATTCGCGCCGAACTACCGGAGATCCGCGATGAACGACACCGATACAGACCGCCGTCAGGCGCTCGCACAGCTTGCCGCATGGGCCGCGTTGGCGGCACTCGGGCTGGCCGCGCGCGACGCCCGCGCGCTTTCGCTCGCCGACCTGACCAACCGCGACGCCGCGGCCGGCCTCAAAGCCGCGCTCGAGCAGGGTGCGACCGTCGCTGTGCAGTTGCTCGGCAAGACCGACGGCTTCTGGGGCAACGATCGCGTGCGCATTCCGCTGCCCGAGTGGCTGCAGCGTGGCGAGACGGCGCTGAAACTCATGGGCCGCGGCCGCGACGTGGAAGAACTGAAACTCGGCGTCAATCGCGCAGCCGAAGGCGCGGTGCCCGAGGCAAGAAGTCTGCTCGTCAACGCCGTCCGTACCATGAGCGTGCAGCACGCCAAAGCGATCGTGACCGGTGGCGACGACTCCGTGACGCGGTTCTTCGCCGACAAGACGCGCGCGCCGCTGACGACGCGCTTCCTGCCGATCGTCACCAAGGTGACCGATCGCATTGGCTTGGCGCGGCAGTACAACGCGCTCGCCAGGCAGGGCGAGCAGCTCGGCCTGGTCAAGCCCGAGCAGGCGCGCATCGAACGGCACGTCACCGGCAAGGCGCTCGACGGGCTGTACCTGATGATCGGCGAGGAGGAAAGAAAGATCCGCCGCGATCCGCTCAGCGCCGGGGCAGACATCGCAAAGAAGGTCTTCGGCGCGCTCAAGTGAAGTGAACTCGCGCATCCCGCCACCGCCGTCCGCCAGCACCGCGGCCTGCGCCCGCTCC
>JBBIQI010000196.1:0-6201 GCA_037442465.1 Burkholderiales bacterium
CAGTGCCGAGATCCCTCGCGCTCGCTCGGGATGACAAGTGTCGGCCATTCCGAGCCGCCGGCTCGTGAGATTCGAAGCCGTCTCCATCCAGTCATTCCGTGCCGCAGGCGAGGAATCTCTGCCGCTCGCAACGTCGAGATCTCGCGCGCTGCTCGGGATGACGGAACCGGAGCCCGCGCGGGCGTAACGAGGCCGCAGGGCGGCGGTGTCGCGCGGCTGGAGGATCCCCGATGGCGCGCATAGCCGCCGGAAAGCCGCTGGCGCCGTCGGCGGAATGCGCGGCAAAACGACTGGCGCCGCCCTTTTCGACCGGCGTCCGTGGGCCGACGGTGACCTCGACGATCGCGCTCAACGCAGGGCGGTCGAGGGCAGCCGCTCCTTGGCGAGCTTGGCGGCCTCGGTGTCCGGATACTCCTTGATGATCCGGTTCAGCGTCGCGCGTGCCGACTTCTTGTCGTTCAGCTCGATCTGGCTGGCGGCGATGGTCAGCAGCGCTTCGGGCGCGCGCGGCGAGTCGCGGTAGCGCTCGGTGACGACCTGCAGCGCTGCGATCGCCGCCTTGTAGTCCTTCAGCGCGAAGTTCGAGCTGCCGAGCCAGTAGTGCGCGGACGCGGCGTAGGCAGACTGCGGGTAGCGTGCGATGAAGGTCTGCAGGCTCGCGATCGCGCCCTTGAAGTCGCTCGCGCGGAACTGCGCGAGTGCGGCGTCGAACGCGGCCTGCTCGCCGCGCTCGACGAGCGCCTGCTTGCCGTCGACCGTGGCGGTCGTCGGCTCGAGCTTCTTCAGCCGCGCGTCGAGGTCGCCGTACAGATCGCGGTTGCGCTTCTGCAGCGTGGCGACCTCGTGCGCGAGCTGCTCGACCTGCCCGCGCAGTTGCGCGATCTCGCGCTTGAGCGCGTCGATCGTGTTGGCGAATTCGAGCTGCGCGCGGCTGGCCGCCTCGAGCCGCTCCAGCCGCGCGGCCACTTCGGCATCCTTCTGCGCGAGCGCCTGGTTCTGCTCGTCGACCTTCTTGCGCAGGTCGAGGATCGCCTTGCGCGCTTCGTCGTCGCCGAACAGCGCGTGCGCGGGCGGTGCACCAAGAGCGGCCAGCGCCAGCAGCACGACGCCGGCCGCGCGGTGCGCGCGCCTCATTGCAGAGCGTGACTCGAACACGGCGCAGCGGTCACTTGTACTTGATGTCCGCACGGCGGTTCTGCCACCAGCAGTCCTCGTTGTGCTGCTGGCAGCGCGGCCGCTCCTCGCCGAAGCTCACGGTCTCGATCTGCGCCGCGCTCGCGCCGAGGATCTGCAGGCGGCTGCGGACCGCATCGGCGCGCTTCTGGCCGAGCGCGAGGTTGTACTCGCGGCTGCCGCGCTCGTCGGCGTTGCCTTCGATCACGACGCGACGATCCTTGCGCGAGGCGAGGTAGCGGCCGTGCGCTTCGACCAGGCCGGTGTACTCGGGCTTGATGTCGAACTTGTCGAAATCGAAGAACACTTCGCGCTTGGCGAGCGGGCCTTTCGGATCGTTCAACGGATCGATCGGCTGCGGCGCGGGTTCGGCGCGCGTGACCGGCGCGGGCGCCGGCGCAGGGGCCGGGGCGGCGGCGGGCTTCTCGGCCACCGGTGCGGGTTTGGTTTCTTCGAGCTGCGTCGTCGCGCAGCCGGCCATGAACAGGGCGGCCAGTCCGATCGTGAGAATGCGTCTTTGTTGCATGAGTCTGTCTCCCTTCTTACTTGGAAAATGGTCCCCACGTCGGTTCGCGCACATCGCCGTTAGGACCGGTCAGGCGGGTGCGCACGCGGCCGTCGGTCGATGCCGACGCCAGGATGCCGCGGCCGTTGACTTCGGTCGCGTACAGCAGCAGGCGACCGTTGGGCGCGAAGCTCGGCGACTCGTCCATCACGGTGTCGGTCACCGCCAGCTCCTGCCCGGTTGCGAGTTCCATCACGTACACCTGGAAGCGGCCGTCGCGGCGGCCGACGTACGCGATCTGCCGGCCATCGGGGCTGACGCGCGGCGTGACGTTGTAGTCGCCGTTGAATGTCACGCGCTGCACGTCGGCGCCGGTCGGGCTCATGCGGTAGATCTGCGGCCCGCCGCCGCGGTCCGACGTGAAGTAGATGTAGCGGCCGTCGGGCGAGAACACCGGCTCGGTGTCGATCGCGCCGGAGTTGGTAAGGCGCCGCAGGTTGGTGCCGTCCACGCCGATCGAGTAGATCTGCGAGATGCCGTCGCGCGTGAGCACGACCGCGAGCGCCTTGCCGTCGGGCGACCACGCCGGGGCGCTGTTGCTGCCGCGGAAGTTGGCCAGCGCGCGGCGCTCGCCGGTGGCCAGCGTGTGCACGTACACGACCGGCTTGCCCGATTCGAACGAAACGTAGGCGAGCCGTGCGCCATCGAACGACCACGCCGGCGAGATGATCGGCTCGCGCGAACGCAGCGCGGGCTGCGCGTTGCCGCCGTCGGCGTCGGCGACCTGCAGTTCGTATTGGTTGCGGCCGAGCTGAACGACGTAGGCGATGCGCGTGGCGAACACGCCGCGGTCGCCGGTGAGCTTCTCGTAGATGCGGTCGGAAATGCGGTGCGCGTTCAGCCGCAGGTCGTTCGCGGCGCTGATGTACGACAGCCCGTCGAGCTGCACCTGCTTGACGGTGTCGTACAGCCGGAAGCGGATGTCGAAGCGGCCGTCGGCCAGCCGTGCGATCGAACCGACCACCAGCGCGTCGGCGCCGCGCGCTTTCCACTCGCCGTGCGCGACGGCGGCGTTTTCCGGGATCGCGGCGCCGCCCGTCTCGATCAGGCGGAACAGCCCCGAGCGCTGCAGATTGGCGCGGATGATCGCGTCGACTTCCTGCGGCGCCTGCCCGTCGCGCTGGAAGTTGGCGACCGCGATCGGAAACTGGTTCGCTCCGACGCCGGTGATCTCGACGCGAAGCTGTGCCTCGGCGGCACCGAGGGCGAACAGAACGAGTACGAACGCGACGCAGCGCGCGCGACGGATCGATCGAATCATGAGGGCGCGATTATAGAGAGCGAAGTTCTGTGGACTGTACGTACGTCATCGCTTCTCGACGGGATAAAAACGGATGGTCACGACACGGTCGACGGTGCCGTCCGGTTTGCGCGGGAACGGATTGGCGCGCCCGATCGCGCGTTCGACCGCCGCGTCGTAGCCCGCCAGTCCGCTGGGCTTGACTAGCCGCACGCGCGCCTGCTCGCCGGTGGGCAGCAGTTCGACTTCGAACTCCGCGTAGATCTGCGGCGACGTGCCTTCGGGCACCGGGAAGACGATGAACTGCTTGATGTAGGCGACGAGCCGCGCGGCGTATTCGGCGCTGCCGCGCGCGCCACCGGTGGGCCCGGTCTGCGCCTGCGGCGCACCCTGCGCGCTGCCGGCCTGCGCCAGCAACCGCTCGACGTCGGCCTTGCGTTGCGCTTCGCGTTCGGCCGCGAGCTTCGCTTCGGCTTTCCTGCGCTCGGCTTCGAGCTTCTTCTTTTCCGCCTCGACGCGCCTTTTCTCGTCCTCGATCCGTTTCTTCTCCTCTTCGATCCGCCGCCGCTCCTCCTCGAGCTTCCTGGTGTCGGGCTCGACCTTGGGCGGCTTTTCCTGTTTGACGACGATGTCGGCGTCGCGCCGCTCGGCCTCCGTCTCCGCCTTCGGCGCAGGCGGCGGCGGTGCGGGCGGCGGCGCCGGTACTTCGATCGGCGGCAGGCTGCCCCACAGCTCGGCCACGACGGGCGCTTCGGGCTGCGTGCGCCACTGCACGACCAGCGACAGGCCGCCGAACAGCAGCGCGTGCATCGCCAGCGCGAGCGCGAACGACGACAGCGTGTTGTGCTGCGCGCCGGGCAGGCGCGGTCGGTTCAGGACGGCAGCGGCCATCGCATTCGATCGGCGCTGGCGCCGTTGCGTTTCAAAGCCATCGAGCGTGACGAATCTTCATGACACCTGCGAACCGACCGGTAGGCATCGCCCGCGCCGCCGGCCGCGCCTCGCACCGGACATGATCCCGGGCGAACAGTCCCGGCCGCTCGCGATGCCGAGATCCCTCGCGTTGCGCGGGATGACCGCCGGAGCGTCATTCCGAGCCCCGGACGTGGGTCGGGGCGAGGATTCTCGGCCGCGCGTAACGCGCCAATGCCGTGCGCCGCTGCGAACAACGGCAACGCGGCCGGCAACGGCGAAGTCCCCGTCCGAGGCGGCGGTCTCACGTGATCGGGTCGCGCTCGATCGGCTCAAAGCGGCTGCCTCGCTCACGGAGCAGGGGGCTTGACCGAGAGGCCGACGCGCGCCACGCCTTCCTTCTGCAGCGCGTCCATCACCTTCATCACGTGGTCGTAGCGCACGTCGCGGTCGGCGGCGATCACCACCGGCGGCGGCTGATCCTTCATCGCCTGCTGGCGCTTCTTGATCGCCGCTACCGCGCCCGGCAGGTCGTTCGCCAGTTCCTTGCCGACCTCGCGCAGCGTGAGCCGGCCGTCGGCGCGGATCACGATCTCCAGCGGCCGATCCGGCGCGCGGGAAGACTTGCCGACCGTCGGCAGGTTGACCAGGCTCGGGTTCACGAACGGCGCGGCCACCATCAGAATCACCACGAGCACCAGCATCACGTCGATGTACGGCACGACGTTGATGTCGGCCAGCATGCGGCGCCGGCTGCCGGACTGTCTGCGCGCGAGCAGCGCCATCGCGGTACCTCGTCAGTGCTGCCGCTGGAGGATGTTCGAGAACTCCTCGATGAAGGTCTCGAAGCGGTTGGCGAGCCGGTCGATGTCGTGCGCAAAGCGGTTGTACGCGACCACCGCCGGAATCGCCGCGAACAGCCCGATCGCGGTGGCAATCAGCGCCTCGGCGATGCCGGGCGCCACCGTCGCGAGCGTGGCCTGCTCGAGGCTCGCCAGCCCCGTGAACGCATGCATGATTCCCCACACGGTGCCGAACAGGCCCACGTAGGGGCTGACGGAGCCGACCGATGCGAGGAAGGCCAGCCGCGATTCGAGCGCATCCATTTCGCGCTGGTAGGCGGCGCGCATCGCGCGGCGCGCGCCGTCGAGCATCGCCTGCGCGTCGCCCTTGCCGCGCAGCTTCAGGAACTCGCTCATGCCGGCTTCGAAGATGCGCTCGAGCGCGCCGGTCTTCTTGCGCGGGTTCGACGCCGCCTGGTACAGCGCGCCCAGATCGGCGCCGCCCCAGAACGTGCTTTCGAAGCGCAGCGTCTCGCGCCGCGCGCCGCGAATGGCGAAGCCTTTGCTGAAGATCGCCGTCCAGGAGGCGAGCGAGACGACCAGCAGCAGCGCCATCACGAGCTGCACGACGATCGTCGCCTGCGTGATGAGCTTGAGTATCGAGAGATCGGCGGCAGCGGTCATAGCATTCGGCGGATCGGATCAGGCAGCCGCGGCCGGCTGCAGGCGGGAAACGAGTTCGGCAGGCAGGCGCGCCGGCGCGCCGCGCCGCGCATCGACGCACGCAACCTTGACCGTCGCCTGCGCGAGAAGTTCGTCGCCGCGCCGCGCCTGCTGCTCGAACACGAGGTAGCTGCGTGCCAGTTCGGCGATGCGTGCCTCGATCGCGAGCATGTCGTCGAGCCGCGCCGGCCGCAGGTAGTCAATCGCGAGCTGCGCGACGACGAACTGCAGCCCATGCACGGCGGCCAGCTCGCGCTGCGCGAGGCCGAGCGCGCGCAGCCACTCGGTGCGGCAGCGTTCGAAGAAGCGCAGGAAGTTCGCGTAGTACACGATGCCGCCGGCATCGGTGTCCTCGTAGTACACGCGCACCGGCCAGCGGAAGGTCGCGACGGGAACTTCGGGGCGGACGGTCGTGGGCACGGGCACGAGTTTATCGCGCAGCCCCTTGGCTGCCGCTCGCGTCCGGACGCTAGCCCGGTCATCTCATCCTCGTGGCACGTCCCCACCGCCCGGGGCCACATCTCCGACCCGTCATCGTTGCGTGCCGCGCTTTCTTGGTCATTGCGAGCCACCCGCCCTCGTCATTCCGCGCCGACGGCGAGGAAACTCCGCCACTGGCGACCCCGAGATCTCTCGTTTTGCTCGGGATGACGAACAGGCATTATTCCCAGCGGCGGCTTTGTCATTCCGACCCCCCGAAACTCGTCGAGCCGCGGCAGTGACGCTCGCTATTCCGAGCCGACCCCTCCTCGTCACTCCGAACCGCGCCCAGCCTCGTCAGTCCGCGCGGCGCCCAGCCTCGTCAT
>JBBIQI010000197.1:0-6197 GCA_037442465.1 Burkholderiales bacterium
GCGGCTCGCTATCGTTTCCTGCGCCGCGTCGTTCGCCCCGCTGTCGGCCGTGCGGACGACTCCAAACCCGACCGCAACCCGCGCGCTCGCCGCGGCAGTCGAGCACATCTGAGAGCGATCATGCTGCGCCTGCGCCGGCTGCGCACCCGCATCCTGCTGTCGTTCACGGTCCTGATCGTGGCGATCCAGGGCATCGGCTTCGCGCTGGTCAACCACGCCGGCACGGGCAGCGCGCGCGCGCAGATCGCATCCGAACTGGCAGCGGCCGAGCGGGTCTTCGTGCGGGTCCTGCAACTGCAGGGCGAACAACTGCACCAGGCCGCCAGCGTGCTGGCCGCCGATCATGCGCGTTGAACGACGCCGTCGGCGCGCGCGACGTCGCTGCCGCCGAAGCCGCGCTGCGCAACCATGCCGCGCGCATCGGCGCCGACGCGGCGCTGCTGATCGGACCCGACCAGCGCATCTTCGCCGACGCGGTCGATGCGCGGCGGCGCGGACGCGGCTTCGGGCCGAGCGGGTTGGTCGACGCCGTGCAGACGACGCAGCGTGCCGCGGCCGTCGTGCCGTTCGACGAGCGCGCCTATCAATTCGTCGCCGTTGCGCTGGCCGCACCGCAGCCGCGGGGCTGGGTCGTGCTCGGCTTCGCGGTCGACGACGCGTTGGCCGCGGAACTGCGGCGCTTGACCGAGATGCACGTCAGCTTCTTTGCGGTGCGCGAAGACGGTGCGCTGGTCGAACTCGCTTCGACGCTGGCCGGCACGCAGCGCACGGCGCTCGCGCCGGCGCTGCGTGCGCGCGCGCTGCAGCCGCACACGACGATGACCGTGCAGCTCGCCGGCGCCGAGTACGAAACGCATCTGCTTGCCGTCGGCGCGAACGCGGGCGAGCGCGTGTTCGCGGTGCTGCAACGCTCGGTCGAGGATGTGCTCGCGGGCTTCGACCGGCTGCGCATGTTCCTCGCGCTGCTCGCCGCGCTCAGCGTCCCGGTGGCGGCGGTCGCGAGCTACGTGATCGCGCGCACGATCACGCAGCCGCTGTCGGCGCTGACGCGCAGCGCCGCGCGCATGCAGCAGGGCGACTACACGGCGCCGATCGCGATCGCGCGCGACGACGAGATCGGCGTGCTCGTCGGCAGCCTCAATCACATGCGCGAGGGCATCGCCAGCCGCGAACGCGAGGTGCTGCGGCTCGCATACGAAGACGCGCTGACGGGGCTGCCCAACCGGGCACGGCTCGTCGAACGCATCGAGCTGGCGCTGCGGCACGCCGCGCAGCGCGGCGCGATCGCCGCGGTGATGCTGCTCGACCTGGACCGGTTCAAGGGGATCAACGACACGCTCGGGCACGCCGCCGGCGACGAAGTGCTGCGGCGCGTGGCCGAGCGGTTGCGCGCGGTGGTGCGCGACGGCGGCACCGTGGCGCGATTGGGCGGCGACGAGTTCGCGATCGTGCTGACCGCCGCCGACGTCGACGAAGTGCGCGCGTTCGCGCGCGCGATCGTCAACGCGCTGCGCGCGCCGATCGAGTTCGAAGGCCAGCCGATCGACGTGGCCGCCAGCATCGGCATTGCGCTGTATCCGGAAGACGGCATCGACGCGGGCACGCTGATGCGGCGCGCCGACATCGTGATGTACGTGGCCAAGCGCAGCACCGGCAGCTTCGCCTTTTACGACGCGCGCTACGAGGTCGCGCAGCGGCAGCACCTGTCGCTGCTCGGCGAGCTGCGGCGTGCGGTCGAGGCGAGCGAGCTGCGCGCGTACTACCAGCCGAAGATCGATCTCGCGGCCGGGCGCATCGGCGGCGTCGAGGCGCTGGTGCGCTGGCGGCACCCGACGCGCGGACTCGTGCCGCCCGCCGAGTTCATGCCGTATGCGGAGCAGACCGGTTTCATCCGCGTGATCACGCGCTGGATGCTCGCGGTGACGCTGCGCCAGTGCGGCCGCTGGGCGGCCGACGGCACGCCGCTGCAGGTGGCGGTCAACATCTCGGCGCGCGATCTGATGAGCCGCGATCTGCCGCAACTCGTCGGCGATCTGCTGCGCAGCCACCGCGTGCCGCCGCAGCTCGTGTGCCTGGAGATCACCGAGTCGAGTTTCATCGAGGATCCCGAGCATGCACTGGCCACGCTGCGCGCGCTGCATGCGCTCGGCGTGCGGCTGGCGATCGACGACTTTGGCACCGGCTTCTCGTCGCTGGCGTATCTGAAGCGGCTGCCGGTCGACGAGCTGAAGATCGATCGCACTTTCGTGATGGGTATGGCCGAAGACCGCGACGACCGCATGATCGTGCGCTCGACGATCGAGCTGGCGCACAACCTGGGGCTGAAGGTCGTCGCCGAGGGGGTGGAGACCGATGCCTGCCTGGACGAGCTGCGCGCGCTCGGCTGCGACCTCGCGCAGGGCTATCTGATCAGCGGACCGCTGCGGCGTTCCAGACTCGAGGCGTGGATGCGCGAATCAAAGTGGGGCCGCGCCGCCGAACCCGCGCTCGCCGGCTGAGCGCGTCCCCAGCTCACGCCGTCGCCGCGCGCGCCGGCGGCGCGGTCCGATCGTCGGCGGCCGGCGCTCGCTGCAGATCACGCGTCAGTTCGCGAATCGCTTCCTCGTCGAGGGTTTCGCGCGCCAGCAGCTCGCGCGCGCAGCGCTCGAGCACGCTGCGGTTGCGCGCGAGGATGTCGGTGGCGCGGGCAAACGCGCCCATGATGATCGTGCGCACCGCTTCGTCGATGCGCGCCTGCGTGCTGGGACTGGTCGCGCAGCCGCCCTGCGGGTAGGTCGGAACGTCGAGAAAGCGCGCGCGCTGCGGCTCGTACGCGACGTAGCCGAGTTCCTCGACCATGCCGTAGCGGGTGACCATGTCGCGCGCGATGTCGGTGACCTTGGCCAGGTCGTCGGCCGCGCCGGTCGACAGATGGCCGAAGACGAGTCGCTCGGCGGCGCGGCCGCCGAGCAGCACGACGATCTTGTTCTCCAGCTCCTGCCGCGTCATCAGGAAGCGATCCTCGGTCGGCCGCTGGATCGTGTAGCCGAGCGCGCCGATGCCGCGCGGAATGATCGAGACCTTGTGCACGGGGTCGGAGCCCGGCAGCGCGAGCGCGGCGAGCGCGTGGCCCATTTCGTGATAGGCGACGACCTCGCGTTCCCTGGGATTGAGCACGCGGTTTTTCTTCTCGAGTCCGGCGACGATGCGCTCGATCGCGTGCGTGAAGTCCGCCAGCGTGATCGCCTCGGCGCGCCTGCGCGTGGCCGCCAGCGCGGCCTCGTTGACCAGATTCGCCAGATCGGCGCCTGAGAAACCGGTCGTCAGCGCGGCGACCTGCTCGAGATCGACGTCGGGCGCGAGCTTGACCTTGCGCACGTGCACCTTGAGAATCTGCACGCGGCCGGTCTTGTCCGGCCGGTCGACCAGCACCTGGCGGTCGAAACGCCCCGCACGCAGCAGCGCCGGGTCGAGGATCTCGGGGCGGTTGGTCGCCGCCAACAGCACCAGCCCCGAGGAGCTGTCGAAGCCGTCGAGCTCGACCAGAAGCTGGTTGAGCGTCTGTTCGCGTTCGTCGTGCCCGCCGATCGGACCGGCGGCGCCGCGCGCGCGGCCGAGCGCGTCGAGTTCGTCGATGAAGATGATCGCCGGCGCCTTGGCGCGGGCCTGCTCGAACAGATCGCGCACGCGCGCAGCACCGACGCCGACGAACATCTCGACGAACTCGCTGCCCGAGATCGAGAAAAACGGCACGCCCGCCTCGCCGGCCACCGCCTTGGCCAGCAGCGTCTTGCCGGTGCCGGGCGGTCCCACCAGCAGCACGCCCTTGGGCATGCGCGCGCCGAGCCGCCCGTGCGCCTGCGGGTCCTTCAGAAACTCGACGACTTCCTGCAGCTCCGCCTTGGCTTCGTCGACGCCGGCCACGTCGGCGAAGGTCACGCCCGTGTTCTTCTCGACGTACACCTTGGCGCGGCTCTTGCCGATCGACATGAAGCCGCCGATGCCCTGCCGCTCGGCGACCTTGCGGAACACGAAGTACCACAGGCCGAAGAACACCGCCGCCGGCACGATCCATGACAGCAAGTCGCGCAGGAAAGTGCTTTCGACCACGCGCGTGTACTTGACGTCGTACTTGCTCAGGCGTTCGGCCAGATCGGGCTCGACCCGGTTGGCGACGAGCGTGGTCTTGCCGCCCGGCTCGGGCGACTTCAGCCGGCCGGTGATCGTGCGCTCGCCGACGATCACCTCGGCAACGCGGCCTTCGGCGAGCGCGCGCTCGAACTCGGAATACGGCACCGGCTCGATCGTCTGGGCCGCCTGCCACCAGTTCTGCAGCATCAGGAAGGTCATGACGGCGAGCACCCAGTACCACAGGTTCCAGCGGGTTTGCGGTTGCATCGTCAGGCTCCCGGTTGCAAAGTGACGCGTACGTCGCGCCGCGTGCCGTCGCGCTGCACGGTGACGGCGACGGTGTCGCCAACCTTGAAGTCGTCGAGCCGCGCCAGCAGGCGACCGGCCGAATCGACCGGCTTGCCCTCGACCGCGACGATCACATCACCCGGCACGATGCTGCCGTCGGGCGTGACGGTCGCACCCTTCAGTCCCGCCTTGGCCGCCGCCGACTCGGGGGCGACGCGCAGGATCACCACGCCCTGCACGTCGAGCAGCGCGGACAGTCGCTGGTTCAGCGTCTCGTCGACTTCGATGCCGAGCGCGGGGCGGATGTAGCGTCCGGTACGGATCAACTGCGGCACGACGCGATTGACCGTGTCGACCGGCACCGCAAAGCCGATGCCGGCCGACGCGCCCGACGGGCTGAAGATCGCCGTGTTGATGCCGATCAGCCGCCCGGCGGAGTCCAGCAGCGGACCGCCGGAGTTGCCGGGATTGATCGCCGCGTCGGTCTGGATCAGATGTTCGATGATCGCGCCGCGCTCGGTCGGCAGCGAGCGATCGAGCGCCGAGACGATGCCGGTGGTCATCGTCCAGTCCAGACCGAACGGGTTGCCGATCGCGAAGACCTTCTGCCCGACCTTCAGGTTGCCGCTCGTGCCGATCGGCACCGGCGGCGGGCGCTTGAAGCCCACACCGATGCGCAGCACCGCGATGTCGTGCGCGGGGCTGGCGCCGACCAGCGCGGACTTGTAGTCGCGGCCGTCGGCCAGCCTTACGATTGCCTCGGAGGCACCCTCGACTACGTGAAAATTGGTCACCACGTGCCCGTGCTCGTCCCAGACGAAACCGCTGCCGGTGCCGCGCGGCACCGAGAACACGTTGCGCGTCCAGAAGTCGCGCACCTGCTGGCGGGTGCTGATGTACACGACCGAGTCGCGCGAGCGCTCGAACAGTTCGATCATCGACTGCTCGTCGGCGGCCAGATCGCCGCGCGCGACCACCGGCCGTGGCGCGGCGTCGCGCATCGCCGGATCCGGCGCCTGCGCGAGCGGCAGCCAGCGCCAAAGCGCCAGCAGGGCCAGGCCGATGGCCGCGATCAGCAGCAGCCGGTTGAACAAGGCGTTGTTCATCGCAGCGTCTCCGGTGGGCTGGCGGCCCGTGCGTGAGCATCGTCGCGCTCGCGCACGAGCCAGTACACGCCGCCCAGCGCGAGTGCGGCGCCCGCAAGCGCGGCGATCTTGGCCGGGCTGGTGTCGGGATCGAGGATCACGAACTTGCGCGACAACGCGATCAGCGCGATCAGCACGACGGTCTTGACCTGGATGATGCTGTCGCGCCGCAGCGCCACGCGCACGATCGAGTGCTTGAACTCCATCGCGATCAGCAGCGTCATGATCATCCCGAACACCGACTGGAACACCGCGTGTTCGAGCGGGTTGAACGCGTCGATGACCAGCAACACGTAGACGGTACGGACGAGCTGGATCAGCGACACTGCGACGATCACGGCGATGACCGCGGCCAGCGCCCACGCGATGACCTGCTCGAATCGCTCGTAGGCGCCCAGCAAGCCCCACGTGCGGCGCATCTCGGCGAACGCCGAGCGCAGGTTCGCCGGCGGCGGCCCGTCCGCGGCTGTGCGCCCTGTGCCGGTCACCACGACGGCATTCCGCTGCGAAGCGCGGCGCGCAGACGCGCGATCTCGTCGGTCAGGTCGGCCACCAGCGCGGCGAGCTCGGGGGCGGCGTCGAACGCGACCTCGATGCGACGCATCGTGCGGGCGCGGCGCAGCGCGGCCGCGTCGAAGCGCGGACCGGCGGCGT
>JBBIQI010000198.1:0-6178 GCA_037442465.1 Burkholderiales bacterium
TCATCCCGAGCGAAGCCGAGGGATCTCGGCGCAGCGAGCGGGTGAGATTCCTCGCTTTCGGCTCGGAATGACGACGAAACTCGGCTCGGAATGACAACGAAACTCGGCTCGGAATGACGGGGAAACTCGGCTCGGAATGAAGAGCAACTTGCGCTCGGAATGACGATGGACTTTGGCTCGGAGTGTCATCCCGAGCGCAGCGAGGGATCTCGGCGTGGCAAGCGGGTGAGGTTCCTCGCCTTCGGCTCGGAATGACGAGGGGCTTCGGCTCGGAATGACGACGAGACTCGGCCCGGAATGACGAGGAACTTCGGCTCGGAACGCCCCGAGGCAGCAGAGCGAACGGATGGCAAATCGTCAACTGCCGGATTTGGGTTCACCGGTAACGCGCCCGCCGGCCGCGCTGCGGCGCTATGTCCGGCGGCCCCTGCGCCGACGAGCGACGGTCTTTCTCGCGTGCGCCGGCTGCTTGTCCGGCAGCACCGCGCGCAGCAGCGCCTCGCAATCCTGCTGCGACATCGCGCGCGGCACCGGGTAGTTGAGGTCGGCCTCGCGGCAGGCCGCGCGCGCCAGTTGCGGGATGTCCTCCTCGCGCAGCGCGTCGAGGTAGCGCGGAATGCCGACCCTGCGGCTCAGCGCGTCGATCGCGTCGAGAAACTTCTGTGCGATCTGCGCTTCGGGCTCGTCCGCGCCGCCGACCTTCGCGTGCCGCGCCAGCACGGCCAGCTTGGCGACGATCGCTTCGCTCGAAAATCGCAGCACGTGCGGCAGCATGACGGCGTTGGCCAATCCGTGCGGCGTGTGGTACTTGCCGCCCAACTGGTGCGCGATCGCGTGCACGTTTCCGACGTTGGCGCGCGTGAACGCCAGCCCCGCGTAGGTCGACGCCAGCGCCATCTGCTCGCGCGCGGCCAGATCGTCGCCGTGCTCGTAGGCGCGCGGCAGGTTCTCGAAGATGAGTCCGACCGCCGACAACGCCATGCGGTCGGTGAACCGCGTGCCCCAGTAGCCGATGAACGCCTCGATCGCGTGCGTGAGCGCGTCCATGCCGGAGGCGGCGGTCACCTCGCGCGGCAACCCGACCATCAGTTCCGGATCGAGCGCGGCCATCTTCGGCACGATGCGCGTGTCGGCGATCACGAGCTTGGCTTCACGCTGCGGATCCGAGATCTCCGCAGCCACCGTCACCTCGGAGCCCGTGCCGGCGGTCGTCGGCACCGCGTAGATCGGCGGCGGCGCATGCAGTCCGCGGAAATAGCCGACCAGTTCGCGCGGGTGCTTGCCATTGGCGGCGGCCAGCCCGATTGCCTTTGCCGCATCGATCGCCGAGCCGCCGCCGATCGCCGCCAGCGCGTCGCACTTGGCGTAGCGGAACAGCTCGATGCCCTTCGCGATCACCGGGATCGGCGCGTCGGCGGCGATCTGGTCGAAAACGACGAGTTTTTCGTCCACGCTCGGGGAGGCCGAACGCACCGCTTCGGTCAGCGGTCGCGCCAACCCGAGTTTGGCGACGACCGGATCGGTGACCAGCATGATCCGGCGATGGCCGAAACCGGCGATCGCCCGGCCGAGCGGCGCGCTCGCACCCGGACCCACCAGCAGCGTCGGCTGCGGGATCGGTAGCAGGCGCGTGACGACGCCGGCAGCGCGTTTCGCCGCAGGCAGCCCGATCGAGCGGGCGAGATCGCCAAGACTGTTCGGAATCAAAGGGATCCTCCGCGAGCTGTGGTTGACTGAATGTAGTGGCGCGGCGCCCGCCGCGCACAAACGCATTTCGGCACGGATTGCAGATGAAGCATGTGATCGGCGTCAGCCTCGGCGCACGCAGCCAGGACTTCGAGTTCACGACCCGCTTTCTCGGCCAGAGGATGAGCGTTCGACGCGTCGGCGCCGACGGCAGCGGCGAGCGCGCGGCCCGGCTGCTGCGCTACTGGGAGACGCGTGCCGACGCGATCGGGCTGGGGGTGGCGAACAACGGCCGCGCCGCGCTCGGCGGCGCCGACGACGAGGCCGGCGCGCAGCTCGCGCGGGTCGTGACCCGCACGCCGGTGACCACCGGCGCGCGGCTTGGCGACATTTTCGTCGAGTGGGCGGTGCGCCGCGCGCAGATCGTCCTCGGCAACTATTTCAACAACAGCAAGGTGCTGTTTTTTTCCGGCACCGCCGACTACAAGCTGGCGATGGCGATGTCGGAATACACCGACAACCTGCAGTTCGCCGATCCGATCTGCCAGCTCGGCGTGCCCAAGCTGCTGACCTCGCTGCAGGCGCTGTCGCCGTATGCGCGCGGCGCGCACTACGTCGCCGACTGGAAGCCGCGCAGATTGCCGTCGGCGCCGGTGCTCAAGCTGTGGTCGAACCACGTGTTGCGCAAGGCGATGGCGAGTGCGACCGTGATCGTCGCACCGGTGCACGAGCTGGACGACTTCGGCCTCGAGGAGCTGGCCGGCAAGACGATCATCACCTCGACCGTCAACGACGAACGCATCGCGCAGTTCCGCGACAAGGGCGTGCACATGGTGATCGACGGCGCGCCTTTCATGGGCGGGCAGTGCTGGGTCCGCATCTGCTCGACGCGATGATCGTCGCCGCCACCGGCAAGGCGCCGGACGAACTGCTCGACGACGACTATCTCGACATCGTCGCCAAACTGCAACTGGAGCCGCGCATCCTCTATCCGAACGGCTTCAAACGCGTCAATCGCTTCGCGTTCGTGATCCATCCGCTGTCGCAGGAGTACTTCAAGGTCGTCAAGCCGATCGAGATCCTGTCGCGCGTGTCGCCGCCGGTGTTCCTGGACTCGGTCGAGAAGGTCATGGCGTACGCGCCGCCGTTCGTGTACTCGCGCGTGACCGGCATCCGCTCGCCCACCGGCGTCGAGGCCGAGGGCTGGCTGATCTCGGTCGGCGGCACGCCGCGCGAGATCATGAGCCGCAGCCCCGAGTTCACGTATCGTCGGCTGCTCGACGCGGCCAAGATGGCGCGCAAGCTCGGCGCGCAGATCATGGGGCTGGGCGCGTTCACCAAGGTCGTCGGCGACGCCGGTGTGACGGTCGCCAAGCGCGCGCCGCTGCCGATCACGACCGGCAACTCGTACAGCGCCTCCGGCGCGCTATGGGCGGCGCACGATGCGCTGCTGCGCATGCGGCTGCTGCCGCCGCCGCGCGGCAAGGAACGCGTCAAGTTCAAGGCGATGGTGGTCGGCGCCACCGGATCGATCGGCTCGGTCTGCGCCCGCCTGCTGGTCAAAGCCGCCGAGGAGGTCTACCTCGTGTCGCCCGAGACGGCGAAGCTGCTGGCGTTGAAGGAATCGATCCTGAAGGAAACGCCCGACGCCAAAGTGCATCTGTCCGCGCGTGCCGACAAGGACCTGGCCGACATGGACATGATCGTCACGGCGACGTCGGGCGCCGGCAAGAAGGTGCTCGACATCATGAAAGTCAAGCCGGGCTGCGTGATCACCGACGTCGCGCGCCCGCTGGATCTGCCGCCGGAGGAGGTGGCCAAGCGGCCCGACGTGCTCGTGATCGAATCCGGCGAAATCGAGCTGCCGGGCGACGTGCGGATGAAGAACATCGGGTTGCCGAAGAACGTCGTGTACGCGTGTCTGGCGGAGACGATCGTGCTCGCGCTCGAAGGGCGCTTCGAGAATTTCACCGTCGGCCGTGCGATCGAGTGGGAGAAAGTGCGCGAGATCTACAAGCTGGGGCTGAAGCACGGCATGAAGCTCGCCGCGATCTCCGGCGCCAACGGGCCGTTTACCGACGAAGACATCGAACGCGTACGCACGCTCGCCCTCGAAGCGCGCGCCCGGCAGGCGGCCGCGCGCGAAGCGGCGCAGGCGAAGAAGGCGGCGCGTGTTCGCGGGAAGTCGGCAGCTGCCGTCCGCCACAAGGCGCCGTCGCGGAAACGCGCCGCGGCTGCCGCAACCACGTGACGCCCCGTTTGAGACAAGAGGGCAGGGTGGAATTCTCCAGCGTCCGCATGCGGATGCCGTGAAATCCCCCTCCGGTCGCCCTTTGCGAAAGGGGGACGAGTACAGACGTACCTTCGGTGCGCGATGAAGTGGTCCCCCTCCGGTCCCCATTCTTGGAAGGGGGACGAGGAACGCGCACGTTCAGTGCGTGATGAAGTAGTTCCCCCTCCGGTCCCCCTTTGCGAAAGGGGGACGAGTACAGACGGGCGAGAACGACCTCCACCGCGCGCGGTATCGGCGTCGCCGCGTGAAGATTCGCATTGCGATCGGGCGTTGCGGCGACTAAGGTGGAAGCGTTCGTCGGCGCTTCGCCGCGACGTCCCTTGCCGCACTGGCGCTGTCGCCCGCGTATCCGCTCACCGTGTCCGCTCGCTTCGGGCGGCGCCTTCACTGCAGGAGCCTCGCATGCCCACCGCCCGCAGCCTCGTCGCCCTCGATTTCGGCTTTGCCGACGGCACCGATGTCTCGCGCAAGGCGCACGCGGTGCGCCGCATCGGCATGCTGGAAGCCGACCGCACGCAGCGGCGCATGAGGTTCAAGGGCGCCGGCTTTCTCGAGGTCGCGTCGAGCGAAGCGCTGGCCGAGCTCGCGAGCTTCACGGTCGAGGTCGAGTTTTCGGTCGACCGCATCGGCGGTCCGCAGCAGGTGCTCGAAGGGCAGGCGCTGCCGGTGTCGCTGCGCGTCGAGAAGGACGGCACCATCGTCGCCGCCGTGCAGACGACGCAGGGTTGGGAGTCGGTCGACTCCGGTGCGCGCAAGCTCGCCAACCAGGAGCGCGTGACGGTGCGCATCGTGCACGACGCCGGCAAGTCACTGCGGCTGGAAGTCGACGACCGTGCCGCCGGCACCACGCAACTGAAAGGTGCACTGCGCCGCACCGGCAGCGGCGGCCTGCTGATCGGCGCGAAGTCCGAAGGCAAGGCACAGCCGTTGCGTGGTTCGGTCGGACAAGTGCGCGTGCGCGACGGCGCGGTCGACGCGCTCGCGCTCGCCGCGCGCGAGCGCTGGGCAGCCGACATCGCGGGCCGATTGAAGAAGCACCTGCGCTTCGACGGCAAGATCTACGTCGAGCCCGATCCGGATGCGGTCGATCATCGCTTCGACACGATCAAAGGCATCCTGCGCGCCGCCGGCGTGCAGGACGTGTCGCAGCTCGCGACGCTGCGCATCGACCGGCGCACGGTGGTCCCGCCCAACATGCTGCTGATCGCTCCGCGCAAGGTCAGCGTGCCGCCGATCGACTGGGGCACGGTCGCCGGCACGATCGCAACCGCGGAAGTCGCGAGCGCCGTGCTCGCGACTGCGGCCGCGCTACCCAACCGCAACAGCCGAGCGGCTCTGCAGAAGGCGGCCGGTGCGTCCGCTGCGAGCGACACGAACGTCGCGCGCGCGCCGATCGCGGCAAGCGAAAAGGCGCCGCGGCTCGCGAGCGCGGCGCACGCGGGATCGCCGCCGGCCGCTCTCGGCGCGCTGGCGAGCGCATTGCGCTCGACGACGGGCCTGCGCCGCATCGCCGTGCTCGAACGGCCGACGCTGCGCGAAGTCGTGCGGCCAGCGCGCGGCATCGAGATCGTCGATGCCGACCTGCTGCCCGCGCTCGAAAGCGATCGCCCGGCCGACTGGCCGGCGCAGTCGATGCCGATCTACTCGCTGCTGTCGCTGGTGACGATCCCGATAAACACCTCGGTGATCATCGCCGGCACGCTCGATCTGACCAACCAGCAGCTCGTCATCGAGCCGAACGTCGAGACGCTGTACATCATCGCCGAGGAGATCGTCGGCACCCCGCAGGCGGCGATCACGTGGCGCCGGCCGGGCGGCTCGACGCCCGCGATGGCCGACGATCCGGCAAAAAATGGTCGTTCGTACTCGGGCGTGCACACGGCCGAGGGTTCGCGCAACGGGCTGCGCGGCGGCGACGGCCTCGACGGCGCGCCCGGCATCGCCGGTGCGAACGGCATCGATGCACCGAACCTCGAGATCTGGGCCAAGCGGCTGACCGCGATGCCCGACATCGACCTCGCCGGCGAAAACGGCATCAAGGGCGGGCGCGGGCAGCGCGGCGGGCGCGGCGGCAACGGCGCGCGCGGCGCCGGCGGCGAATGGTGGTGGTTCTTCGGCGTGCACTGCTGGAAGAGCCCGGGCCACGGCGGAAACGGCGGCGACGGCGGCGACGGCGGCCGCGGCGGTCCCGGTGGCGAC
>JBBIQI010000199.1:0-1566 GCA_037442465.1 Burkholderiales bacterium
TGAACCCAGATCCGTCAGTTGGCCATTCTTCGTCCGGTCGGTGCGCCTCCTCTAGGCAATTCGAGCCGAAGGCCTTCATCACTCCGAGCCGAGGTTCCTCGTCATACCGAGCCGAAATTCCTCGTCATTCCGAGCCGAGGTTCCTCGTCATTCCTGCGCCGAGGTTCCTCGTCATTGCCGCGCCGAGGTTGCTCGTCATTCCGAGCCGACGGCGAGGAATCTCACGCGCTCGCCACGCCGAGATCCCTCGCTGCGCTCGGGATGACAACGTCGGCGCTGCGGGCGGCAGCGTCGCTGCTCGGGGTCGTCGCGTCGGCGCGTGGGTCGTCGCCCGCGCGGCATTCCGGGCCTGCACCCTGCGCCAGCGCGAGATGACCCGCTCGATCGCGGCTTTACCCGCTGGGTGAGCGTAGTCCAAGCCGCAGAGGCCGGCCGAACAACGCACGTGCGCAAGACTGTATTGGTGGACTGCCGGATTCAGGGCGAATCTTTCTGCTGCGCGGCCCCCTGGCGTCGTTGCGCGGTGTTGGCTGCAGCCGCCCGCGTGCGGCGGGCTTCACGTGTGCTGGCCGCACGCGAGCTTGCGCCGAAAAGCAGGCGACTTCTCGGGCTTCGCCCTACGACCCGACGTGCCGGAGCCCTACGACCGCGTGCGCCCAGCCGGCGACTCGCTCGCGATAAAGCCTTTGCGCGCTTTCACCGACTGCTCGAACTGGACTTCGCCTTGCCGCCGCGGCGTGGCGTGCGCTCGACCGGCCTGCCCGTGCGGCGTGGCGCCGGTTTTGGCGCAGCGGCGCGAATCTCGCGCCGATCCGCCTTGGTGCGCGCTGGCGCGACCGGTGGCGGCTTCGCTGCCGATGCCCGGTGCGCGCGCGGTGGTGCGGCAGCCTGCGTCGTGGCGGCTGCGGGCCGTGGGCGGAACAGCACCAGCAGCTTGCCGATCATCTGCACGCGCGCGGCGCCGAGCCGCTCGGCGACCGTGCGAAAGATCTCGTCGCGCTGCGCGCGATCGTCGCCCGGCACGCGCACCTTGATCAGTTCGTGCGCGGCGAGGGCGCGGTCGATCTCCCTGACGACCGCGTCGGTGAGTCCACCGGCACCGAGCAACACGACCGGCGCGAGCCGGTGCGCCGCACCTTTCAGTTGCTGTCGTTGCTTCGGCGTCAGTTCGATTTCCGCCATTTCGCGCTCCAGCGTCGAACGACCGAGCGTCACGCGGTCGCATGACCTTGTCATCCGGTCGATTCCGTTTGCCACTGTGGGCAGAGGCTCCGGTTTTCGAACCGTAGATACGTCATCCCAGTCGACGACGATGTCGTACCCACCCACCATCATGCCGTCGCCACCGACGATCATGTCATCGCCAGGGTAAGCGTGTCATCGCGAGGGTGAGCATGTCATCGCCAGGGTGAGCATGTCATCCCGAGCGACGCGAGGGATCTCGGAACTTCGAGCGGCCGAGATTCCTCGCTCCGGCTCAAGGCCGGGCTCGGAATGACATCGCGGGCTCGTCCCGCGCGGCGACTGCGTCGTCTTCCGATGGCGTCTCGTCATCCCCACCGCATT
>JBBIQI010000199.1:1666-6077 GCA_037442465.1 Burkholderiales bacterium
TTCGTCATCCAGAGCGCACTTCGTCATCCCGAGCAACGCGAGGGATCGCGGCGCATCGAAGCAGGGGAGATCGCTCGACCGCGCTCGAGGCCGGGGATATGCAACGATGCGGCTGGGCTGTTCCCGGTGATGGTCACGTCAACCCGGCAATGGCATGGATCTCGGCCTCGCCAGCGGCCGGGACTTCTCGGCTTCGGCCCGACCTTCGGCTCGAGATGGCGTGCAGCGTCGGCTCACGAGCGCCGGCATTCACTCGGCGCGAAGGCGGGTTTAATCCCGTTCGACAGCCAGGGTCGGCTTTGCATGAGCGGGGACGTCGGCGTCGCATCGCGACGGCCGTCGGCTCCCCGAGAGACCGGTTTTGGAGACGAAACGACAGTCGGTTGTGGCCGACCCACGAGGCTTCGTCGAACAAGATACGGTAGCCTTGCATCGATGGCAGCCAGGCCGACCGCGAAGAAGAAGCACCGCTCGAATCCCGAGTGGATCCAACGCCACGTCACCGATCCGTTCGTGCAGGCGGCGGTCAAGCACGGCTATCGTGCGCGTTCTGCCTACAAGCTTGCCGAAATCGACGACCGCGACCGGCTGCTCGCGCCCGGTGCGGTCGTCATCGATCTGGGCGCGGCCCCCGGAAGCTGGACCCAGGTCGTGCGCGAGCGGCTGACCGACCGCCAGGGCGTGGTGCGCGGCCGCATCTTCGCCCTGGACGTGCTGCCGATGGATCCGCTGCCCGACGTGACCATCATCCAGGGCGACTTCCGTGAAGCCGACGTCGAGGCGCAGCTCGTCGCCGCGCTCGGCGGCGAACGCGCCGACGTGATCCTGTCGGACATGGCGCCGAATCTGTCGGGCATCGCTGCGGTCGACGCGGCGCGCAGCGGCCATCTGTGCGAGCTGGCGCTTGCGTTCGCGCAAGCGCATCTGAAGCCGGCCGGCGCGCTGTTGGTCAAGGCCTTCCAGGGCAGCGGGTACAGCCAGTTCGTCGCGGCACTGAAGAAGTCGTTCGCGACGGTCGTCGTGCGCAAGCCCGCCGCGTCGCGCGCGAGCTCGAGCGAAACGTACCTGCTCGCGCGGGGTCTGAAACAGCGTTGCGCTCGGGTTTGCCAAGGGGTGGGCACGGTCGACGCAAGCCCTTGAAAAAGCAGGGTGATCGCCCCACTTGACGCGGTGTTCGTGCGCCCCTGCGCGGGCACCTGTCGCCGCGATTGGGCCTAGAATCAAACTCATTCGTCCGCCGGTCGCGGACCTCGTCGGGAGTCGTGTCTTGAACAACAACATGTTCGCGAAAGCCGCCATCTGGATGGTGATCGCGCTCGTGCTTTTTACCGTCTTCAAGCAGTTCGAGGGTCGCCAACGCCCCGGCGAAACCTACCTGCCGTATTCCGAGTTCCTCGCCGAGGTCAAGGCCGGCCGCATCAAACAGGTGTCGATCCAGGAGTCGGGGGTCACGCCCGAGGTCATCGCGATCACCCAGGACGACCGCCGCATCCGCACGGTCGCAACGGTGCTCGACCGCGGGCTGATGGGCGATCTGATCGGCGCCGGGGTCAAGGTCGACGTCAAGCCGCGCGAAGAGCAGTCGCTGCTCACGTCGATCTTCGTGTCGTGGTTCCCGATGCTGCTGCTGATCGGCGTGTGGATCTTCTTCATGCGCCAGATGCAGGGGGGCGGCCGCGGCGGCGCGTTTTCCTTCGGCAAATCGCGCGCGCGCATGCTCGACGAGAGCAACAACAACGTGACCTTCGCCGACGTCGCCGGCTGCGACGAGGCCAAGGAAGAGGTGCAGGAGCTGGTGGACTTCCTGCGCGATCCGGGCAAGTTCCAGAAGCTCGGCGGCCGTATCCCGCGCGGCGTGCTGATGGTGGGTTCGCCCGGCACCGGCAAGACGCTGCTGGCGAAGGCGATCGCCGGCGAAGCGAAGGTGCCGTTTTTCTCGATCTCCGGGTCGGACTTCGTCGAAATGTTCGTCGGCGTGGGTGCAGCGCGCGTGCGCGACATGTTCGAAAACGCCAAGAAGCACGCGCCTTGCATCATCTTCATCGACGAGATCGACGCGGTCGGTCGCCAGCGCGGCGCGGGGCTCGGCGGCGGCAACGACGAGCGCGAGCAGACGCTGAACCAGTTGCTGGTCGAGATGGATGGTTTCGAAACCGGCATGGGCGTGATCGTGATCGCCGCGACCAACCGGCCCGATGTGCTCGACCCGGCGCTGCTGCGCCCGGGCCGCTTCGACCGCCAGGTCGTGGTGCCACTGCCCGACATCCGCGGCCGCGAACAGATCCTGAACGTGCACATGCGCAAGGTGCCGATCGGCGCGGACGTCAAGGCCGACGTGCTGGCGCGCGGCACGCCCGGTTTCTCCGGGGCGGATCTTGCCAACCTGGTCAACGAAGCGGCGCTGTTCGCCGCGCGGCGCAACGCGCGCGTGGTCGAGATGCAGGACTTCGAGAAGGCCAAGGACAAGATCATGATGGGCGCCGAGCGCAAATCGATGGTCATGTCCGAGGAGGAACGGCGCAACACCGCGTATCACGAGTCGGGCCACGCGGTGGTGGCCAAGCTGTTGCCGAAGACCGATCCGGTGCACAAGGTCACGATCATCCCGCGCGGACGCGCGCTCGGCGTGACGATGCAGTTGCCCGAGCAGGACCGCTACGCCTACGACCGCGAGTATCTGTTGAACCGCATCGCGGTGCTGTTCGGCGGCCGCATCGCCGAAGAGGTGTTCATGAACCAGATGACCACCGGTGCGTCCAACGACTTCGAGCGCGCCACGCAGATGGCGCGCGACATGGTCACGCGCTTCGGCATGAGCGACGTGCTCGGCCCGATGGTCTACGCGGAGAACGAGGGCGAGGTCTTCCTCGGCCGCTCGATCACCAAGACGACGCACGTGTCCGAGGAGACGATGCGCAAGGTCGACGCCGAGATCCGCCGCATCATCGACCAGCAGTACGCGCTGGCGCGCAAGCTGATCGAGGACAACCGCGACAAGGTCGAGGCGATGGCCAAGGCGTTGCTCGAGCTCGAAACGATCGACGCCGAGCAGATCGACGACATCATGGCCGGCAAACCGCCGCGACCGCCGAAATCGGCTGGCTCGACGCCACCGGCCGGCGGCAAGCCCGCTAGCGGCGGTGTGGCAGGTGCGGCTCAGCCCGCGTAAGCGCCGCCGCCCGTGACCATGGCGCCCGCGCGAGCGGGCGTCGGCGTTTTCAGACCTCGCCGAGCTGCGCCGCGCCCGCGGCCCAGTCGGCCGCTTCCGCGTACAGTTGGGCGGCCTTGTCGCGGTTGACCTCGAGCTTCGCGCAAGCGGCTTCCTGCCGCGCATCGTCGCCCGCCTCGAACGCGAGGGCGAGCTCCAGATAGGGGCGCCACGGCCCGCTTTCGGCGATCAGCGCGTCGATCGTCTGCGCCGGCAGCAGCGGCATCAGCGCGAGTGCCGATTCCAGCGGCACGTTCAACAGCAGGTCGAGCAACGAAAACGCGCCGGTGACGAACAGCGCTTCGGGCGGATCGGCGCGGCCGCGCGCGGTGGCGAGGAGCTCCAGCAGGCGGGCGCGCACGAGCGCGGTTTCGTGCAGCGCGCGCGCCAGCGGCACGCCGCTGCTGCTCGTCAGCAGCAGCACAGCGAGCCAGCGGTACAGCTCGCGCGTGCCAAGCATCAGCACCGCTTCCTGCAGCGAGCCGATCGAGCGACCCAGCCCGTAGGCCGCGCTGCCGAGAATGCGCATCAGCCGATACGACAGCGTGACGTCCGCCTTGAACAGTTCGGCGACTTCGCGCGGCGGCCTGCCGGCAGTCAGCGCCGAAAGGATGTTGGCGATCGTGATCGTCTGCACCGACGCCTGGCCGGTGCGCTGCGCTGCGGCCTGCGCGTACGCGCCGCACGCGTAGTCGGCACCGTGCTGCAAGGCGGCCGCGACGTCCTCGAACGAGCGCAGGTTCGTGACGATGCGGCGCTGCGTCGGCATTGGCGAACGCGCGGCGCCGTCGTAGGCGGCCGCGGCGGCATCGAGCACGACGAAGTCCGGCGGCGGCTCGACCAGCGCGACCTCGGGCGCGAGCGCGATCCTCAGATCGCGGCTGCGCAGGATCGACAGCACGACCGGCGCCTCGGTACCGAGCGCGTCGAGCGCAGCCTCGTCGAGCGCGACGATCGCGCCGCGCGGCAGTTGCGCCAGAGCCGCCGATTGCCGCAGCGTGGCCGGCGGCAGGCTCAACACCGCACTGCGCGGCGATCGCATGACCGCCTGCGCAGCCTGCACCAGGGCCAAGTCCAGCGCTTCCTGCAGCGCGCGCTGCGCGTGCGTGCGGCGCAGCCGCTCGGCGGCCCGCGGCGACAGCCGCAGGTCCCAGCCGGCGATCGCGCCGCGCCAGGTGCGCGAACGCCTGTTCGACATCGAAT
>JBBIQI010000200.1:0-5796 GCA_037442465.1 Burkholderiales bacterium
ATCGAGGATCGAGGACTGAGAAGCTGTGAAGATTTCGTCGCGAGCCGGCCGCTGGCTAGGCGCACGGAGCACAGGGCCGAGACATATCAAGTAGATAGGCGAGGCCCGAGCACCGCGCAACGACGCCAGCGGACCGCGCAGCAGAAAGATTCACAGCTTCTGAGCAGACGACAAGAAGCACGGCCGGCAGGCGCCGCCCGCCGCTCGACGACACCATGACATATCTCGCGAAACCCAAGCTGCACCATCCCACGCTGCCGAAGAATGCGCTCGGCTACACGCGGCGCGACTACGAAGGAAAGGTCTCGACGCTGTGTGCGGGCTGCGGGCACGACTCGATTTCGGCCGCAATCATCCAGGCGTGCTGGGAGCTCGACATCGAACCGCACCGGCTCGCCAAGCTTTCGGGCATCGGCTGTACGTCGAAGACGCCGGATTACTTCTTGGGCAATTCGCACGGCTTCAACTCGGTGCACGGGCGCATGCCGTCGGTGGCCACCGGTGCGAATCTGGCCAACCGCTCGCTGCTGTACCTCGGCGTGTCCGGCGACGGCGACTCGGCGTCGATCGGGCTCGGGCAGTTCGTGCACCTGATGCGTCGCGGTGTGAACATGACCTACATCGTCGAGAACAACGGCGTCTACGGACTGACCAAGGGGCAGTTCTCGGCGACGGCCGACGCGGGCTCCAGGTCCAAGCGCGGCGCGGTCAACGCCGATGCGCCGATCGATCTGGTTTCGCTCGCGCTGCAGATGGGCGCGACATATGTCGCGCGCGGATTCTCCGGCGACAAGGCGCAGCTCGTGCCGCTGATCAAAGGGGCGCTGCATCACCGCGGTGCCGCTTTCATCGACGTGATCAGTCCGTGCGTCGCATTCAACAACCACGACGGCAGCACCAAGAGCTACGACTACGTGCGCAGCCACAACGATGCGGTCAACCGGCTCGACTTCATCGCCAGGCGCGACACCATCGCCACCGACCACGCGCCCGGCGAAGTCATCGAAATCACTCAGCACGACGGCAGTCTGCTGCGGCTGCGCAAGCTCGCCCTGGGCCACGATCCCGGCGACCGGCTCGCGGCGCTCGACCACGTGCAGTCGCACCAGGCGCGCGGCGAGATCGTCACCGGCTTGCTGTACGTCGACCCGACCGCGCGCGATCTGCACGCGCGCCTGAACACCGTCGAGGAACCGTTGAATCGGCTGGCCGAAGCGCAGTTGTGCCCTGGCGCGGCCCTGCTCGCGAAGATCAACGCCTCGCTGCGCTGAGCCCCGCGCTTGCCGCGGCCGCGACTCTGGCCGCTCGGCGCCGCACCCGCCAGCGGGCGAGGCGCGCGCACACGCATTGAATCCGCGCTTGGCGGCGGCGCGGCAGCCGTCGCGCTTGGCCGATCCGTATTCCTGTCGGGCGCGGTGTGCGGTTCGCGGGGCGGATCGCGGTCGGCCGCAGCGGATCGTCCGACGAGCGCCCTGCCGTCGCAGCGACACCGACCTTTGCGGCGGATCAAGGCCCGCGCGCGCGATCCGTCTACGTTCGCGCTCGGATGCACCGCGTACGAGTCGGCCGGCGACGCGACGCCGGCGCCACCGAGGAGCAACGATGCCGCACAGCGCGCCCGCCAGCGAATACCGAATCGTCGCGCGTCAGGACTTTTCCGACGTCACTTTCCTGCTCGAGGTGGAGCATCCGCTGATGGCGCGGGCGGCCAAGCCCGGCCAGTTCGTCATCGTGATGGAGCACGAGCACGGCGAGCGGATCCCGCTGACGATCGCGGACTTCGACGCGGCGCGCGGCACGATCACGCTGGTGATCCAGGCGGTCGGCAAGACGACCAAGGAAATGCAGCGCAACTGCCGCGCGGGCACAACCCTGTACGCGCTGGTCGGTCCGATGGGGATCCCGAGTCATATCGGCAGCGCAAGAAAGGTCGTTTGCGTCGGCGGCGGACTCGGCGTCGCACCCGTGTTTCCGCAGGCGCGCGCGCACAAGCAAAGCGGCGCCTACGTGATCGGCGTGATCGGCTTCCGCAACCGCGACCTGATGTTCTGGCAAGACAAGTTCGCGTCCGTGTGCGACGAGCTGATCGTCTGCACTGATGACGGCTCGGCCGGCATCAAGGGGCTCGTCACCGAGGGCATCAAGCAGGCGATCGCCGCGCACAAGGACATCGACGAAGTCGTCGCGATCGGCCCGCCGATCATGATGAAAGGCTGCGCCGAGGTCACGCGCGCGCACGGCATCCGCACGATCGTCAGCCTGAATCCGGTCATGGTCGACGGCACCGGCATGTGCGGCGGCTGCCGCGTCAAGGTCGGCGACCAGGTCAAGTTTGCCTGCGTCGACGGACCCGACTTCGACGGCCATCAAGTCGACTTCGACGACCTGATGGCGCGGCTGGTCCGCTACAAGCGCGCCGAGCGTGAAGCGCTCGAGCGCTTTCAGGCGTCGTGCCGGCTGCGCGGCGACGCCGCCGGCGAACTTGAGTCGGCGGTGCTGCAGCTCGACCGGCCTTCGACCGATGGCTGAGCCATGGCAACGAAGAAGAAGACCATCCGCACGCTCCCGCAGGAGCGCACGCCGGTGCGCGAGCAGGATCCGCGCGAACGCGTGCGCAACTTCGACGAGGTATCGTGCGGCTACCGCCTGGAAGAAGCGCTGCGCGAAGCCGAGCGCTGTCTGCAGTGCGCCGACGAACCTTGCGTGCGCGGCTGCCCGGTCGGCATCGACATTCCCGGTTTCATCCGCAAGATCACCGAAAAGCACTACCACGGCGCGTACGACATCATCACCGACACCAACCTGCTGCCGTCGGTGTGCGGTCGTGTCTGCCCGCAGGAAAACCAGTGCGAAGGCGTGTGCACGGTCGGCCAGCCGGGCACCAAGCTCGAGCCGGTGGCGATCGGCCGGCTCGAACGCTTCATCGGCGACATGGCGATCGCCGAGGGCTGGGCCAACGTTCCCTACATCGAACCCAGCGGCTATCGCATCGGCATCGTCGGCGCCGGCCCGGCCGGAATGGCCTGCGCCGCCGACATGGCCAAGGCCGGTTGCGATGTGGTCGTGTACGAGGCGTTCCACACGCCGGGCGGGGTGCTGAAGTACGGCATTCCGGACTTCCGCCTGCCCAACGAGATCATCGACGCCGAAATCGACAAACTCAAACGGCTGGGCGTGCGCTTCGAGTGCAACACGCTGGTGGGGCGGCTGTTCACGATCGAGCAGATGCTCACCGAGATGGGTTTTCATGCGGTGTTCATCGGCACCGGCGCCGGTTATCCGAGTTTCATGGGCATCCCCGGCGAGTCGCTGAACGGGGTGCTGTCGGCCAACGAGCTGCTCACGCGCTGCAATCTGATGCGGGCGCGCGATTTTCCGAACTTCGACACGCCGCTGCAGCCGGGCAAGCACGTGGCCGTGATCGGCGCCGGCAACACCGCGATGGACGCGCTGCGCGTGTCGCTGCGGCTCGGCGCCGAGAGCGTGCACTGCATCTACCGGCGCTCCAAAAAGGAGGCGCCGGCGCGCATCGAGGAGATCCATCACGCCGAAGAGGAAGGCGTGGACTTCAACTGGTTGACCAGCCCCGTCGAGATCGTCGGCGATGCGGACAACAACGTGCGCGCGCTGCGCTGCGTGAAGATGGAGCTGGGCGAGCCGGACGAGTCGGGCCGGCGGCGGCCGGTGTCGGTCGCCGGCAGCGAGTTCGAGTTCGAGTGCGACATGGTCGTGTTCGCGATCGGCACCCACGCCAATCCGATCCTGGGACAGACCTCAAGGCTGAAGTTGAACAAGCGCGGCTACATCGAAACCGACGAGAACCTCGCCACTTCGATCGCGGGCGTGTACGCCGGCGGCGACATCGTCACCGGTGCGGCCACCGTAATCCAGGCGATGGGCGCCGGCCGCAAGGCCGCGCGCAGCATCAAGGCCTATCTGGGTCTGCGCGACAGCGACGCGGCCTACGCAACCGAGGACGGCGCCGGGCCGTTCGGCATTGCGCGCGCGGAACACGGCTTCGCCCGCCTGCGGTTGGCTCGATGAGCACCAGACCGCTCGCTCGCACGCTGCCCCGGCGCGAAGCCGGCCCCGGACTTGATCCGGGGCGAGCGCCCGGGTCGATGCGCTCGCAACCAGGCCCCGGCCGCCGCCGGGGCGACGGAAGGTCAACCCGATGAACGCCGCAGTCCTCGACTCACCCGTCGCCAAGACGGCGACCGTGCTGAAAGAACACATCGTCGAAGTGATCAGCGACTCGGGCGAGGGCGCGCAACGCTGCGGCCAGTCGCTCGCCGCGATCGCCGCGCGCAGTGGCAACGGCATCTGGACGGTGGAGATCATCCCCGCGGAGATCCAGCCGCCGGCGCGCAGCATCGCGGGCGCCAGTGGCATCCGCATCCGCATCGGCTCGCAGCGCGTGACCAACGGCGGCGACGAGACGGATCTGGCCGTCGCCTTCAACGAGCAGGTGCTGCTCGGCCGCGTGCGGGCCGGCGAACTGAAGAAGGGCGCGACGATCCTTCTGGAAAGCATGTGGGCCGAACACCGCGACCCGGTGATCGCCCGGTCCTACACGGACACGGTCGCCGCGCTGAAAGACGCCGGCTACCGCGTCTACGAGGTGCCGCTGGAGCGCGAGTGCCGCGCGCTGATGAGCGACGCGCGGCGCGGCAAGAACATGTTCGTGCTGGGCATGCTGTGCAGGATCTACAGCCTGGACCTGCAGCTGGCGCGCGAGCAGATCGCGCTCACCTTCGGCAAGAAGGACCGGCAGGTCATCGACGCCAACGTCCGTCTGCTCGAAGCCGGCTTCGCGTGGGGCGAGGCCAACCTCGACTTCAAGTACGCGATTCCGGCGCAGAAAGCGAAGGTGCCGCAGATCGTCGTCAACGGCAACACGGCGATCGCGCTCGGCGTGGTCGCCTCCGGCATGGACATCTGCGCGATGTACCCGATCACGCCGGCCACCTCGGCGTCGCACTACCTGTCCGACATCTTCGAGCGCGTCGGCGGCATCGTGCATCAGGCCGAGGACGAGATCGCGGCCTGCGCGTTCGCGATCGGCGCCTCGTACGCTGGCCGCTGCGCGGTGACCATCACTTCGGGCCCCGGCTACTCCCTGAAGCAGGAAGGCATCGGGCTGGCGGTGATGGCCGAGATCCCGCTGGTGGTCGTCAACGTGCAGCGCGGCGGACCCAGCACTGGACAGCCGACCAAGGTCGAGCAGGCCGACTTGCTGACCTCGATCTACGGCAGCCATGGCGACGCACCGAAAGTCGTGCTGGCGGTGACCGGCATCGAGGACTGCTTCTATTCGATGATCACCGCGCGCAAGATCGCCGAGACCTTCAATACGGTCGTCGTCGTGCTGTCGGACGCGAGCCTGGCCACCGCGCAGCAGCCGTTTCCGCGGCCGAACTTCTCGGAGGATTGGCTGGCGCCGCCGATCGACCAGACGCCCGTGCCCGAAGGTGCCAAGCCCTACGACTGGGATCCCGTGACCGGGATTGCGCGCCGCTTTGTCCCCGGCCAGCCCGGCGGCATGCACACGGTGACGGGGCTGGCGCACGACCGCGCCAGCAAGGTCGCGTACGACCCGGCGATCAACGAGGAAGGTCTGCGCATGCGCAGCCTCAAGCTCGCCGCCTTGCAGAAGACGCTGAAGACGCCGCCGGTATTCGGCGACGCCGAGGGCGACCTGCTGGTCGTGGGCTGGGGCAGCACCCAGGGCGTGATCGAAGAGGCGGTGCAGCGGCTGCGCGACGTCTTCGGCCCGCTGCGCGCCTACCTCGCCAC
>JBBIQI010000200.1:5806-6065 GCA_037442465.1 Burkholderiales bacterium
GAAGGTCTCGGCCATGCAGATGCGCTTCATCCAGCCGATGCCCTCGGGCATCAAGGACGTGTTCAAGCGTTTCCGGAAGGTGATGACGGTCGAGGGCACCTGGGCCGACCGTCCCGGCGAGGACCAACTCGTCGATGGCGAGAACCGGCGCTACGCGCCGCTGGCGATGATGCTGCGGGCGCGCACGCTGATCGACGTCGACTGCTGGACCGAGGCGCGCGGCCAGCCGATCAAGCCGGGCAACGTCGTCAAGGCGATC
>JBBIQI010000201.1:0-5972 GCA_037442465.1 Burkholderiales bacterium
CGGGGCCCGCGCCGGGGCCGCCGCGGCGGGGGTGGGGGGGGGGCGGCGCGCACCGCCGCACCACAGTGAGGGCAGATCGTTGAAGCGACGCGCTTACATCGGGCTGGGAGCGAACCAGGGTGACCTCGTCGCCGCGCTCGACTCGGCGGTCGAAGCGCTGAAGTCGATCGAGCGCTCCGAGTTCGTCGCCGTCTCGCCCTACTACCGCACGGCGCCGATCGACGCGCCTGGGCCCGACTTCATCAACGCGGTGGCGGCGATCGACACCGAATTGGAGCCGTACGGCCTGCTGCTGCACCTGCTGGACATCGAGATGATGCTCGGGCGCAAACGGCGTGGTGCGCTCCGCAACGCGCCGCGCAAGGTCGACCTCGACCTGCTGCTCGTCGGCGATCTGATCGTGCGCAGCACGCCGCTGACGCTGCCGCATCCGCGCATGCACGAACGCGCCTTCGTGCTGCGGCCACTGCTCGACCTGGCGCCCGACATCGTGCTGCCGGGGCTGGGACCGGCGGCGAAGTTCCTCGACGCGGTCGCCGATCAGCGCGTCGAGCGTTTCGAGGCCGCCGCCCCGCAGCCCTGACCGGCGCAGCGAGCGATGCCGGTACTGGCGCAGACCACCCTGCTGCTCGTCGCCTCGAACGTCTTCATGACGTTCGCGTGGTACGCGCATCTGCGCAACCTGAACGACAAGCCGTGGTGGGTGGCCGCGCTCGTGAGCTGGGGCATCGCGCTGGCCGAGTATCTGCTGCAGGTGCCCGCCAACCGCATCGGCTACACCGCGTATTCGGTCGGGCAGCTCAAGATCCTGCAGGAGGTGATCACGCTTTCGGTGTTCGTTCCGTTCGCGGTGCTGTACATGAAGGAGCCGCTGCGGCTCGACTACCTGTGGGCCGCGTTGTGTCTGCTGGGCGCCGTGTACTTCATCTTCCGCTCGACATGAGGCTCGGCGCGCAACGCCTGCGGCACATCGTCATCGAAGGTCCGATCGGCGCCGGCAAGACCTCGCTTGCGCGCCGCCTCGCCGCGCACACGAGCGGCCAACTGCTGCTGGAGCAGCCGGAGGCGAACCCTTTCCTGGAGCGCTTCTACAGCGACCGCGCACGCTTCGCGCTGCCGACGCAGCTGTTTTTCCTGTTCCAGCGGGTGCACCAGTTGCGGGAACTGCGGCAGCTCGACCTGTTCCACTCGCTGGTGATCGCCGACTTCCTGCTCGAAAAGGATCCGCTGTTCGCGCGGCTCACGCTCGCCGACGACGAACTCGCACTGTACGAGCGGATCCTCGCGCAGCTCGCGCCGCAGGCGGCCGCGCCCGACCTGGTGGTCTACCTGCAGGCGCCGCCGGAGACGCTGATCGAGCGCGTCGGCCGGCGCGGCAACGCCTACGAAGCGGGCATCACCGAGAGCTACCTGCGCGCACTGTCCGAGAGTTACGCGCGCTTCTTCCACCAGTACGACGCCGCGCCGGTGCTGGTCGTCAACACCGAAAACCTGAACCCGATCGAACGCGACGCCGACTTCGAGCTGCTGCTCGCGCGCATCGAACGCATGCGCGGGCGGCGCGAGTACTTCAACCTCGCCGCTTGATATCGTCGGACCGCGCCCGCGCACGCGCGCGGCACGCCGCACACAGGTGATCCGATGAGCGCACACACCCCGCCCCCGCCCGCCGAACGCAAGCCGGTCACGCTGCCGCGCCTGCTCGAAATGCACGCGCGCGGCGAGCCGATCGCGATGTTGACCTGCTACGACGCGAGCTTCGCGGCATTGCTTGACGACTGCGGCGTCGACGTGCTGCTGGTCGGCGATTCGCTCGGCATGGTGATCCAGGGCGAGCGCTCGACGCTGCCGGTGACGGTCGAGCACGTCGCCTACCACACGCAGTGCGTCGCGCGCACCGCGCGCCGCGCCTGGTTGATCGCGGACATGCCTTTCGGCAGCTACCAGGCGTCGCCGCTCGCCGCCTACGACAACGCCGCGCGGCTGCTGGCCGCCGGCGCGCAGATGGTCAAGCTCGAAGGCGGCGCGTGGCTCGCGCCGACCGTGCGGCGGATGACGACGCGCGGCATCCCGGTGTGCGCGCATCTGGGGCTGACGCCGCAGTCGATCCACGCGCTCGGCGGCTACCGCGTGCAGGGCAGGACGGAAGAGGCCGCCGCGCAACTGAAGCGCGACGCGCTCGCGCTTGCCGAGGCCGGCGCAACGATGCTCGTGCTGGAGCTCGTGCCGGCGGCGCTTGCCGCCGAGGTCACGCGGTCGCTCGCGATCCCGACGATCGGCATCGGCGCCGGCGCCGACTGCTCGGGCCAGGTGCTGGTGCTGCACGACATGCTGGACGTGTATCCGGGCCGCCGGCCGCGTTTCGTGCGCAACTTCATGGCCGGCGCGGCGAGCATTCGCGCGGCGATCGAAGCGTACGTGGCCGCAGTCAAGGACCGCAGCTTCCCGGGGCCCGAGCACAGCTATTGAGTCCGAAGTCGGGAGTCGGGCGATGCCGATGCGGCGCGCCGACAAAGCCCGTCATACATGGACGCCTTGCCTGCCGGCCGGCGCACGAGAGCGAAAATCTCCGCCTTCTTCCGTGTTCTCCGTGGCAACAACACAGCGGTGCGAAGGGCAATCCGCTTCCCACGGAGACCACGGAGGTCACGGCGAGCGTCGCGCGTTACGATCCACCCGACGGAGCTCGGCCGCTCGTGAAGCCGAGATCCCTCGCATTCGCTCGGGATGACGCCGCCCTGTCATTTCGAGCGAAGCGAGGAATCTCGAACGCTGCGCCGGCGGAGATTCCTCGCCTACGGCTCGGAATGACAACGCATGAGGGTGCGCTTGACTCCCGACTCCCGACTTCCGACTCCCGACTCCGGACTCCCGACTCCCCTACAATCCGCCGCCATTTGCTTGCGGTCGCCGGCCAGCGACCGGCGACCTGCGGAGGCCCGCGATGAAAGTCGTTCACACGATCCAGGAGCTGCGCGACCAGTTGCGCGGGCAATTGCGCATCGCGTTCGTGCCGACGATGGGCAACCTGCATGACGCGCATCTGGCGCTGATGGCCATGGCGCACCAGCACGGAGACCCGGTGGTGGCGTCGATCTTCGTCAACCGGCTGCAGTTCGGCCCCAACGAGGACTTCGACAAGTACCCGCGCACGCTGGCCGAGGACATCGACAAGCTGCAGAAGCAGAACAAGGTCTACGTGCTGTTCGCCCCGAACGAATCAGAGATGTACCCAGAGCCGCAGGAGTTTCGCGTCTCGCCGCCGCACGATCTGGGCGACATCCTCGAAGGCGAGTTCCGCCCCGGCTTCTTCGTCGGCGTCACCACCGTGGTGCTGAAGCTGTTCTCGTGCGTGCAGCCGCGCGTGGCGGTGTTCGGCAAGAAGGACTATCAGCAGTTGATGATCGTGCGCAACATGTGCCGGCAGTTCGCGCTGCCGACCGAAATCATCCCGCACGAGACGGTGCGCGACGCGGACGGCCTGGCGCTGTCGTCACGCAACCGCTACCTGTCGCCCGAGCAGCGGCGCGAGGCCCCGCGGCTGTACCGGACGCTGAACGCGGTGCGCGACCGCATCCGCGCCGGCGAGCACGACCTGCCGCTGGTGGAGCGCGACGCGATCGGCGAGCTGATCGGCGCCGGCTGGAAGGTCGACTACGTGTCGGTGCGCCGCCAGCGCGACCTGAAGGCGCCGGCGCATGAAGAGGTGGCCGCGGGCGAACCGCTGGTCGTGCTGGCCGCGGCCAAGCTCGGTGCCACCCGGCTGATCGACAACCTCGAGATCTGATCGCGCCCGGCCGTCGCGCCGCCGCGTCCGCCTTGTCCACGACTTGCTCTTTCGCCGCATCGGCCGCGTCCTGCGCGGCCGACGCCGGCGCGGCTTGAACACATGCCCGTGAACGGCCCTGTCGCGACGACCAGCGACGACGAAACCGAACGCCGCCCCGCTGCCCGGCTGCTGCTCGCCACGCTCGGCGTGGTCTACGGCGACATCGGCACCAGTCCGCTGTACGCGTTCCGCGAGAGCCTCACCGGTGCGCACGGCGTCGGCATCGACCCGGCCGGCATCTACGGCGTGTTGTCGATGATTTTTTGGGCGATCACGCTGGTGGTCTCGATCAAGTACGTACTGCTCGTGCTCAGGGCTGACAATCAGGGCGAGGGGGGCATTCTTGCGCTGCTGGCGCTCGTGCTGCGGCAGATGCCGGCCGAAGGACGCTGGCGCGGCGCGGCGATCGGCGTGGGGCTCGCCGGCGCGGCGATGTTCTACGGCGACAGCGTCATCACGCCGGCGATCTCCGTGCTGTCCGCCGTCGAGGGCCTGGAACTGGTCACGCCGGCCGCAAAGGACTACGTGCCGCCGGCGGCGATCGCGATCCTGGTCGCGCTGTTTCTCGTCCAGCGGCGCGGAACGGCGCAGATCGGCGGATTGTTCGGCCCAATCATGCTGCTGTGGTTTGCCGTGCTCGCCGTGCTCGGCGCGCTGCAGATCGCGCGTCATCCGGACGTGCTGCGCGCGCTCGAACCCGCGCACGCGCTCGCGTTCGCGCTGCGCGACCCGGCGCTGGCGCTGGTCGTGCTCGCCGCCGTGTTCCTGACCGTCACCGGCGGCGAGGCGCTGTACGCCGACATGGGGCATTTCGGCCGCCGACCGATTGCGCGCGCGTGGTTCGGCCTGGTGATGCCGAGCCTGCTGCTGAACTATTTCGGCCAGGGTGCGCTCGTGCTCGCCGATGCAGAAGCCGCGCGCAATCCGTTCTTCCTGCTCGCGCCGGCCTGGCTGCAGCTTCCGCTCGTTCTGTTGGCCACGGCGGCGACGGTGATCGCGTCGCAGGCCGTGATTTCGGGCGCGTTTTCGCTGACCAGCCAGGCGATCAAGCTGGGACTGGCACCTCGCACGACGATCGAGTTCACCTCCGCCACCGAAGCCGGCCAGATCTATGTGCCGGTCGTGAACTGGCTGCTGTTCGCGGCAGTGATCGCGCTGGTGCTCGCGTTCGGCAGCTCGTCGAACCTGGCCGCCGCATACGGCGTGGCGGTCGTCTCCACGATGGTGATCACGACGCTTGGCGTCGCCTTCGTCGCCGCGTGGCGCTGGGCCTGGCCGGCGCAGCGCGTGCTGCTCGTTTTCGCCCCGCTCGCGCTGCTCGACGTGCTGTTCCTCGCCGCGAACACGGCGAAGATTCCGCACGGCGGCTGGTTTCCGCTCGCGTTCGCGGCGGCGATCTTCACGCTGCTCGCGACCTGGTACCGTGGCCGCGAACTCGTGCGCAGCGAGCTGAAGCGCAGCGGCATCGCGCTCGAGCCTTTCCTGAAGAGTCTGACGACCTATCCGCCGCAGCGGGTGGAGGGCACGGCCGTGTTCATGACGCCGGTGCTCGACCTGATCCCGGTTTCGCTGCTGCACAACCTCAAGCACAACCGAGTGATGCACGAGCGGCTGATCTTCCTGACCGCGGTCGCGGAGAACGAGCCGCATGTGCCGCCGGAGGGCGCCGCCCGCATCCGCGACCTCGGCGACGGCTGCTATCACGTCGCGCTGCACCGCGGTTTCCACGATTCGTACGACATCGTCGACATCGCGAAGCTGCTGTCGCGTCATTACGACTTCGAATTGATCCCCGAGCAGACCTCGTTTTTCCTGTCGCGCGAAACGCTGATCCCCGACCGGCGCGGCGGCATGGCGCGCTGGCGCAAGCGCCTGTTCGCGTGGATGAGCCGCAACGCACAGCCGGCGTCGGACTTCTTCCGCCTGCCGCCCGGCCGCGTGATCGAGATCGGCACGCAGATCGTGATCTGACGCAGTTTGGCCGGCGCAGCGCTTTCGCGGATAATCCGCCGCCCGAGCGGGGCTGCGCAGGCCCGCTGCGCTCTTTGAACACAGCCGGGATGGCGGAACTGGTAGACGCACGGGACTCACAACGACCCGGCTACATTGGGTCGTTGCGGCGTAGGCTAACTTGCGAAGCAAG